>NZ_JANRHK010000015.1:0-96120 GCF_024733815.1 Bacteroides sp. ET336
TGAGGTCGTACACCTTCCCCACGTGGGGCACGGGCATGACCGGGGACGGAGGCGTGACCGTGGGGTGCGTGTCGATGCCCACGGACAGGTCGCCGAACTTGGCCACAGGCATGCCCGGCACGGAAGGAAGAGCTCCTGCCAGACCTGACTGGAGCCTGTCCAGAGCCGCTTTCGAGGCCGTGAAAAGGTCGGAAAAGCCCCGTCTGACGCTGTTGCTATCAACGGCGTCAGCTATATTTTTGAATACATCTGACATAGTGAGAATTTTTTAGGATGTAAAAAGGAGAGTAGCTGAAGAGCCCCGCCGGACCCTTCAGTTACTTCTAAAAATACTCATTTATGCATCCTGTGCATAATCGCTGTTCCATTCATTTTCATCATCCCCCTTCGTTCCCTCCAGCTTGATGACAAAGCTCTTTGCCGGGAAATAGGGAGTCAGGTGAATGTCGAGGAAGATACGGTCCTTCTGCTTCGGGTCTCTCTCGAAGCGCAGGATCTTGAATTTTTCAATCAGGCGTCCGGGACCTTGTATGCTGTCCAGGAAATTGCTAATCTGCCCGCGCAAATCCCTTTCAGCCTTGCTGTTCCAATTTTCGAAGGCACGGCGGTTGAGAAAATCCATCAGGACCTTTGTCACCCAATCGAACACACGTACCACCGAGTAGGTCTGCAAGCCCAGATTGTCACCATTGAACAAGGTCTTTGCCGAGAAAGCCATGACTTTGCCGTATTCCTTTACCATCGGTATCAGACCAATCTTTTCTATTTCGGAGATTTCGCTCTTCTTCAGGTTGAAAGCCACGCTGTCCACCTCGCTCATAGAGCCGTACTTCTTTCCGGCAGTGACCTGTGCCATCACGGTTTTGTACACACTGCCAGCCAGTGCAGCCGAAGGTGGAATCAGCAAGTCCTCGGTTTCTCCCAATTCGGTATAGCGTCCACGTCCTACCAGATAGTTGCATGTCATGCAGACATTGGACTTATAGACATCGCCACCTGTCAGATTGGAATCGAAGAACATCTCAATCACATCATCCGGTTTTTCAAGGTCTGCAAAATCAGTGAAAATCATAACCTTGTTGTCATGCGCTATTTTTGCCCATTTCTCCACCACCTTGTTGGAACCCAGGTATCCGGGGATTACCAGCAGTGAATAATTGGTACGTAAATCCAAACGGTCATAGTTGGCACGAAGCTCGTCGGCAATAGCGTCGATAAAGAAAGAATTGTCCAAATCGGTAAGCTGCGCCATGGAAGCGTTGACAATGGATACGTTCTTAATCTTGTCAGCATCCGTATTCTTGTAGAAAAGCATGACCGTGCGGTATGATTTTTCCAATTGTTTCACTTCTTCTACCGCCTTCAGCTGATTTTGAGAGAGCAGGTCAGAGACGGCAGCAGACTTTTTCTGGCACAAATCCACCATTTCGCTGATGGACTTGCCGTCTTTCAGCATATCTATCCACATCTCAATCCTTTTTCTCAGTTCCTTACGCTCGTTAGCCCGTTCCCGGTCAGTAAGGAATATATTCCGGCGTGCCTTACGTTCCGGATTCAAATTCTGTATGCCGTCCACCGAAGATTCCAAGACGTTGAAACCTCCGAACTTTGCCAAAGCCTGTAACTCCGCATTCAAGTTTTTGGTTTGTACCGCAGCCTGCTGTTGCTGTACTGCGGTTTCCTTCTGTGTGTTCTGTTCGCTCATGGTTCTCATTCATTTACAGGGTTAGACTTCTCATTTTCCTTTAATTCGTCCAACATGATAGACAGTGTATTGACGAACGCCTTGCGTGTAGCCGGGTTTTCCAGAACCCGTTGCAGCACCTTGTTAGACCGTAACGACTTCTCCATCCTGTCAGCAAACTGTTTTTCCGCATTCAGCCCCGACAGGAAAGGACTCTGTTCCGTCATTTTCTTCACGGAGAAATCTCCCACATTGTGGAAACGGAAGTTCTCTTCAACAGGAGCCCCTTCCGCATCAGCGAACTCTATATCAATTTCCGGCTGGAAATGTGCAAAGACTTCGTCAATGCTAGTCAGACCGATGACCACTTCGGGAGCTACCGGTTCGTCCTTTGTCAATTGTTCAACCAATAATGTCCGGTTCTGTGGAATTTCCGCAATACCTTCGGAGGCATCCATTTTCACTTCATTTCCGCCTATTCCGTAATTTCCTAAATCCATACTTAATCTGTTTTATAATTAAAAAATATGTTAGTAAATCTCACTCATCCGAAAATCTTACTTTTTCTTCTGGCTTTTGCCTGCTGCATGGCCGGACCCTCCACCAGTTGTTTCCAATCTTCTCCCAGCCATTCCTGAAGCTGCCCTTCCAAGACCTCCATATCAATCGGCGCACGTACCTGCCTGCCAGTGTGGAGCGCCAGATATGCCGCATAAGTAAACGTGGAGTTCCGTCTGATTTCTTCGGAAAGATAACTCCCGGCTGCCAAAGCAAGCAGAAAATACTCGAAAGCCTGATTCAGCTGGCCTTCCTCGTAGCGTAAAAAGCCACACATCCGATAACCTTCCATGACATAGTAGGGATCTTTTTGTCCGATAGCTTTCTCCGCCAGTCCCTCATACAGTGCAATTGCTTCCTCCCGTTTTTTCTCTGCCGTCAGGACAGCCGCTTTCATGGAAGTTGCCATTTTCCAATAGCTATATCCAGCCGCTTCGCCATTATCCATTGCCTTTTCCGCTTCCCTGATCGTATCGTCGCTGTACTTTATGCTATGTTTGTATTCCCGAATCGCATAACACGCTTCAGCGGCGATGAACAGAGCGGATGTCAATATATTCGTATCCTTCAACTCCCCGGCAACATCCAGCAGTTTCCGGATTTCCTTGTCCAACAATTTCCAATCCTGCTTTTGTGTGCAATCCATGACGGCACTCACCTGCTGTTTGAACCGGTTTTCGGGTGCAATCAGGTCATTGCCCGTATCGCTCCGTGCCATCCGGTTATGCAGGGCCGCCGCCATATCGAACTTGGGACAGATATAAATTACAGCCGGCGATTCATCCAGATTGACACTTCTGTTTTTCTTCATGTCAATGGTCGTTAACCGGATTCCCTGCGGAATTCCTTCTTCCAAGACCTGCTTGAACCATTCGGTCCTGGAAAGCCCCCTTTCCTGTCCCGGAGGAAAATAGATGCAGAAACAGGCATTCTCCAATCCGGATATACATGCCTTGAAACGCAACATCTCTTTCCACAGATTGGCTGCCGTATGTTCGACAGACGTGTCCGGGACATATTCTTCTTTCAACAGCCCATCGTGCCGCAAGGCCTTGATGATGTCGTATTTTTCCTCCACTTCTTCTGAGAACCAGCCGGCATATTCCTGCCATAGCTGTTCGGTGTATTCATCCCCGCTTCCCTCATACGGCGTGTCAAACCGGAAGAAAATATCCTCGAACTGTCCGACAGGCGAGCGTTCGATTTCCAAGAACCTGTCAACCAAATCCACATCGTTCTGTCCGACAATCCATATAGCCAGTTTCCAGTCCTTCTTATCGGCAATATCCGCCCAATAATCGACCGCCTTAAAGTATTCCTGTACAACAGACGCAGATGCTCCCATATCCTGAGGTTTTATGAGTTGAACTTTATGATTCCTCCTGTTACCGCTACATCGGCTGTGCCTTCGATTGACAAGTTTGTACCTTTGACTGTGCCTTTCTGAGTACTCAAGTCATATCCTTTGGAAGCCTCCTGCTTGATATTGGTTCCACTGCTGCCGATTATCTTCTTTTCACCGCTGAGTATCATGTTCTCACCGCCTGACAACAGTGTAATGCTTTTCCTCCCTTCAATGGAAATCGTATCAGACTGCAAGCCGATAGACCTGCCATCCATGATAATAACCGACTCTTCTTCGTTGGTGACGGTCACCGTTTTCTTTGCCATGATATTAATCGTATCTTTCCCATCCAGAACAATAAGCTGTTTCCCAGTCTGGTCCATAATGGTGATACTTCCCGTCTCATCATCAAAAAGAATGGTGTTTCCACTTCGGGTGATGATACTTTTCAGTTTGTTGTCCTTGTCTCCGCCCTTTCCCGAGTCCTTGTGAAACATGGCTCCGGTTACATAAGGACGGTCCGGATTGCCGTGTTCATAACCGACCATCACCTGGTCCCCGACTTCCGGAACAAATACCCATCCCCGGTTTTTGGATACCGCATCGCTTGTTCCCGCATTAGGGCTCTGTACCCTGATCCAATTGGTCGTTTTTCCCTTTTTCTGCCAATCAAAGACAACCTTCACGCGTCCCTGTCCTTTTTCGTCATCGTTCTTCTCCACCGTTGCCAACTCAGGCAATGCCAACGGCATTTTTACATTGGGCACAGGAATGTGCGTCATTTGGTCCGGGATGCCTACAAAACTATTTATATAATGTCCGTCCCGATTCACCTCGTGGGTGATTTCGGTAATACGGAATTTCCCTAAAGGAGACAATTTCATCCTATCCGGAAAAGCCACGTCAATAACCTCTCCGATCCTGATCCGGCATGTTTTTCCGATCCCCTTTATATTCAAGAGACCGGCACCGGATGAATTCTTTACAATTTTCATTTGTTCGTCCAATCCCGCCTTGTCTGTGATATGCGGATTTGCCGCAGAAGTGGTGCGGGCGCTGTAAGCCTTTTCCGAACAGCCATGAGCAATGGACTGGAGGTCGTTCATTCCTTCCGGTTTAGCGGGCGTATCTGCCTTATGTATTTTGTTCTCCTGCGCTACATAATCGTATCTGGCAGATTTCCCCGGTACCAGATTGGCTACCAACCTTACTTCTTCCAAGTCCACGTCATACAAGATCTTCTTAGGGTCGTCCTCCTTGTTCGGCTTGCCAAAATAAGTTTTGGCGCCATCGTAATAAAACCATTCCCCATACAGGGCCGAAAGGCGATTCATAAAATCAAAGACACTTTCGTTGTATTGTGCCATGTAAGGGATAGGCAAATCATATTCAGGATTAGAGACCAGATTGACTTTTCCGTACTCCTGTGTCACTTCCTTTATAATGGCGGATAAGGTCTGATCCGTCCATGAGTCGAGTGTCTTGTTATTTTCATACAGTATAGTAGGGCTTGCTCCATGAATAGCCACTCCGCCCGTTTCGCCCACACTTCCAATCATTTCCACCTGATTGATAATCCCTTCGAAATCATAGCTTTCTCCGGTCTGCTTGTGGACGAATGAAATATTGGCAGTCTCCCCAATGTAATTGATGAATTTCTCCGGAGTCTGCTGAAAGGTGTTGTTAGGCGACAGATAGTTTACAATTATAGTAAACGTGTGATGCCGGTTGAAACCTTGATGAAGGCGTAAAGAAACGAATTTTTGTTCTTCCCCTTTCACGGTTACCTTGGTGGCTACCAAATTCAGAAAACTTGCTCCCATACTTATTAATATCTATTTAATTCCCACTTATTAATCCGACTGGTCGGTATGTTTTTGAGTGCCGAAATAACCGGAATTGGTATATTCCGGCACTCCAAGAATTTGACTAGAAACAACGGTTAGTTGTTTTCCGGCCAGTCTTGTACAAATGTAGCATCAGCCATCTTCACTGTTTGAGCAGAGATGGAGAATTTGATTGTCATTGGGTATGAGTTCGCTACATTCAGTGCCTCCTCGTACTTCACAATATACCCGTTCTCAAATACCAGTTCCTTCATCTTGGCATCCTCGTCTGCTTTCTTGAAGACGATGTTTCCGTTTACAGGCTGATACTGCTTGAACATTTTGTCCAGTACAATCGTATCCGGAGTTGATTCAACCTCGACATTAATTGTACCACCATAGATGTCAGATGCCGGACGACCCTTAGGATCCACATCACGGTTGAACTTGACATCCCATCTCAACACATCAAACTCTTTCGAGTCCGAGAACTTAAATGACGCTTTAAATGCCATATTCTCAATGTTTTAAGTTAATAAAAATGTTAATTCTGAAATTATCCCTCATCCATGACCGGTTGCCCCGTCATTTTTGACTTCTAATTTCGGTGCCCAATTTATGGCATTTTGCTGAAATAACAAAGCGTTTTAGGAAAAATTTTCGATTTTTCTCGAAAAAATGCCCTCAGGCATAAAAAAAACGCTCTAAAAGTAGCGGATTTTCGTTTTTTGCCTTATATTTGCGGTGTTCTCCTGCGCAATTTTAAATCTTATTGATTATGGATACAGGAGTTGGTTTCATTAATCTTGATGATTCTATAAAAATTGCGCTTAACATAGCACAGGCAGTGGCCCGTGAAAATGCGAATGAGTATTATACCCCTTCGCATTTATTGAAAGCCTTACTTCATAAGGAAGTAGGGCTAAGAGATTTTATATTAAGTATAGGTAAGGATTTAGGCTATCTGGAAGAATGGGCGGATGTCCATATCGAGCAATGCCCGAAATCCACCCAGCTGTCAGAAATCAAGCCTTCGGAAAAGATTGGCAGCCTATTCCGTGCTGCCGATGATGTGCGCATAGAGCTAGGGCTGTTCGATATTAACCCTATATGTGTATTGGCTGCCCTGGCAAAGCCGGGAGTCGCCTTTTCGAGCGACCAGCTCAAATCCTTTCCCATACTGGAAAAGGATATCCGTTCCATATATAATAATGAGCCGTCAGGCAACCCTCCCGTTTCCATGACGGAAAGTCCTGTCTTGTCACCCAATTCATCTTCATCTTCCTTTTTAACCAAATACTGTATGGATCTTACCGCTGCTGCGACGAACAGCCTGCATCCGGTAATCAACCGTGACCGCGAGAACCGCATGATCATGGAGATTTTAGGCAGCCTCAGCAAATCCAATGTGCTGATTGTCGGCGATGCCGGGGTCGGGAAAACGGCTTTGGTTTATGGGCTTGCGTGGGATATCGTGAACCATAAAGTACCCTCCTTCCTGGAAGGAGCCCGTATCTTTGAACTGGATAATGCCTCACTCATAGCCGGAGCGACCTATAAAGGAGAAATTGAAGACCGCCTGAAAAATATCCTGAAAGAACTTCGCGGCATCGACAACGCTATCCTGTTTATTGATGAAATCCATGTATTGCTGGATAGCCGGCAAGGGAATTCGGGCGCCGGAAATGTGCTGAAACCCGAATTGTCGCACGGTAACCTGACCGTGATAGGCGCCACTACCATTGACGAATACCGTAAGATCATCGAGCCGGACCATGCCTTTAACCGCCGTTTTGAGGTGATACAAATCAATGAGCCGGACATGAAGTCTGCCATTCAGATGCTGCACTCCGTACAGAAACAGTATGTGGACTACCACCATGTAAAAATCAGCGAGGACGCAGTAGCCGAATGTGTGCGCCTTGCCAAACGGTATGTGAAAGACCGCCGTTTGCCGGATTCTGCCATAGGGCTGCTGGACATGACACTCTCCGCCATTAAAATGGTGAATGAAACAGGCAAGAACGATGCGGAAATCCTGCTTGGCCAATTGAACGAAATTGAGCAGGCGGAAAAGGAGCCTGTAGAGAAGGAAGAAGAACTGAGGGACCTGATATTTCTGATGCACAACAAGCTAAGCCCTATCCTGCTGGGAGTCATACCAGAAGAGACGGATGTCCATGAATTGCAGAAGTATGAAGAACTGGCAGCTTATCTGAGAAACGCATTGAATGCCATTCTCCGGTTTGCCGAGAAAGAAATAGAGCAGGTGGAAGTGTATGAGGTTGCTGCCGTTGTTGCCAGCAAGACAGGTATCCCTATCGGTAAAATACAGTCCCAGGAAAAAGAACGCCTGCTCAATATGGAGGAGTATTTGCGGCGCAGGGTCGTCGGACAAGACCGGGCATTGAAGACATTGACGGACGCCATTCTGGAATCCCGCAGCGGCATGAACAAGCCGGGGCAACCTATCGGCTCCTTCTTCCTGCTAGGACCCACCGGAACCGGAAAGACCGAACTCGCCAAGGCATTGGCAGAAACACTATTCAACGACGAGAAGTCCATGATCCGCTTTGACATGTCCGAATTCAAGGAAGAACACTCTGCCGCCCTGCTATACGGTGCGCCTCCGGGATACGTGGGCTATGAGGAAGGCGGCATGCTGGTCAACAAGATACGCCAGCAACCATACGCCGTCGTGTTATTTGACGAGATAGAGAAAGCGCACCCTTCCGTATATGACATTTTCCTACAAATCATGGACGAAGGGAAACTGCATGACCGGCTGGGAAAGGAAGGGGATTTTTCGAACTCCATTATCCTGTTCACCTCCAATGTGGGAAGCGAGTGGCTGACAAGACAGCTGGAATCGGGCAATGTGCCGACCACCAACCAGATAATGGAGGTGATGGGGCAGTATTTCCGCCCGGAATTCCTTGCCCGTCTGTCTGAAATCGTACCGTTCTCCCCTATCAGCGAAGATATCCTATTGAAAATATTCGATATACAATTCAACGGGGTCAAGAAACTACTGGACAAACAGGGTATCAACATCATCATCAGTGACGATGCCCGAAAGATGCTTGCCCATAAGGGATTTACTCCCAAATACGGCGCACGCCAAGTGGCCGGCGTAATCCGTAACTATCTGCGCAGACCCATATCGCGCCTCATTATCAAAGAGGAACTGTGCCAGGGAAAGACACTGGAGGTCGGCCTGGATGAACGAAACGAATTAACCTTGAATATTCACTCCTAAATTTTGTATGCACTATGTTTGGATACACAGTATTCTTAAAAATCGGCAATCTGGCAGCCACCTCGCTGACAGATATGTATAAGGACAGTTATCAACTGATAGGTTGTGAGTTCGGATTCGCCCAAGGGATAGATGTCAAGGGTCAGGTGCAGACGGAGGTCAAGGGCGGAACCTTTTATGTGACCTATCCCCACCTGCCCAACCGGGACATGATCCAGTGGATGCTGGATGCGCGCAAATATCAGAGCGGCGCCATCGTCGTGCACGACAACCAAGGCTCCGCGCTTGAGAAGATACTCTTTGAGAAAGCGACCTGTGTGGATATGGAAATCAGCTATATCCGGCAGGGTAAGGGCTATATTGCGACCAAACTGACCGTACAGGCACAGAAACTGATGTTCGGTACAGAGGAATTTGAAAACCAGTGGGTACTCTAAAAAAAGAAAATGCTATGGGACTCTTTAATTTTCCACAAGTGGACAGCGATGTGAATGTCATATTCAGCATTGACGGCGACGAATACGCAGTAGAACAATTCAAGATAGGTTTCCACCAGCCTGTTGACGGAAACAAGAACCAACCAGAAGGAGAAGTGCGCGGAGGGCGAATCATGATTACCCTTTCGCAAACGGTGAAAAACAATATCTACGGATGGGCCATCAAGCCGTGGGTAAAGAAGAACGGGGCGGTGCTGTTCAAGACCGGTACGTCCGGGGTAATATTTGAGGTGGCGTTTACGAATGCATACTGTGTCAATCTGAAACGGATTATCGAGGGGTTGGGACAAGGATTGTCAACTACTCTGATTCTATCTCCTGAGAGTGTAAGTGTGAATGGTATTGAATTTGATAATCGTTGGGTGAAGTAATGGGCGATATTCTGAATAATAGAATAATTACTCCAGAGGATTTTGAGTTTCTAAAATCAATAGGAGTTCCATACACAGGTTATATTAAGGGTATAGGATATACCTGCCCTGTGTATATGCCAGCACAGGCTTTCAGGATTACAGATGGCAATGTGCAATGGAACAGTTGTGAGTTACACCCTCTTTTTTATCAAGCTATAGATGATAGTCCAGAGCGCATCTTTTTGAGCATGGGATACACTACTGAAGATATAGCTGAAAGAATAACTCATGATAATGGTAATGGAACCATAACTGTTGCTGTGGGAAACCAGTCTGTAACTTTTCCAAAAGAACAAGGTAAGATTAATGTGTTCCTGAAGCAAGAGAAAGGCAATCATTTTATTTATATAGAAGTTACAGACTCAAAAGGTAATATTCTCTTGAGTGATTCAAAGATTATTCATTCTTATATACAAGAGAAAGAATTAAAAAAAGATTTTGGTACAACCAATGAGTTAAGTTCCTTTTTTAATCATAATAAGGAAACTCTTGATAATATTAATACAGGAATTGGAGCTTTGGGTATTGGCATAGGGGCAAAAACAGAATTGATTGATTATGCCATACGTAGTCATTATAATTATTCATATAGCCAGTTTAGAAAACTCAACGAAGGCGAAAAATTAATAAAGGAATTTAGAGCAATAGGAAGAACAGGTGTAAAATATCTTCGAAGTATGAAAATAATAGGAGGTGTTGGTAATATATATTCTAATGTTTTATCCTTTATGACCTTAGTTTTCGATGATGAAAAACCATATGATAAGAAGTTGTTAAAAGCTGCATTGGATGTAGGATTTACTGTTATTGGGAGATTTGGGCCTTGGGGATTTGCAGCAAGTTCAATATATTATTTGTTAGATATGTATACTGATGGATTTTATTTTTTTAATGAGTAGAGATGCGAATGATATTAGAATATTTATTTTATAAAATTCAAATCATAACTAGGTTTATGGATACTAGTATGTATTTAGATATACATGCACCTACTATAATATCTTCTATATTTTTTGCATACTTGATTGATATTATTCTAATTATTAAATATGTAATAAAAGAATCTTTTTTGTGGAATATTTTATATGTATGGGGTATGTTATTTGTATATTTTATATTGTGGATAAGTTTATATTCATATTTTAGATATAAACATCGGTATTTACAAGTTATGAGAAATAAGAAGTTTGAATTGAGTTCTAGCCTATGGGCATATTTTTTTATTTTTACTCCTTTTGTTATTATGGGAGTGATGGCATTATTTTTATAAAAAAATCAATCAATGAAACAATACAAATCCATAATAATTTATGCCGTTTCTAGTATAGAACAGAAACAGGCATTGGAAAACGAGTTGGAAAAGTACGGATTGGAACGGGTAGGAACGCAAGACATCTTCGCCCTCCCATTGGAAGAATACCGGACGAAGGTGCAGGCATTCAAAGCCTACCTGCGTGCCTACGCCCGCAAGCATCTGGACAGCCAGGACACGGTGCTGTTCGTGGAGTCACGCATGAATGAGGAACGGACTCTGACCGCCATGCTGCAAACCAATCTGACGAGTGAAGAAGAATAAAAAAACATAAGGATATGAGTGCACAATCGTATATCAAGTTCTGGACCGCCGAACCCTCGGAGCATGAAGAAGTGCAGGCATACGACCTGCTGAGCTTTGAGTATGATTTTGAGAAACAGGCCTGCCCGAACGGACAAGTAACCGGCGAGACACACGGAGGCAGGATGCGGGCAAGCATTGCGGGATTCCCTGCGGAAGAACTGCTGGAATGGATGTTCAATTCAAGAATCCTGAAAGACGGGGAAGTGATGAACACTTCCGGCCTGAGCGGTGCGCCCAAGGAAGTTATCCGTTTCAGAGGCGCACAATGCCTTGAACTTGACGTGCATTCGACAGTAAAAGAAAGCCGGACTTCGTTATCCATCCATTTCCGGGAAATGGAAGCCGGTGATTCGTGTCACTTAAACTTGAAATCATGAACTGGTTTACCTCTTTGTTCAAACGAAAAGACTCCGCCGTGCCGGATGACCGGTATGTGATGCGGCTGAGCGTAGGTCACGAGACATACGCGGTAGAGGAGTTTGACCTGAAATTCAAACGTGATACCGACCGCAACGGACTGCCGGAGGGTGAAGCATACGGCGGCTTTGTCACCTGCACGCTTACCGGCATGCCGGGGGACGAACTGCTGAGATGGGCCGCATATAGGGTGTATGAGAACGGAGACCTGCGGGTTTACCGGAAAGACGAACCCGACCAGCAGGCCACATTCGCCCTGCGGTTTACGGAGGGCAACTGCATCCGTTTCCGGCGAAGGATGGACCGCACCACCCATGAGTGCAGCATCGTCCTGCTGTTTGCCGCAAGAACACTGAAATTTACGAACGAGGAATTTGAAAACGAATGGCACTGACGGATATGGAAACGAAATTTTGCAAACTGCCACTGGACTTTGAGGCCCTGCTGAACGAAGATGCGGGAAACAACCGTCTTGCATCGTGCAGCGAGATAGACTCGATAGACCAATTCATCGAACTGCTAATCAGCACGGCCCCCGGAGAACATGCCTTTGACAAGGAGTTCGGCTGTGAGATATTCTATCTCGACTTTGAGAGCATTGTCTCCCACACCCGTTGGGAAGGACAATTCTCGGAATACATCACGAAGGCAATCACCCGGTATGAAAAGCGTCTTACGAACGTATATGTACGGGTCAGTATAGATGACGCGACCCGGCAGGACAGCGTGTCCGGCGCTTCGACCATAAAGAAACGCGTGCAGGTGTATGTGTATGGCAGTCTGGTACACACTGGAGAGAAACGCTGCTTTTACTATGTGATTTATTTAGGTCCCATTTCAACCCGATAACAAGGTATATGAGCATAGAGAAATATAACAAGGAACAGATCAGGAACCGTATGCTGAAGTATGCTGCGGCTTTCTGGGGAATCAAAAAAGCCGAAAATTTTGATCCCGTCGTCAAGCTCCTGCTGGAAGCATTGGCCAATGAAATGTATATGCTGGGAGAAGATTTTACCGCCATTGAAACAAGGCTGCTGGAAAAGACCGCCCGGATTCTGACACCGGGTATCCTGACCTCCCCCTTCCCCGCACACGGCATCGTACACGCTTTTCCCATTGAACCCGTTTATCTGATCACCCGGGAATCGGGCATGTATTATGAAAGCGACTCACTGATCCGGAAGCTGTCGACAGGAAGTATTTCGTTTTATCCGGCATGTGATACACTGCTACATAGAGCCGACATAAGATATATGGTCTGCAATAGTCTCCTATACCGGATAGACCATACCCTGGAGAAAACCATGATTGCCCGTACGGAATCCAGAATGACTCCGCGTACCGTTTGGCTCGGCCTGGCTGTGGACGAATCCATTACCGACCTTCGGAATTTCTCTTTCTATCTTGATTTTCCCAATCTTACGGAAAGCTATGAATACCTGTTCCTGCTTCCCTGTACGGAATGGTCCGTCAAGGGAGAACAGGTTGTCATGCAGCGGGGAATCTACGAAAAGGACGATATACAAGATAATCCCTTCCGTGCGTTTTTCCAGAACTATGATGCGATGTTCCTCATAGACAAGGAAATCATGGAAATCTACAATAAACATTTCCTGAGCGTCCGGCAGTCTTTCCCGCTTGATGATTCCTGCAAAGAGACATTGCCTGAAGAACTGCATCCTTGTTTCAAGGAAGCCGTGCGGGAAAAGATGCAGGACAGGCTGGTCTGGCTAAAAATACAATTTCCCGCCCATTTCACAGCTGAGGTTATGGATGAACTGCAAGCGGGAATCAATATCGTGCCCGTCGAAAACAAACTGTTGCGTGAACAAGTGAGCACCCTTGAAGACACTTTCAGGGTGATTCCCCTGCGGACGGAAAATCATGAATCCCTGTTGTCCGTACATAGTGTGAAAGACTCGGACGGGAAAAGCTATCATGAGCTTCTGTACCCGGAGGGAAATTCCAAGGCGGGCTATGGCACGTATTCCATCCGCAAAGGAGGGTGCGAACGGTTTGACTCCCGTTCTGCCAAAGAACTGCTATGCTATCTGCTGGACCTGCTGGATGATGAGACCCATGCATTCGGTTCCGTTTCGAGCATCAAGCTACAGGCACTTGCCGCCCAAATGGAGCAACTGGTGGCACAAATGAAACAAACAACCGATAACATGAATGAGTTCAGAGAGACGCCCTACTATCTGATGATCGACCAATTGACCGGTAAAGGCCAGGTTACCGTCAAATACTGGACCACCAACTGTGAGATAGGGAACCAGATACAAGCCGGCGTGGATCTGTCGCCCAATACCAACACCTATCTGGAGCCAAGGACACTTGCGCTTGTCAGCACCACCTATGGCGGCAAACAGGCTCCCAAGAACCGGGAACGCATAGACATTTACAAATACGGTTTTATTTCACATGGCCGTGTATTGACCCAGAATGATATTATCAGTTTCTGTAAAAAAGAACTCGGAGAACTGTTGGTACGTACAGAGATTAAGAACGGAGTGGAAATCAGCCCGATGCCCAGTGAAGGACTGATACGGACCAAAGAGGTACACTTGATTCTCAAAGAAAAGCTGGACGACCCGTCACAGGAAAAGCAGATGAAAGACAATCTGAGAACCAAGCTTTCAGCCTGTTCGCCAGATACATTCAATTACCGGATATTCATCGAATACAATAAAGCCTAAATAACTTATAGCATATGGACCCAGTTACCCAACATCTTATTTCATCGTATCTGTTGATGCCCCTGCTTACCGTAATTTTCGGGATAGCAGCCTATTTCGTCGCACGGAAGAACAGACTATTGAACAACAAGAGACTGATTGTTTATCTGCTCGTGTGCAGTATTGTACTTGCCCTGCCCGGCCTGTCCGGATTTATGGACTACAATTTCATGCCTTATATCTATATCCTGCTGGTTATCCTATACTGGATTGGCGGGTATTACAACCGATATGTCTTGCGCAAAGTGTTTTCTTCGGGCAAGGAGATGCCCTCTTTCGGCATACAGTGCCTGATGACAGTCACGGTCGTGCTGTTAGGTGCCGGAATTTTTTCGGTCGTCTTCAACCTCTGCAACGAACTTCAATACGGGGTATGGGCTTCGACCTGCATACTGCCTTTTGTATTTCCCCTTCTATATACCCAGACGGTAAAAAGCTATTTTGACATACCCTTGGAAATCTATAAAGTGTGGAAATACTCGGAAGAATACGATTCAGAGACCCTGTATATCAACCGCGAACGAAGTATCGTCATCGACGTGGACATTTTCCGCAGAGTAGACGACCCAGTGTCGGAACGTATTACCGGCAAGGCCTCCGATGATGTCATTTTCGGGCAATGGTTCCAGCGCATGATTGATGACTGCAACCTCAAATCGCCCTCTTCGCCCATTGTTTATCAAAATGAAGGCGGGGCATATTATGAATGGGTATTCTATACCAAATCCTCTTTTTTCAGAAAGAGGTTCTATATTGACCCGGAACTCACGCTTGCGGAAAACAAGCTGAAGATGCATGATGTGATTATCGCCAAACGGGTAGCGAATGAACTAGTAACATATAAAGAATATTAAAACGCAATACTATGGCAGGAAATCAAAATAAAAGGGGCAGCTATCCGCTTGTGAACTGGGCGGATGGCATGCCGGTCAAGAAGGAACACTTCGTCCAGCAGGAAAACCATTTTACACACCGTCTGTGCGAATACCAGTCGTATCATCTGAACCGCACCAACTACGGGCTTTTACCCTTCAAGAAGGGGGAACCCGTTTCCGGAGATTTCAGCATCACGGAACTTGTCACGGGAACTTTGGAAGTCCGTCTGAAACGGTGCTATGCCATTACTTCCGGAGGATACCTGATTGATTATGACGCAGGAGACAATGATGAATTGACGGCCAGTTTCCATATTTCTGCCGATGAAATGGAAGACAAAGCCCTGCGATGGGACGTCATCCTGATGGCTGATCCGTTCGAGCACCGTCCTTCAGGTACCCCGGATGAAAAGGAATTAAGTCCGCGGCAACCCAACGCATTGCCTAAATATGCGTTGAGCGTACTGCCAACAGGGCAAACCAACGGAGGCGAGCTAGGCAGGCACTTCCTACTGATCGGTCGTTTGCGCAAGAACGGCAACCGCTGCGAAGTGGACGGTAACTTCATACCTCCCTGTACCAGCATGTCCAGCCATCCTGACCTGAAGAACTATTACACCAAATTCGGGCAGCTTGTCGATTCCATCGAAAAAGCCTCATTCGATATTCTCGCCAAGGTGGAAAATGCGGAAAAGCAAACGGCACTGGCCACAAACATCGGCATGTTGTGCCGCCATATCATGCTTTTCATATCCGACATTTATTTTTCCTACCGTAATGAAGGACAATACTATTCCCCCTTGCGTTTTCTGAATGTATTCTCCACACTGGCACACCACCTGTACGTATGCCTGAGTTTCATGAGCAAGGAGGAGAAAGAAGATCTGTTGAAATACTTCAATGAATGGAACGGCATCACTCCCGGCGCATACGAAGGGCTGTTGCGGGAAAATTGCGGCTTGCTGTATGACCATCACAATATCCGTCAACTGATGGTAACAACAGAGCGTTTCCTATACCTGTTCAATGACTTGTGGACCACCCTCAGCCGCCTTGAATACATTGGCAAACATAAGGAGAACATCGTGGTTGCCGAACGCTCCAGACACCCCAAGGAATCCAGCGAGACACGTTGGAACATATTGGACTAACCTGAATACCCGAAAAGTTATGGAAGAAGAAACTGACAAAATCGTATGTTTTGACGAACGCCCCCATTCGTTCAATTTGCCGGACACCGATTTCAAGGCGGAAGTGGTGGCCAGCGGACTGAAAGAAAGCGGCTACGACGCGGAGCGCACCCTCATTTCCAGATTGGGGGACATACGGCGTGGCTTTTCGAAAGACATCCATGATGCCCACTCGGAATATTCCCAATACGACCTGACAGATTACCTGTATCTCTACGTGAACAGGCGGAGTATTTATGACACACTGCCTGAAGGCATTTTTCATAAGAACCTCTACCAGTCCGACAAAAGCTCCAAAGAGCAGATACTGGATGAAATCCGGATCCACCGGGACGAAGAGTTCTATGCCCGGCGCTTTTTCAAGCCTTTCGAGATAACCCTGGACTATATGCTGGTAAGTTTCCAAAACAAGGAACGACGTATCGATGAAATGAACGTACATCCGGACTTTGTAAGCATATTCTCCGACCAGTGGCCGGTACTGAAACTGCTGCCGGTCCATCTGGCGATTATGCTTATCCGCATGCTTGCCTATATGGAACAGATTACCGTCAGCCCTTCCCAAATAAGCGAGTGCATGAGCATGCTGACCGGAGTGCCTATCCGCCTGCAGAAAGGTGAGAAAAGCGTGGTGGAAGCGGACCCGCATCTTGTCCCTAAACTGGGAGAATGCCTTTTGGGGGACACCATGGTCCTGGGGAACCGTTTTGCCGACGGCACTTACCAAATGCTGTTGGAAATCGGCCCGCTACCGGCACAGAAGATGGAGACCCTATTCTCCGATACCATTGACCGCCAGATACTCTGCGACCTGATGGACCTGTTCCTGCCTGCCGACAAAGAAATACAAGTCCGTTATATCATACAGCAGGAGGACGCCCAGTTCAAGCTGGGAAATCCAACGGAACAAGGAGCCTATTTAGGAATCAGCACTTATTTGTAACCCATAAAACACCTATCCGATATGAAACCGAGAAATAATACGGAAGTAAGGAAAGCCTATCTGAAATTTTCCTGTTACCTGACAGGTTGCGTCATTCTTGCCGTGGCCATATTTGCCAGTTTCCTTAAAACGTCCAGTACGGAAGTGAAACGGATCACGGAACAGACATTGAAGTATGACTATGTCTATGCCAAAGAACTTTCGTTGTCAAACAGCGTGGATTCGGTCTATCAGTACATGAAGCTGATGAACACCTCGCCACAGATTAACGATGTTCTTCTGCAAAGCGTTGTCAGCGTGCGGAAAATGAACCTGTTGAAGTACATGCAAAGTATGGATGACAAGGATTGCAGGCTTTACAAGCAACTGCTGGGAAACATCAACATGTTCCTGAGTGTAAAAGACTCCATCCGCCTGCTGAGCATTCAGGAAGAGATGGTAAAGAAAGACCTGATGCAATGTATCCAAGACAACTGGAAGACACGTCGCAATCTGAATGTCGGTTCCAACAACAAATAAAACTGCATATTATGAATGACAATAAAAAAACACTGAACAAGCGGGAGACCCTGATGGGGCATATTTATGTATTCCTGTTCTTTTTCGTAACAACCGTGGTATGTTGCCTGGCAATATTCATGTGGAATTCGGATTTCAAGATGTTTGAAGAGAAGGAGTTCGTGAAAATAAAAATGGACCGCATTAAAGATTTCCAACAGGAACAAGCCGACAGCCAACTGGCCATAGATTCCCTGTTCCGTAAAATCGAGACCTTCGAACCGGGGGTACATGCCCAATATGAAGAAGACGATATCCACTACCTGATAAACAACCTGCGCAACACATACGAAAGAAACAGCTGGGACAAACGGTACAAGCTGTTTATGCACATAGCCGACTTTTACGCCATGTGGTTGGCAGACAAAAAACAATTGTGGAGTATCGAACAAAACATACAACTGTTCAAAGCCAATCTGGAAGAATGCGAGATCGGATTGCAGAAAAAAGAAGAAGACTTGCGTTCAGGCACTAAAAAATGAATGACATGGGAAAGATTTATACCAGAAAGATTCTGTTTGTAGCGGCAGCCATGCTGCTGTGCATACTTATTGCCGTGCTGATCCGGATATTTTTCTCCAGCCGGACCGTGCGGATGACACTGACCCCCATAGAAGTGGAGGTCGGAGAACCTATCTATTATGCGGACAGTACCCGCAGGGCAAACTCATGGCTCTGGGAGTTCGGCAACGGGGATGTATCACACGAACGAAACGGGCAATATGTGTTCAAAGAACCGGGGCGTTACCAGGTACGCCTGCAAGTGGACCATTCGCTGGAAAAGAAGCAGATTATCACCGTACGGAAGAAAACAAACACTTACGGGAGCGATCAGCTTGTAAAAATGAAAGCTCCGGCAAGCGCTTTCCAAGGTGAAATCGTGTCTTTCAAAGGATACGGCCCCTCGAAAGAGTGGCGGTGGCAATTCGGCGAGTCAGGAATCGTTGACTCCCGAGAACAAAATCCGCTTTATGCCTATTCGGAACCAGGCGAATATGAAGTGCTATTGACTACGGAAGACACACAATACCCCGTACGGCACAAGATTAAAATCCTTCCCCAGTATACAGAAAATGACTCTACTGATGTGCTTGTCATTATCGGAAACGATATCCGTGAACATTTGCAGGCCATCGTGGACGGCAGACCGTTCAATACCCATTATAACTATATCCTGAAAAAATATCTCTGTGGGAATCCGGACATAGCCGTCACTGTCAACAACCATAAAAAGAATGACTTCTATTCTTACTGCCAGGGGCTGAAAATCATTGCGCGAAAGAAAACCGTGATTGATGAAGTGTTTGTCGATATGGGCGATGACCTGAACAACGAATGCGTCATGCAGCTGATGGTGACCCAACACGAACGTTTTTCCGAATCAAAAAAGTAACGAGCCATGAAAAAGAACTTTATATCGCATCTGATTCAGACAGGGTGTATTTTCAGCATTGCCTGCCTGACAGCCTGCGGGCCGGTACACCGTTTTACACGGGTGAAGAATGTTCCGCGCGAATATGTGCGGAACTATTCGGTGGAAGGAGTGAAAGCCCCCCGCAGCCTGTCGCTGTTCAAGCATCATCCGTGGATTGTCTTCGCCAAGGAACAAGGGACAAGCTATCTGAGTCCGAGCGGAAAAAACGAGATGCAGGCCGTGGAATACATGGATGCCTTTCTGGTCATCAAACGGAAAGGGGACTGGCTCAAACTGATCCAATATAATCCCGCCATTCTGAAGAACGGGAAGCTGAAAGAATGGAAACAGGCCCAGTATTGCGGCTGGATGAACCAGAACGACCTGCTGCTGACCCGGAGCGGATTTACCGATGTCTTCACGGGATTCAAGAACAAGCAAGTGGTCATGCTGAGCGACACCGTGGCATTGGCCAACCCCTCAGCGTATTTTGCCAATGATTCTGTGAAACTGTTTGAAAATACCGACCTGACACAGGAAGCCGGCAAGATTCCGTTTTGCAGTATCGTGTATCCTTATAAAACGTCGGAGGACAAGGGATGTGTACTCGTGGCAAACAAACCGCAGCTTGACGCAGACAGCATAGGACAGACGGCTATTGGATGGATAGACAAACGGCTGCTGACCGCTGCCAGACAACAACTCCATATAGACATAGCCTCGCTGCCGGACAGTACGCTCATCTTCAAAGACAGGGAACGAAAGGACACCTTGCAGCTGTCGGCCGGCGACATGAGGCAGAAACTGGAATTTGCAGAGAGCCAGCCTGCAATATGGTACAGTCCTGTATTGTTTTACAAAGAGAATGACACGAGCCTGTGTTTCAGGACGCATATTCCGATGCCGATCATTGACAAACAGGAAAGCTATGTGCTGAACGTAAATGGCAATCCGATTTATTACAGCACTTTCAAGAATAAGATAGAGAAGGACTTGCAGAAAATAAACCTGGTGTTTGTCCTGGAAGGAAAAGAGAACACCATCCAGCAGTTTCCAGCCGTAGTGAACGCCATTCAGGGATTGCAGTCGCAACTGGTAAATGACGAGAGCTTTTCTTTCAGGTTTGGCGCCGTACTGACCTTCAACGAACCGGACAGCCCGACAGACCCCATTTGCAAACTGACTCCCGACTACATGGAGCTGCTTGACTTCCTTTCCGCCAAGGCACGTAACGCCAAGCAACTGAAACCTACATACGGACGGTTCGGCAGCTGGTCAGGTGTTCAAATCGGGGTGGAACAGTTCAACAAATGCCCGGACGAGACAAACATCCTGGTCGTCATCGGCGACAAAGGATTCAACAGCGAATGGGCGGACTCCACTCTGGTGAACAAGCTGGTGAAGAACAACTGCCGCCTGCTGGGTTTCCAGCTTTACGGGGGAGAACCGGACAACTTCAACAACTTTGTGCTGCAAATCGGGAACATGATAGACTGCTCGGCACCACGCATCAGCCGGAAGAAACGGGAGCTGGTGGTATATCCCGAGCAAGTCCGGAATGAAAACGAATACGCGGAAGTGGGTCATAACACCTACTGCCTGGACTTCCCCAACCAGAGCATGACACAGGGATGGCTGGTGTTTCCGCAAAAGAACGAATCGCTGGAACTGGAAGGGCTGACCTCCGCCTTGGACTCCATGCTACTACAAGTGAAGTTTGACAACACCCTGCTGAGCAACAGCCTGACAAGAGCATTCGACGAAGTGGGAACCCAACGGTATAAGGCGGACTCGACTATGACGGACTACTACCACATCCGCCAGGCAGGGGTGCAACCGATATTGTCTGTGCTTCCGGGTATCGAACCTGCCTGGAACCTACCGGCACAGCCTGTCGTGTTGCCGGACTCGCTGTCACGGACACTGGACTATTATCTGCTTGCCAACGAAGACGAGTTCAAGCGCCTGAGAAAATATGTGGAGGAACCCGCCAAGCTGATTGTGGACTATAAATACGAGGCCGTCAAGAAGAAAAAACAGGCGAAAGTGGACATCTGCGACTGCCCGGACGACTACTTCGAAACAGATACCGAAGAATCCACCGTACGCGTGAAGACGGACAGCCTGAACGTGCCGGAATATGCCTCTACCCGCCGTGTGCGGAGAAAGTTGGTACGGCATTTCCTGTCCGAGCGCAACACGGACAAGTATTGCAAAGTGAAGAGGAAGACATTTTTGAGAATGCCCCTATCGGCAGCCTTGCAGCGGTTTACCTCCTGCCCGGCGGATTATCCGTTCTTTGAGGTCTATCGGGTCAAGGACCTGAAGGACAAGGATATGATTACGGACGTGGAACTGGACATGCTGATTGAATACTTCAAGGAAAAGAAGAAAATGTTGGACGAAGCTGCCGGCAAATCGTTCAAATCCAACGGGGAGACCTATTACTGGATCAGCCGTGAGCTGTTACCCTAATCGTTCATTTGAAACTTTACAGTTATGATTTATCAGGCAATATTGAAAATAAAAGGCAAAGAGATACCGTTGCTCTATTACAGCTACCAGTGTCATCTCAGGCACTGTGACGATCCGAATTTGGGGCGGATTATACAGCTACATATCCAAGGTTGTGAAGAGACAGGTAATCGAGAATACTTACCGGTTGAAGGGGATTTGATTACGCTCATGTTTGAATGCAGCGGTGACGAGCAGTTTTTTTATGACTGGCTGAACGTAGAAGGTACCATGCACTACGGAGAAATCCATTTCATTTATAACGAAAATGAGGTTGTGGATATTTTCCGGTTCTGGGACTGTTTCTGCTTGAAGATAGAGGAAAGCATAAGTGCCGGGAACTCTCCGATGGTGATGACCGTATATTTGTCACCGGGGATTATCAAGAGGAATAATTTGGAGGCGAGAGAGAAGGAATGGAAAGTGAGTGATCCCGCAATTCAAAGCCATGCAGAAAATTTTGTTAAAAACGAAATAGAAAAGAATACAGATTCTCAGGAGAATACTAATTTTACCCCAAAATCATCTGGTTTGATTTCAGAGGCTGATTTGGCTATTATTGATGCCCAAATAGCAAATATGAAACAAATATCAGAAAAAGAGAAAGAACGGTTTAAAGCTTTATTAGAAAATAAAAATGAAGATGAACCAACCAATAAACAAAAAGGCAATTATGGAGAGATAAAATCCTGCCTTAATTTGCTGACTAGCGAAAAATTAAAGATAGGTGTAAATGGCAAACGATACAATTTGAAAAGAATTGGTGATGATGCACCTAACAGCTTGGATTCTAAAATCAGGCACGGTATTGATGGTATTTATGAGAATTTGACACCATTGCCTAAATTTGTTATTGATGAAACTAAGTACGGGACCTCAATGCTTAGTCAAACCCAAAAAGGTCCTCAGATGGGACTGACATGGGTTAAAGATAAAATTCTTAAATTAGAAAAAAGAAGGATTATAACTCCAGAATTATCGAGAAAAATTATTCGTGCATTAGAGAATAACGAGGTGGATAGGATTGTTTCTCGTATTTTTGAAGATGGTAAAATTGTAACTAAAAAAATTAAAGTTCAAGGAAGTGAGTCTATAGGTTCAAAAACTTCTGATTTTATTTTTGAAATTTGGCCATAATAACTATAATATTAAATGTATATGGAAATAAGAGACAAACTTTTTACAGAAGAACAATATTTATCACAACTAAAGTTGTATGATGAAGATATTTTATATTATGAGCAACTGCATCGTTCTGGTAAACATATAGGATATGATTCTTTGTTCAATTATAGACTTCGTTCTTTATTAGTACAGTTTTCTGTAGGACAGGATCTTGGAGATTTAAAAGGTAACTATATGGAAATTGTTAGAATTATGCCACATTTTTGGACTGAAAACGGATTTTATATTGAAATGTTATGGATGTTATCAATTGGCATAATGCTGGACTATGATGACAATGCTATGCAAAAATTAGTTCAATTGATAAAAGATAACGATGTAAAAGATTATATCTATGATATTTTAATTAGATATAGATTTCCTGATTGGGTACAATTAACTAAAACTGTTTTATATCCATCTCCTTATCAAGCTGTTATTGATGTTGTTGAATTAGCTAAACAGAGTAAAACTGAGGCCGTGAAACGTTTAGGAAAATATCTCAAAAAAGAGTGGTATCGGGGACATTCAGATTTATCTTGGTACAATGACCATAAATATGGAATTAACCATGATGGCTATTGGAGTTTTGAGAGCGGTGCATTAGTTAAGGTATTGGGGCTTGATGACAGTATTTTGAAAGGACAACCATATTATCCATACGATATGGTTCATTGGGCAGATGGTCAAAAGTAAGTAACAATTAAAAACGAGAGTGATATGAGTTATTATGTTCATGCTTATTTGGTAGATGCAGATAAAGTAAAAGCCGTTTACGGTTCGCACGATATGGATTTGTTGAGCCGTTTGTCTTCTTCACTGAAAGAGAAGTTAGACAGCCTAAATAATTACTTTGGAAGTGAAATAAGTCCGTCAGAGGATGCTTACAGTGTACTTGCTGACATTGTAAACGGAGAGAAACGTTTTCCCCACATGGCATTCATGTATGGATATGTATATGAAAAAGTCTGTGAATATTATGGACGAATCATCTATAATACCGAGAACTTGTGGCAGCTGGACAAACAGAGTACCTTTATACCTATTCCACTCAGTGATGATTTTCCTTATATCATAAGTATTCCGGTGTCAGAATTGGAAATCAAAAAACAGCAATATGCTGCATTGGAAGCAGGAAACGGCATTGGTGATTATGATTATGAAGAAGAAATGGATGATTTGAATTTTATTTTTGATGAAGCCATTGAAGCCCAGAAAGATTTGATAATTACTGTTTATTGAGAAATGTATGAATGATTTTCAAACATCCAGCCAGTTCAGTCTGTCCGTTGTATATTTCCTGACTATTGATTGTAACTATGACTATACAATGGATTATATAGAAAACATAGCCCGGAGCTTCACCAAGAAGTATCCGAGCTACCTTATCCATAAGAAAAGCGAAGACAAGATAAAAGCCTTTTTGACCGACAGGGTGAAGGCCAAAGTGGAAGCTTTTGTGAATGCAGAGGCTAAGGGTGTAACAGTGACCGAGGTGCGGGAAATAGCAGACCTGATAGCGGAATACGAGGGAACAGAAAACTCGTCTCTTTATGGAAACCATCCGGCAGATGCCCCCTCGCTAGGAAGCACCGGAATTGAGCTTGCCATGAGCGTGGATACAGGCGCATCGGACATCCGTCCCGTCAATGTCGCCAAGCCCATAGGCGCATTGGGGAAGCCCAAGATAATGAAGCGGAGTGTTATCCGTGTAACGGTGGAGCTGGAGGTGCTGATGGAAACCAAACAATACCTGCAATTCCTGCAACAGGTTCCGGACCTGTTCAGCCTGCATGAATTCCCCAACTTGAGATGCCGCGTGATATGCAGCCAGAAAAAGGTGACAATCAACGAAGAGCCTGCACCTGTCGAGGTGAAGGTGGTGGATGACAGAAAACACCAACGCTGGTTTGTTGCCTTTACACTGTTGATGATATGCTGCATGGGCGGAATCATAGCCCTGTTCTTTTCCATTCCGAACCTGTATAAACAGGATATCCATTTCCTGCGGAACGATACGATACATCAAGACTTCTCCATATCGAACAGCCGCATAGACCTGGATAATGTGAACCTGATTAAGAACGGCGGGAAAGACACGCTTATCATCAAAGACAAAAAACTGATTATTGCCAAGTAAAAAGGAATGCTTATGAATCCAATGGAAATACAACACCTTAAGACAGCCCTGTCGCAAAGCGGATGTCCGGAAGACCTACTGGCGGACTATCTGGACTTTCTGCAAAACGGAGGACAACAAGTGGAAATTGTACGGAACAACATCACCCAAGTGTTTCAGAAAGAAGCCCTCTACCGGAAACGAAGACATGAAACCATGGAGGGAACAGTAACCTTTCGGAACAAGGAGCAACATGGGATCGGGAACTCGGACACGGGCGTGTTTATCGGGATAGAATTTATCCGCTGTTGTTTCACTCATGGTATTCCGGCACGAATGCTGAAGGTTGTGAGGGAGCATGGAGAGGTGGTGGAGATTGTTGTGGGGTTTGGGATAAAGTCTATGTGTCTTTAGTTTATAACTATAGGAAGAAGATGTAAAAACTGTTTATACAATACTATATGGAAGCATATCTAAGGAACAAATTGCAGGTAGAAATCATGGATGCATTGAAGCAGTGCATAAAAGGACTTACGAATCCTGATGAACCTGCATACATAGCAGCACTTGTTACACAATTACCTTCTCACTTAGAAGCAATCTTCAACCATGCTTTTCCCACATTGAATTTCAAGGTTGGAGGGTGTTTCCTCCATCAAAAGCCTATTGCAGAATTTTGCGAGAAAAGATCGTTAGGATACAAAAAGGATCCTGAAATAGGAGATTTACTCATCGTATATAAAAAAATACGCGGTACAGAAGTCACATATAACGCTTTGCTACTACAAGCCAAGAAACTGAATGGAAATACGGACAGCATTTATCATCATAAAATTGGTTATAATGATAAGCATCAGCTATTTTTATATACCCATTGGCCTAAATTCATATATCGAAGAGCCAATAACTTGAACGGAAAGAAAAGAAGCGTAATACCTAAGACCATAACGGCAGGTGCCCAGTATTTGTTGATAGATAAAAATGCTGTTTGTACGCCGTTTTGGTGTGCCATGCCCAATAATATACTCGTCGCCTCAAAATGTTTGGCCTCACAATTGGTAGATTTTATTGAATTCCAAACCGGACGGACTTTTGTCAAGTGTGCTCCCAGAGACAGCTGGTCACAAATGATTTGGGATTTGCTGAAAATTTCATTTCAATCTGTATTTAATAAATCCAAATATGGATATGTAAAGGCCTCAAGAGCTTCTGATGAGATTTCTGATTTTTTGGATCTACCCCAAAAGCTTACCCTGTCAGATAATAATAATGTTGGAATTCCCATTCTTTGTATCCAAAGTGAAGAAAAAGAGGGCAATGATGAATTGAAATGACAATAGGCCAGATATTCACCTGTCAATCCTTGGCCTATGAGGGATGGTTAAATGAAAACAAGACCAATTATTTTTAAACTTCAGGTTTATTGCCTCTAAAACAATAGGTACCCCCAATCGTAGAGCTCCCAGTACGGGTACACTTGATGTAGTGGAGATAACACTGTTAGTAATCAGCGCATGTATCGAAATGAGATGCTGCAAAATCATCTATCCACAGTAGTCAAAGACACGACTTGTCAAAAGGTTGTGTCTTTTTTTACCTCACATATTGAGCGTTTTGTGTTTTTTTTGTATTTTTGCAAACCGATTGGTCGGTATTTGTTGGGGCAGGCTAATATGGAAGGAATCAACTAATGTTCCATTTGTCTATCTCCCTATCTAGCAATAGTGTTAACTTTAATATTGAAACAAGATGAAAGATGTGATTAATACTCTTGAGAAATTCAAGCAATACAGAGAAAGAAAAATATGCGAATACATTCGTGAACATTCTTTGTTTTGCGGAGTTCCTGTGCAATGGCTTACAACAATATGTATTGTTTTGGGTTGTGCCGTCCTATGCTGGGTGATATTATTGGTTTATGGAATAATATGTGATCATTTTCATTTAATGTCAGTTGGCTTTAAACAGAGTTCATTGTTTCACTATTTTATTAGTCTTGTAGACTATTCTGCTTTGTATAAATATAAATTAACGTGAATTCGATATAAAATTAGAAAATAGCCAGTTGTCCGTCATTGACAAAGTTTACATCAATGGCGGGCTTCTTTTCAAAAAAGCAATATGCTGCTATAGCCGACAAAGAATTTGCAATGAAGTTGTTAAAAGAACGATGTCTGGAGTGTTCTATCTGAGCAATATTCTTCAGTTCGTCATTAACTGTTTCAATCAAGGCTCTTTTTCTAAGCAGAATCTTGTCAGCAATACTCATCAGTGAATTCTTCATGTTGCTTTTTACCTTTGTAACAAGCTGAATACCGTTTAGGAAGAGATTTTCAAACAAAGCCTGTCCAATATATCCTTTATCTGCACATAGTTTTCCCTTAATATTTTCCACGAACTTACCCTGTTTCAATGGTTCCCGGTCATCCACGTTTCCAGGTGTGAACATGAAATTGAGGATCTCTCCCTTGTCATTGATTATCAGATGCAGTTTGAATCCGAAGAACCATCCCATAGAACATTTTCCACGCTCGGCAAGGCCTTCAAATGTCTTATGAATCAGGATTCTTTGGTTACGGCATACACGCAAGGGAGTGGAGTCGATGAAACTGATGCCGGTACAGGTCCCCAGCAGTACTTTTTTGATAAAGATGGTCATGGGAAGCAATACTTCCTTCTCCAGTTCCACAAAACGGTTATAAGAAACCTGACGCGGAAAAAGGTGCTTCAGATGTTTACAGACATATTCCTTGTAGTAATGTTTGAAACAACGGAAACCACCGGAGTGAAACAGGATTAGAATAACCATAATTTCAGCATCACTCATACGGTTAGGTTTGTTACGATGCCTGGTTTTCTTATCCTCAATCATATATTTTTCCTGTTGCAATGTAAATTCCTTGCAAAAATCATCGGCCATACAATAAATCTCTGTAACTTTAGACTCTGGAAACATAGTGGTAATCGTTTAAATCTTATAATTCAGCACTATAAATTTAATACTTTTATCGCTATGTTTCTAATTATCACTGAAATATATTTATTTTTATTTCGAACTCACGTTAAATTAATACTGGTGGAATACTTATTGATCCTCTTTTCTTTATTATCCGCTTTTTTCTATGGAAAGCTTCGCAATTCAAAAAAAATCGAAGCCGTTATGCTAGAATGCTCCATTGAATTGATGAGATATGAAAAATCCATATCGAATAAAATAAAATTGGCAAACTTAAAGTTTGAGGAAAAATCTCAGAATGAGGATGTAGAATGTCTCAAAAATAGGAAGCAAAATTTAGACTTAGCCTGTTTAAATCGACGACAAGTGGCTTTGACTGATTTTTACGAACTTCAGGAGGAAATCAGTATTCTTTCAAAAGAGCAGGACGATAAAAAGATTAATGAGAAAATTTGCCAAATTAGAAGAAAACAGGCAGAAGCTATAAAGAAATGCCATAAGGACTGCCTGCCGCATCAACAAAGCATAAATAGTAGCAAAACAGAAATTATAATATTAGAATCTCAAATAAAAGACATTCAGGATGAGCAAACTCGCTTAAAATCCGATAAAAATTTCACTTTTGATGATGCTATTAAGGCTATTAATGGAAATATAGATTTAGCCACTGTTGATGATTTCCACAAAGCATCATTAAAATCATTTTTCTATGAATTGTTAGAACTAGCATCACGACTAAAAATATAAAATCACATGGAACAGCAGCATACAAATCCTTTCGACCGATACTCATCACGTACCAGGCGCTTGAACTATTATCTTCCTTTTTTACGAGAGAGGCGCTATACAAACAAGCAAAATATTCATGAAGCTTTTATTGGAAGAGAAGATATTTTGTACAGGCTAAGGAACTGGATTACGAATAAAGACAAAACCGGTTCGTTCTTAGTGGCTGGATATAGGGGGATGGGGAAATCTTCATTTGTTGAAAAAGCATTATACGACCTGACCAGGCAACGACGGAGAAGCAGTAAAATCGAATTCATATTCTTTATGCTGCATTTGATAACCATTGCTTTGTTTTGTACCCTCTTCATAACAAAGCCCATTGATAATATTCATTACCTTTTTATAGGGCTTGCAGCATTAGCTATGCTCTCTATTTTCTGCTATGTAAAAAAATATCACATAAGATATTGTTGGGGATATTTTTGCTTGTATTGCGGCCTCGTCAAGCATATTATCCAGCATGGAGAATGGCGCAAGAATGGCACCAGTGATATAGGGAAATCTATAAAGGAATGCATTGCAGAATGTTGTGGCAGGCTTCGGAAAATAGACAAAGAAGAGCGTAGCCGCCTGAATAAAATCATTTTCAAAGACTATAGAAGAAAAACGGCCCAGCGAATAGCCATCCATATCAATTTAGGGCATGAAATCCTCACAGAAAGAGACATACTGTGTCTAATAGCCAAACGCATAAAAGCAGAGGTGGAAAATTTTGTTTCCAACAAACACTTGTATTTTCTGCCCGCATATTTTTACATTTCAGTATGTTGTTTTGCCACGTGGGGAATCATGGAGCAATTAAACGGTCCTATTAAAGAGGTAGTCCTAAAGACTTATGAACAACAAACACCCTCACCCTCTTCTACTTCGGAAGTTCATATTACAAATGCCTCTGATATGGCAGCCAAAGGAGAGGTGTCTTTTATCCACTTACAAGAAAACAGCAAACCCGGTTTCTTTCAAACACTTACTTCCTACCTCAAAACCTTTTTCATACAACTAAAAGAAACAAGCAATGGCTATATTATTCTTTTCAAAATAATCTGTTTTGTTCTAATTTATCTATGCATCAGAAAACTACTGCGAATTACTTTCTTGTTTATTCCCGGAATCAAACAATATGTATGGATAAGGAAACAATTAAATACATTGAATGACAGAATCCATACCGTAATTGACGAAGAAACGCCCCCATTAGCCGAAGGCAGCCAAGGCTTCATCAACATCACTTTCGGGAAACGAAGGAAAAAAAACTATCCGATTGCGGAAGTACGCGAGATAGAAAGCGAACTGATAGACATATTATCGCATTTTGACCGCATTATCAACCCATATACGCTTAAGTTTGTCATCGTATTTGATGAGTTAGACAAGATAGATCCGGAGATGAGTAACAAAGAGCCGGAAGATGAACTATTCACGACATTTGAAGGTACCGCCAATGGCTTTTCCGGGGATTCCAGTTCCCGCAAAAGGAAAGACAATGTGCTCCGGCTCCTCGCCAACATGAAGCATTTCATTTCTACTGCACGCGCCAAATTCATATTCATATCAGGGCGTGAGCTGTACGATGCATACCTTGCCGGATTGTCTGACCGGGAATTCGCCATAAGCAGCGTTTTTAGCGGTGCAATTTATGTGGACAGCTTTCTGACATCAAACCGCACACAAATGAATGTCATCTCCATGACAGAACAATATCTGTGCAAAATGCTCCTACCCAAAAAATATCTACGGAACAAGATGAAAGAGAAATATTTCCGATATGGTATAAGCACCCCCGAATACCCTTCACTGAAATGGTATTACAGGTATCTACGTGAGCTTGAAAAGGATAATCCTTCTTCCAGTGCAGCAGAAGAATGGCGTTTGAAAGGAGGAATCGTATTCCTGCATTATTTCTCCATTTATCTGACCCATATCAGTAATGGGTCACCACAGAAAATTCTTTCTTATTTCCGCATGTATGTGAGGACTGAAGATAACCTATACCGCAAAGGAAATAAATCCCCTTATATCTATGGATGGAAAACACGTGACAAACGTAAGCATCCAAGCAAGAACTATGTGTTGACCTTCAATTATGTCAATCAACGGAAAATAGCTTTTATCTTCTATATGGCTTATCCTATCATGCAGGCTATCATCAACAATGCCAGCCAATACGGCGACAAACTATTGATATCCGCATCGTTTCTAATGAATCATATCTATAAATACCACAGCTACAGTTTTTCCTGGAGAAATCTGGAGCAGGCACCCGAACTGCTGGAAGTGTACCGTACCCCAGAGTTGCGCACCTTCATCCATACGATTTTATCCTATATGGTGCATACCCATATGACCAACATTCCATCAGGACTGTATAATTTTAAATTCAGGAAAAGTGTAGCCAGTGAAATTGCCATATTCTCCAAATATTCAGAAGAGATAGCCGCTATATTCAACTTCACACTGGATGAGTCTCTTTCAGTCAAGAAGCATTTCACACGTATGCTCGTGCATTATTCCAATATGCTTAAGCAGACGAATTCAAACTATGAACATTATGCCATCATTCTATCAAGAATCCATCAGGTACTGGGTGACTTGCAAATGACGGATGAAAATTATCTGGATTCAGCCTTGGAATACCGGAACAGCATAGCCTACCTGAAAGATTTGCTTCACCAGAAAGAGGCATCTGAACAAATGGCTTCGGGAGATATCATCCTTCCCCTTATCCGGAATATGCTGAAGCTAGGGCTAACCTATGAGCACCGTAAAACCAACAATTCCGCATACGTTATCTACTACGAACTGATTTGTATGCTGATTGATTTCAGGTATGTGGACGAAGCGAAATTAGGGCTTAAACTCCGTGTGGAAAAATCACAAGACTGGCGAGACAAGAAATATGTACTTTATAAAGAACATGAAACAGGTACCCCCAAAGGGATAGATCCCAACTATTTTGTCACCAAACAAGATGAGATTGAAGAAAAGAAAAATTTCGAGAAAGAGATAGAAACCCAACTGTTGCCTACCCGTGAACATTTGACCGACCAATATGAAATGCAGGGCGATGAACTAGTGACCGGCCTGTCACGGATTCTGACTCCGGAGAAAAGTAACCTGATTTTCCGGTTGTCCCTTTTGGAAGACCTTCGGCTTGTTTACCAAGCTATCCTTGCCAAGCTGTTCGTATTGGAGAAAGTCGAACTGGGAGGAATTACCAAAGCCAATGTGGATGTGGCAGAATCGGAATTCCGTTATTTGTATCGAGTGACCAATGCCAAAGACAAATTCATCATTCTAGTGGATTTCTTCAGGAGACTTGCCGAAATCCTGTACTACAAAAACGGACTCATCAACCGTAATTCAGACCGATTTGTGACCGGGCTTTATTTCTGGGGGTATGAGTTTGACACCGACATTGAAGAATTTTGCCGGGATAACGGACTAAACATCAAGACACAACAATCCATAGAACGCGTTATCAACAGAATATTATGGAGCGATTTAGGCAACGATATCGCCGGATGGAAAGATGTGGATTACACGGAACAATGGGACAGAATAAAAAAACGTCTCATTGATATTGTGGACAAGATGAAACTGGATGATGAGCCATTGAAATCCTATAAAGAGGATACAAAAAAATTCCTCAAGAACTGGAACATTGAAAAATCTTATGTGAAAAATTTGTCCTACTTCAAAGTTGATAAATGTAACAGACATCGGAAAGAAATGCTCCAAAAAGGATGTTCTGTTCCTTGCTTCTCCTGCCGGTATTACAACCGAAGCATGCATATCCTGCTGGAATATTTCTTCGGGGAAAAAGTGAACATTGAAGATAAGGTATCCAAAGTACGTGCTTTTTTGAAAAAAGCTAACTGGTCTCCCCAGACCTATTCTCTCAGGCCCAATTATCTGCAGACCATAGCCATCACATTGGACGGCATGGGCAATGTGCTGCTCAGCTGCTCAGGGAAAGATTCGGAACTTACAGAGGACTTTTTAAAACAACTGGCAGAATTATCTGACAGCAATAAAGAATTTGAACGAATGGAGGAACTGACCTCACTGGAAAAAGCGATATTGTATTATTGGGCAGCCGCCAGATACTATAAAAGAGGTTCGTTCCTGAAAGACGCCTCTATCAGTATGAAGAAAATCCTGTGCCTGCTGAACCGATATATCATGGTAGAAAAAATGCTTCCTTCGCATACAGACCACCGGATACCAGTCTTGTCCGAATATCTCTGCAAAATCATTGATGTGGTAACACGAAAAGCCACTTTATACCTCTATGCCCACAATGAGAATATCAGTATAGCGGAGATACAAGACCTAAAAGGATTGTTCTCTCTGAAACCATACGAAGACATTTCCCTGGAAAAGCTTTCCCTTTATCCGGATATAGAAGAAATCATCATGCTTTCCACGGAACTAAAACTATATATTTACCGACACTTCAAATACCGACCCTCATTAATGCCTAAAGATTTCAGCAAGGCCGAAACTTTGAACATACTAAAACTATATTCTTACCGTCTGTCATCTGCTTACAATATAGAACGAACCGTCCAACAACTGATTGTGGAATCCCGCATGAAAGCCATCTGGAACTATATGTTCATAGACTATCTGTTTGACGGCATCGATTTAATGGAATATCATGTAACCAAAGGACAACGAAAAATAAGGTACAGGACTGATACCCCCATTGTATTTTATAAGAAATTCGCCCGTTTCTTAAAAGAGCCTTTGAAAAAGAATAAATTGGAACTGTTTGGCATGAATCTGGAAGAATGCGGCATGACGGAAGATTACCTGACTGTAAAAGATAAATTGCAATTAATTGAATTCCTTTTGAAAGACTCCATGTTCTGCTTGCAACGAATATTGTCCGTACTAACGACCAATACCAACCAACTGCTGCACACAAACAGTTATATTGCAGAAATCTACCGGATGATGTTTGCCTGGACACAAATCTTCAAATTCCTGTATTTCGCATACGAATACATGGACGCGGAAGAGGCTGTACAAAATAAGATTCTTATAGCCCTAAACTCTTTCATTACATCCCGCCACATTTCTATGGAAGAGCCCTTGACTGACATGGAAGAAAGAAGGAACATGCAGACTATCAAAAAAGTTTTGGAATTATGTGTCTGTGAAATCGGAAGCGAAGGACTTGAGCCCGATTTCGGAACTTTAGGCACCGAATTTTATAACCACATCCTGTCGGTCATTGAACCGACCAATTTGCGGTATATCATCAGTAACTATCCGGCAGAAATGGCCCTGATGTATTACAGAAAAACAACAGAAATGCATACGGAAGGAAATGCATATAAAGAGATGGTTGCCGGGCTGTATTACCTGGATGATGACCTGCAGAATGATACCGAGCAGTTCTATATGGCACTGGAACGCTATCTGATTAACTGCGGATACATAGACTGCATGTCGAAAGCCATAAAGGATATTTACAGCAAGGCGTATATCTATACTGCGGAATGCTATGAAAATGGCGATCCGAACATTCCCCGACCGGAATACCAGAATGTGGATCCGATATGGGGGATGAATATTTGATGCTAAAATAATATTATTCAATTCGTTATTAAAAGATATATAATATGCCAGCAAAGTTAGACATTACAAAGCCCTTGCGGCTTATTGGAATTCAAATTTTTGAAGATACTTTGAGTGATGTAAGAAAGGCTTTAGAGCCAGGATGGTACCCTTTTATTAAATGCAAACGAGATATAGGAACCTCCAAGGATTCATACCCAGAAATTTCTGATGACGAGTGTCCACAAGATTATTACAGAATAAATGAAGATTTACCCAAGATTTCCATTTCTGCAATAGTCGGGAAAAACGGTTCCGGTAAATCATCATTATTGGATATTTTGTATCGCATCATTAATAATTTTGCTGAAAATACGTTTTTGAGGAAAGGGCTGGACGAGACCAACGAAATTGGGCATGCCCAAGGCATTTCAGGTCGGCTGCATTTTGAGCTGGACGGAGTGCAAAAATTCATAGAATGCAATGATTTTGGTACAGACTATTATGAGATAATAGACGGACAGCCCGAAAAAATACAAATTCATGGATTGACTGAAAAACAACGGGATGCTATACTTAATGGATTTTTCTACACAATCAGCGTAAACTATAGTCTTTATGCATTTAATCCTTCGGACTTCAATTCAAAATTCCGACCAAAAGATAATAGTAACGATGGTGATTGGCTCAATTATTTATTCCACAAGAACGATGGCTATTATATTCCATTGGTATTAACTCCATTCCGTGACAAGGGTCAGATAGACATAAATAATGAAAACAGCTTAGCACAGCAACGGATTGAAATTTTATCTCTTATGTTTCATTCACAAGGGAAGGAATTTCTGGATGAATATCAACCGATATACTACAAGTATAAATTCAATCCACAATATAAAGAGTTAAAGCAACAAAAACTATTGGAGAAACCTATCAGGAATGAAATACGAGATGGACAAGACCTGATTATCGCTCAAATAGAAGAACTTTGGAAGAAAATTCTTATTGGCAAATGGAACATTGATTTGGAGCAAAATAATTCCAAACGCGATGAAATAGCTTTGTACTATCTGGCATATAAAACACTTAAAATATGCTCTACCTATCCTCACTATAAAGAAATGTCAGATTGGGATTCTTTGATGAAAATGCAGGAACCTAAAATGATGATTGATAGTAGGACTGGAAATGAACGACCTGTCATTAACAAAGATGGCAGTAAAAGAATGTATGTAAAAGAAAGCAACATATTAACGTGGTACAAAAGTCACATCCAACATTTATTGAATGTCATCAAAGATATAGCCGAAAATTCGAATAGCCATATCACCTTGAAAATTCATCAATGCTTGAATTATCTTACTCAACATACGTATCTAAAAGGTGAAGACTGTTTGGATGTGGACAAAGATTTATTGCAAGGTAAAAAATACGAGACTTATGATGATATGATGAAATTGCTGGCACCATCCTTTTTTATCACAGAAGTTGTTTATCGGAAAATGGATACAAAAAGGATGGACCAAAAAGATAATAGTCAAGAAATCACCTTGCAATCCATGAGCAGCGGTGAAAAACAAATGCTGTATAGTTTAAGCTACATATTTTATCATATAAAAAATATCGCCAGCATAAAGAGTGAAAATGGCAAACGTGTAGTAGGTTATCACCATATCAATCTGATATTTGACGAAGCAGAATTGTACTATCACCCAGAATATCAACGACAGTACATAAAAAGACTGTTAGAACGCTTAGCCATGTGCCATATCAACCGAACAAATATCCGTAGCATCAACATTATAATCGTTACACATTCACCATTTATTCTATCAGATTTGCCAGAAACCAATATTTTATTTCTGGATAAAAGTGAAGAATATACAAATGAAAAAACGAGTACAACTTTAGGAGCCAACATTTATGATTTATTGAAAAATGGATTTTTCCTAGAATATGCTATTGGCGATCTAATACAAATGAAACTGCGTGAAATATTAGATCTGTATTATGAGGATGATATGAATAAGCAACAGCGAATATTTGTGGAGAAAAAAGACCATATTAAGTTCACAATAGATCATTTAGGTGAAGAATATATTCGTAGTAATTTCAACCAAATTTACAAACAATTGGAGCAACGAATATTGCATAAGTCACAAGAAGAACAGATTCGTGATGAAATTCGTTATCATGAAGAACAAATTAATTCATTGAAGGACAAATTAGAAAAGAAGAAATGAGAAAAGTAGCATATCAAAATAGGAATATCCTTAAAACTTACATGCAAATTTTTCAACCGACACTAACGAAAATGCAAACTAGTTGGGAGAGTTTGCGAAAAACCAATGTCGAACTACAACAATTTCCAACAAATATTCAGGATATACTAATTGGAAATTTTCATCAATTAGTACAATGGTACAATTTGTTTATGAATTGGTCATTATCCATAAGAGAAAAATTGAATAGTAGTTTAGAAACACTATTTAATTATGATGACTGGAGTCAAGAAATAGCTGAGTTTTTCAAAGACCCACAAAATGGCTTCAGCATCTCATCATGCCATTATTGTGACATGGCTTATATTAATGTATTCGAAATAGATCCTGATGCAGATGCTATTTATTTTTTGAATACTGCATCTGATGAAGAATTAAAAGCAAAATTAAAGGTAAAATCAGATAATACCATTGAGAAGATTAAGCAAGCGCGTATATTTCATAGTAAAAATGACTTTAAAGCATTAAAAACAAGATTCGCTCCAGATAAATATGAAAAGACTTTTAAACCTAATTATAAGTATCGACATCACTTTGACCTTGATCATGTGCTACCCAAATCTAATTGCAGATTGGTTTCGCTTTCCTTGTTTAACTTCGTACCAAGTTGTCAAATCTGCAATCAAAAGTTGAAAAAAACAAAGGTATTAGGAGACTTATCAGGCGCTCCATGCGAAAAATTAAGCCCGACAAGCCCTAATTTTGACTTTGACAGTAATGCAGAATTTCATATTATAACCAAACAAGGTACAAATCCGGGACGTATCAGACCTGTACTTCACCCTCAAGATTTTGAACTAAAAATATTATGCAAAGACCCTGATTATGAAAATTTTGTCAAATTATTCAAATTAAAGGAGCGTTACCAATCTCACATAAAAATTGCATTGCATTGGATGGAAATGAAAATTGATTATACAGATGCACATATTCAAATGATGGCAAATTCATTACAACATTTTGGTTATAGTTTTGAAAAAATCAAATGTGATATTTTCCAAAAAGACCTTTATGACAATGGAGAAATGAGTTTTACGAAATTAAGGAATGATATGTTGAAATAGCGTGATAGCATACCATTTTAATCTTTAGATTCTTCATCATTCTCTTTCAGCCCCAACCGTTTACACAGTTCCGGGTCTGCCTTGATACGTTCCATCTCCTCATTAACAATCGCCTGTGCATCTGCCTTAATGCGGTCGTAGTTGCGCTGGATCTGCTGGAGCATGATGTCATTGCCGTCCCTGTCTTTGAAAGCGTTAATGACAGGTATCTTTTTGTACGCTTTCTCCTCGGCACTGACCCTGGCATGGTCCACCACAATCTCGGCATGGAAAATTTTCTGGTCAATCTTCTCGCCGAAGTTGTCCGACACCGAACCGACAAAGGTACCCTGCGAGAGGTTGGCAATCTTGGATGCCGGAATGAGCGAATCAAGCTGGGTATTGATAGACGTAGATACGTCCTGACGGTTGATGGAAACGGACTGCCGCTGCTGGAGCACCTTGCCGAAGCGCTCGGAAAGCGTCTTTGCCGTTTCTCCCACCACCTGGCCGCTGAAAATGTTGCCTACCGTATTCTGGATGACCTTGGACTCTTTTTCACCATAGTCCCGGTTAAGCTGACTGAAATCCTGAAAGCCCAACAAGACAGCCACCTTGTTGCTTCGGGCGGTGGCTATCAGGTTATCCAGCCCGCGGAAGTAGATGGTGGGAAGCTCGTCGATGATGACCGTACTCTTCAACTGACCCTTCTTGTTGATGAGCTTGACGATGCGGGAATTGTACAGCCCCAGGGCTGCGGAATAGATGTTCTGGCGGTCAGGGTTGTTGCCCACACAGAGAATCTTGGGTTCCTGCGGATTGTTGATATCCAGTGAAAAATCGTTGCCCGTCATCACCCAATAGAGCTGCGGGGAAATCATACGGGTCAGGGGAATTTTCGCACTGGCTATCTGACCCTGGAGCTGGTCCTGCGCTCCGCCTTTCCAGGCATCCATGAAGGGGGAAAGATAGTTCTCCAGTTCCGGATAGGAAGTCAGGATGGTAAACAAGTCAGAATACGGTTTATTCAACAGTTCGACGGCATGAGGGAACGTGCAGTAGATGCCGCCCTTGAATATTTTGAGGTACCAAATGATGGCTGCAAGAAGGATAATCGGAGACTCCACGAAGAAGTCGCCCTGTTTTTCAATCCAGGTGCGGTTCAAGTTGAGCATAATCGTGTAGCTTGCCTCGTACGCATCGGAAATGTCCGTCATGAACTCCGGATTGATGGGATTGCAGCGGTGCGAGCGGCGCGGGTCGTCAAAGTTGATAACATAGAATTTGGGAGTGACCTTGTACTTGTCCGTGTTGTGCAGCAACGTGTTGTAGGCAATGGTGGAGAGGTCGTCGAACTTGTAGTCGTACAGGTAGCAACTGAAGCCCTTGGAAATCATCTGGCGGATATAGCTGTTGACCACCGCATAGGACTTGCCCGATCCCGGCGTGCCCAGCACGATGGAAGCCCGGAAGGGGTTGACCACATTGATCCACCCGTCGTGCATCCTGCCCCCGTAACGGAAGCGCGTAGGCAGGTTGACGGAATACTCGTTCACCATCAGCCGGGTCTCCTGCATGAAGCTCTCGTTCTCGATGTTGAAGCGGTCCTCCATCAGCCGGTGCCGGAACAGACGGCTCATCCACAAGCCCGCCTTCAACAGGCAGAGATAGCCGACAGCGAGGGTAAAGACATACAAAGCCGTGACCGCCCCGTGAGGGAGGGAGAGGTCCAGCAGCCACCAGTTGAGAAAGAACAGCACCGTCCCGGCGAAGAGTGCCGTACCGATTCCTTTCCAGGTAATCTTTTCTCCTTTGACACCTATCGTACCCAGGCAGGATATGGCCAGCAGCAGGACTACCGCCAGCTTGCTCCAGAGAATACAGTTGAAAATTCCCGTGGTACGGTTGAAGTTCAACAATATCCTGTCCACCACCTCCAGCGTCAGGTTCCAGTGGTGAAAACTCGGATAACAGTACACATAGACATGTACCACCCCCCAAAAAATGCTCACAGCCCTGCCGAAATCCATGATTTTGGCAAGCGCCCTCAAATCGTCTTCCTGTTGCATAGAATGAAAAATTATTCGTTGTTCCTATACGGTCAAATACCGCGTGACCTGCGTTTCTGCTGTTTTTTCTTGCGTTTCATACGGCGGCGGAAAGCCTCCTCCTCGTAATCGACCGCCGGATTCTGTTCCATGGAGAGGATGCCGGCCGCCTGTTCCAGCACGCTGCCCTGTTCCGGACGGCGGCTGCGCCAAAGTTCGGCAGAGGAATCCGTCCGCGCAGGAGCCGGAATGCCTTCCCACCAGCGGAAAAGTTCGTTGAACACATTTGCCGAGAACTCCTTGCCCATGCGCGATCCGTTGAACACCTCGCGGCGGTCACGGTCGATGAAGGTCACGCCGTATATCCTGCCGGATGCGTTCTCGCGGAACACCACCCCGATATGCTGTCTGTCCAGCATCCTGACCAGCTCCTCCCGCGAACGGGCGTTGCGCATGGCTTCCGCCACCAGCCGCTGTATGGACGGTGCCCACCTGCCTTCCCTGATGTCCTTCGCATGCACCAGCATCCTCCTGTCCAGCCCTTCCTTCCCGAACCGTTTGCCGAACCGGGAACTCTTGAACGGCGGGCTGACCACCTTCCCGTTGTCGTCCGTTGCCGCATACACGATGCCGGTATAGGACCTGCAGCCGTATTCGCCCCGCACCAGCTTCGCTTCAATATTGAGCGTGGACAGCAACGCGCTGTATTCGCCGAAGGTCTGGAAACGGTAGCTTTCCAGCACGGCTTTCAGCGTGTTGCCTACCTGGTGGCGCACGTCACCTGACGAAGCATCCACCTTCTTCAGTTCCGTTCCCCATTCACGCTCCTGTACTTCCGCACTGTTGCGCAGACCGAATTCCTGTTCCAGTTCACGGCAGGCCGTCATGGACCGGCGGTGTTCGTAGGCATCACTGATTTTCCGTCCCTCATCGTCCACGCATACGCTGACGATGTGGATGTGCGGATTGTGCGTGTCGCCGTGCCTGAACACGATGTAAGGCTGGCTGCCATAGCCCATCTTTTCCATGTACTTTGCCGCCAGCCCTTCCAGTTGTCCGTCCGTCAGTGTGTCTTCCGGTGCCGGACTGAGGGCGATGTGCAGGACCGGCTTCTCGGTACGCCGGTTCGCCAGCAAGTGATTCTCGAAGGAAAGCAGCGCCAGCCGCATGTCCCCGCCCGGCTGGTCCGGACGGTCGGATATGATGCGGTTGCCTGAAAGGACCTGTGCCGTACCTGCCGCCACCTTGTTGAAGTTGTAGGCAAGCGCCCCATAGAGGCTTGTCCCGTGACTTATCTTTGCAACCATTTCCGCTGGTATTCTTCGGTGAGTGCCATCACTTTCCTGCACACGAGTATCAGTTCCAGGTTGGACTTCTCCAGCCGGTAGAGCAAAGCCATCGCCCGCTTTTCCCCGAAGTTGTTGCGGATGGAACGTACCACCTGATTGTAGTTGTTGCCCACCGCCTGGAACTGCCTGTAGAACTCGGTCAGCCGGACGTAATAGTCCATGCCGGCCTTGTCCACCTTCACTACTTTGAGCGTGCCTCCAAAGACGGCCTTCTTGATGAAAAGCGTACGGTCCCTGGCTCCCGATTCCGCCAACAGTCTGTCGAACTTCGCCTTCTCCGCCGCATTCAGGCGGAAGCTGTATTTGTAGTCCGCCGGATCGTTTTTGGGCTTCCTGCCTGTTCTTGCCCTTGTGTCTTTACCCATAAATTTCCCTTGTTTTTGACTTTGGAGAAAAACGCCCGCTCCGGGCGGGCCGGAGGTCTTTGTCGGGCAGAAGCATTTCTGTCGGACAAAGACACAACTTGCTCTGTTCGTTTGAACAGAGAATCCGCCTTCGCCGGATTGCCGTGCGACGCTTGCGGAGCGTGGCAGGCCGGTGAAGCGCATTTCCCTCTTCCGTCATGGTTTACGGTGCAAAATTAGTCCCTTTCAACGGGCTGTCAAACAACCGTTTGCCTGACATGTGAGGACATCTGACGTCGTATCATGCCAAAGCACTCCACCGGTCATCCATGGGACGGAAATACTTCCTACTTTTGACGTGACGCAAGAGGGCATGCAGTGCTACGCATCCGTTCATATCCTGCCATACACAAGATATGACAGGGATGTCTTGCTTCCAACATTGCATGGATGCCGTGTATGCGGCAATGCCGGACGGGATGCACCGCCATACGGAACACATTGCCCTGTCGCGTGCCATGAGAGTGAACCGGAAAATGAATATTCACCTAAATTCAAGAAGTTATGAGAAAGAAGAAAAGCCTGTTTGAAAGCCTGTGCCGGAAAAAGGAAAGCGGCGGTACCATCCTGGTAGAGCAAATAACACTCGGCGCCGTCCCGGATGACCGGGAAGGAAACGCAGCCGAAGACTTGCGGATGCAGGAAACCTATGAAGACCTCTTTCTGGACCGCAACGAAACCGTACACCGCAAGCAGACTTACATCAGTTGTGAAACCTACTCCCTGCTTGCCCGCATATTGCCCATGGTCAAGGAAGGGATGACCGTGCCCGCCTTTCTGGACAATGTGCTGGCCCATCACCTGAAGACCTACGGGGCGGAACTGGAAGAACTGTTCCACCGCAAGCTGGATGATGTAAAGTTCTGACCGCAGCCTTGCAACAGGTATCGTGACATAACACGGCCACCGTTGCATCACTTGCCGTGACACAGTACATACAAGGATGCAACAGGTATGACGGTGCATCGGATATGTCAATGCCTTGTGGCCTGTAACGTCCTGCATTGACTCCTGCAAGTATGGCCTTGATGCATTCCATATTATATTGCATGGATGCATTGGTGACAATCCTGCCATACATTCTTTGGCATCATACACTTTGCCATATATACAATGCCCTATCGTATATGTTGCATTGTATCAACGAGCGCAATGTATGTAGCAAGGTACTGATGCAAGGCATTCTGCATGGCACACCTACATAAACAAACAGCTAATCAACCCCCAAAAAGAAAATACAATGGAAAAGAAGAAAGAACCTTTGTTCGTTGCCTTGAGCAACCAGAAAGGAGGCGTCGGCAAGTCCACGCTGACGATACTCCTTGCCAGCTATTTCCATTACCGGAAAGGCAGAAACGTGCTGGTCGTGGACTGCGACTATCCGCAGCACAGCATCCGCGACATCCGGGAATGGGACATCAAGACAGTGGAAAAGAACGAAAAGCTTCAGGGAAAGCTGCTGGAACAGTTTGAGGGAAGCGAGCGGAAAGCCTATACCGTGCTGACCTCCACCCCCGAAGACGCCAAGCAGACCGCCTACGAATTCCTGGACCGCTCGGAAACCGCTTATGACCTTGTGCTGACGGACCTGCCCGGAACGGTGAATGCCGCAGGCGTGTTCCGTTCCCTGGTGAACATGGACTATCTGTTCGTACCGGTGACACAGAATCGGATGGTCATGCAGAGCAGCATGAACTTCGTGCTTGCCATCCGGGAACTGCTTTCCCGCAATGACAGTTTCCCGCTGAAGGACATCCGCCTGTTCTGGAACTGCATGGACCGCCGGGTGTCCAAGGAACTTTACCGCGCCTACACGGAAATCTTCCGCCATCTGAAGCTGAAGACGCTGGAAACCGTATTGCCGAAGGCGGAACGCTTCAACCGGGGCATCTGCACGGACGGCCAGGTATTCCGCAGCACACTGTTTCCTCCTTCGCCTTCCCTGCTGAAAGGGAGCCACATCGACCTGCTTGCCGACGAACTGGAAACGATACTCGGACTTACTGACTAAAAATACAGCATACTATGGCAAACAGAAACCGTAAAATATACGATGTGGACGAGGATGTCCTCAAACGGGTAGTGGCGGGAGATACGGCCGCCCTTGAAGAAATGACGGACAACGGAGCATCCCCTTCGCCTCAAAGAAAGGACCCCAAAGACGGGGAAAAGGAAATGGAACCCCTTCACGGGGCACCACCGGAACAGGAAGCGTACCGGAAACGCTTTCTTGCGGAACGTCTCAAAGGCACCCGGCGGCAGACCTACATCCACGATGCGCTGTACCGTGCCATTGCGGGTGTATTGCCTGTGATAGCACCGGACCTGTCGGTACCCGCTTTCGTAAACAACGTGCTTTCGGACCACCTGAAGCAGTATGAAGAGATCATCAACGAGATTTATAATGAAAAAGCCACCCAAAGACCTATACAATGGAAGAATTAATCTATCTGTCGGTACGGACGGCCTGTGCCGCCTATATCTTATATAAGGTATGGCAAACCAAAGGCCCGGTCAGAAGAATCTGTGATGCACTGTATGCCATGCCCTCATCCTCCCAAACGGAGAAGAAAGGAACGCCGCTTCCCGAACCGATTCCGGAAGCGGGTGTGATGGGCGGTACGCAGTCCGTCTATTTAGACGAGAACACGGGCGAAACGGGAGCCCCTTTCCTGAGCCTGCCTCTGGAGAAGGATTTTATCGGCGAGGAAGCGGAAATGCCGGAAGAGGACGTGGAATGCACGCTGGACCTGGAACGGATACGCCTGTTGCAGGAAGAACAGGAAGAACTGGATGCCATGAATATACCCACGGAAGCCGTGTCGCAACCGGTGACACAGGCGGACCTGGTGAACATGGCCGACGTGCTGTTCAACCGGAACCGGGCCAGGGAGAACGAGGAACAATCGTCCCGTGCCGCCCTTACACTGCATGCAATACGTGAAACGGAAATGTTCGCGGTCATTGAGGCACAGGTGGAAAACAAGGAGGTCATCGAGGAACTGATGGGAAGGTATCTGGATGAAGAGGGGAATCCGAAGCCGGTCAGGAACAGCACTCCTCCTAAAAATGAATCCGGAAAGGATTGGAAAACACTGATAGCGTAAATAAAAACGCCCGATACAGTTGTTTCACACGTGTGTGAGTCTGTGCTGTGTCGGGCGTTGTTATTTTTCCTGTCACAAAGGTAGTTCCTGCAATTTCCCGATATCTGTCCTGATACGGATGATTCCATTGCTATCCGATATTCTTTTTCAAATGGAAGTGAACTAGGAAAGCACATTACATGAGACAATATGCCATAAATCAGATGGGTCACTATAGATAAAATCATCCTTAGAAAAACAACGCTTTATCACTTCATAAAATTTTTTATAAGATTAGCATCATATCGCTTCACAACATTATGAAGCAGTATTTTCTACTCTTTGTTGGAACAATATCCGATTATAGATTACATAATGATAGGTATTCGGTAGGGGTGGATGGACGAATCTTTGTGAAAAGTTAAAATCCACGTTTCTGTTATATACCTTATTATTCAAAGAACAGGTGTAGAAAGATTGTTTCACCGTCCCATACGGATAAGGAAAGAGAAATGTACGTTAACACACTTTCCCTTTCATATAAACTCTAGTGATTTCTGATTCATCCTACAAGTTTTTTTCCTTCAATTTTGACGGTTCATAACACAAACAACTCAAATGTGAGAATTTAGCATTCGTATATTCCTCTGCTGCTGCCTTCATCTTGTGTAAAACCTTCATGCTCTCATCGGGATGAGAATAATTTATTATTTCATTTTCAATAATCTCAAATCCATACTTCCGATAGTACTCTGGCTTTATTGATTCTGCAAATGCTTGATAATGTTTTGGCAGGTCAGTGATATGAGCATCTTTACAACAAGTATCTAGAATAGTATTTATTGATGCAGGTATATCATTCAATCCCAAAGGAGATAACAAGGCTTTCCACGCCCCTTCTTGAAAAGATGTTTCTGGCAACTTTGCATAATAAGCCGTAACTATCGTATAGATCCTCTTAACTGCATTTTCTAGTGCTACCTGTAAATCATAGGTTTGTAGAGGGTATTTATCTATACATGCTTGTACATATGCTACTTGCTCCTCATAGCTTTTGCCTTCCAACCCGCTCTTATCTATCTTATACTCTTGTACTACTACACTCAAATCCTTTGGACTATAATTGCTCACATCAGGGCGCGATTCCTTTGGTATCAAACGCTGTGCATAAGCTTTACTTATCTCTTCGCCTTTGTAGTCATCGTTCAATAGTACATAATATTGAAAAGTACTGAACAAATCAAGGTAGCAATACAATCGCGTTTTGCCATCATTGTACTTCGATGTAAATAATTTAAGCATATGTGAGGGATAACCATCCTCAAAAAGATATCGATAGTCTTCATATAAAATGTCGAACAATGTGGTTGGAATAAAAGGTGTCAGTTTTGCCTTGTCATAGTCTATCGTTCCCTTACCCTTGTCGTCTATTGATATAACCTCAGTAAGTACATCACGGTCTATTCCGCAATGAAGAGCATACTCTGTAGCTATCTTGACCATACCCTTTTTAAAGTCTACGTTGAAATTGTCATTCCCTTTTGAAAAATAGTAAGCAAGATAGCCTTGATCATGAATATCTGTATGCTGTTCTATTGTATAATGACCAATGTCATCACCCTTGTCTGTTAATTCTTTAGTTAGCACTTTTAGGTAATCTTTGATGCGCTTCTCGCCAGCATAAACATCTATTTTGTTTCCTTCTATCGTATAGAATGGTTGAATAGGTATAACTTTGCCATTCTTGGCTGTAACCTCTATGCCATTATCACCTTCCTTTATGGCAGGAGTCTTGAATAGACTTCCTTTAAGCGTATTTCCATCAGGCCTACCATGATCTGCGGGAATCATTCGATCGCTTAAAGCTACAATAAATGGTGCAAAAATTTTGCAAAAGTTTGCGTCATCTTTACTGTATGCACCTCCGCATTCCTCGCACAATATGGTACGAGAAATTAACTTTCCCCGTATCCCATTGTGTATTATATGTTCTCCATGTGCCTTGCAATGATTCGCACTAGTAGGCTTATCCATTATCTCCCTATTACATACATAGCACCTCATAGTTACCCGTTGACGAAATTAAATTGATAAAAGATTTATGTATAGAAATGTGCATATTGCTGATATTTAACAAATTAAATATACCTAAACTTTTAATAGATAAATATCGTATGCACTACCTATTTGCAATATTCGCAAAAATTCTGAATATATCCAAGCAAGTAGTCGGAAATTTAGTCAATAGATCAGGCAATGTGCCAAGAAGAGGAGTAACTTCCAGATTCTCAACCCTTGAAATTGTGGTATTGAATTACATTCTTATAATTTGTTTGCATAATGAATGATTTAAATAAAATAGACAAAAAATGTGTACATTACTAACGATAGAGTTCCTGTTTTAAAAAATCTATGCCGTGTGCCCAGCTTCACATCGGTCATGACATAGTGAATATGGTAACATCTGCTGTACTTTATCTGTCTTGAGGATGAAAGCCTGCCGAGAATGGCTCTGGCTTAGAGTATAAAGAATGCCGGACGACTCTTGAAACAGACATCTGAGGACATCTGCCGCCATGTGATGAAACACCCGTACCATGACACTTTGTCCGCCTCTATATTTGCACCGAAATCAATTGTGTAACCCCAAAAACGATTCAAGCATGAGAAAAAGAATCCTTTTTACCGCATTGAGCGTGTTAGTGACGGCAGGGGCTTTCGCCCAGGGCGAGGGACTTGCAGGCATCAACGAGGCCACCAGCCTCATGACCAGCTATTTTGACCCGGCCACGAAACTGTGTTATGCCATCGGCGCCGTACTCGGTCTGGTGGGCGGCATCAAGACCTACGGAAAGTTTTCCAGCGGGGACCCCGACACGTCGAAAACCGCCGCGAGCTGGTTCTTCGCTTGCATCTTCCTGATTGTAGCCGCCACCATCCTGCGTTCCTTCTTCCTCTGAGCCTATGGAGTACGACGTGAACAAAGGCGTAGGAAAACAGGTGGAGTTCAAGGGGCTGACCTCCATGTACCTCTTCATCCTGGCGGGCGGGCTCGCCGCCGTGCTGCTGGCGGTGGTCGTCCTGTACCTCGCCGGTGCGGGGCAATGGACCTGCATCCTGGGCGGCATCTTTGCCGGCAGCCTGCTGGCCTGGGGCGTGTTCCGGCTGAACGCGCGGTTCGGCGAACACGGGCTGATGAAGATGTTGGCGGAAAAGCGCCACCCGCGCTACCTGATCCGGCGCAGAAAGATATTCCGAGTGTTAAATTCTGAAAGAAAGCCATGAGAAACACACTGAAAGCCGAGACACTGGAACGGAAATTCCCCCTGCTTGCCGTGGAGCACCGCTGCATCGTGTCGAAGGACGCGGACCTGACGGTCGCCTTCGAGGTGACGCTGCCCGAGGTGTACACCGTGGCGGCGGGGGAATACGAAGCCATCCACTCCGTGTGGGTGAAGGCCATCCGGGTGCTGCCCGACTATTCCATCGTGTGCAAGCAGGACTGGTTCACGGAAGAGAGCTACCGGCCGGACTGGGAAGGCAGGGAGATGAGCTTCCTGGCCCGGAGCTATGAACGCCACTTCAACGAGCGTCCCTACCTGAACCACCGCTGCTACCTCTACGTGACCAAGACCGTGCGGGAACGGAGCCGCCGGAACAGCGACTTCAGCACCCTGTGCCGGGGACATATCCTGCCCAAAGAAGTGACGGACAAGGAGGCCGCCTCCCGTTTCATGGAGGCGGTGGAACAGTTCGAACGGATTGTCAACGACTCGGGGCATGTGCGCCTGCGCCGCCTGCCGCCGGAAGAAATCACGGGCACGGAAGAGCGTCCGGGGCTGGTGGAACGCTACCTGTCCCTCTCTCCGGAAGGCGGACAGACGGTACTGGAAGACATCTGTCTGGAGCCGGACCGGATGCGCATCGGAGACAAGCGGCTGTGCCTGCACACCCTCTCCGCAGCGGACGACCTCCCCGGCAAGGTGGGCACCGACATGCGCTACGGGCGGATGTCCACGGACCGCAGCGACTGCCGCCTCTCGTTCGCCGCCCCCGTAGGGCTGCTGCTCCCCTGCAACCACATCTATTCGCAGTATGTCTTCATCGACGACGCGCGGACAGTCCTGCAGGACATGGAGAAGACCGCCCGGAACATGCTCTCCCTCTCCCGGTACAGCCGCAGCAACGCAGTAAACCGGGAATGGGTGGAAATGTACCTGGACGAGGCCCACACGAAAGGCGTGCTGCCCGTGCGCTGCCACTGCAACGTGCTTGCCTGGGCGGAAGACGGGGAAAGCCTGCGGCGTGCCAAGAACGATACGGGAAGCCAGCTGGCCATGATGGAATGCACGCCCCGCCACAACACGGTTGACGTACCGGTGCTGTACTGGGCGGGCATCCCCGGCAATGCGGGCGACTTTCCTGCCGAGGAAAGCTTCCACACCTTCCTAGAGCAGGCGGTATGCCTGTTCACGGAAGAGACGAACTACCGCAGTTCACCCAGCCCGTTCGGCATCCGTATGGCGGACCGCCAGAGCGGGGTACCCGTGCACGTGGACCTCAGCGACGAACCGATGAGGCGGGGCATCATCACCAACCGCAACAAGTTCGTACTCGGCCCGTCCGGAAGCGGGAAATCGTTCTTCACCAACCACCTGGTGAGGCAGTATTACGAACAGAACACCCATATCCTGCTGGTGGACATCGGGAACAGCTATCAGGGACTGTGCAGGCTGATCAACCGCCGCACGAAGGGCGAGGACGGCATCTACTTGACCTATGAGGAAGACAACCCGATCGCCTTCAACCCCTTCTACACCGATTCCGGGGAGTTCGACGTGGAGAAGCGCGAAAGCATCAAGACGCTGATACTGACCCTCTGGAAACGGGAGGACGAGGCGCCGAGCCGTTCGGAGGAAGTCGCCCTGTCCGGCGCGGTGAACGCCTATATCCGGAAAATCACGCAGGACCGGAGCCTGAGGCCCGACTTCAACGGTTTCTACGAGTTCGTACGCGACGATTACCGCCGGATGATGGAAGAGAAGAAGGTACGTGAAAAGGACTTCGACATCGACGGTTTCCTGAACGTGCTGGAACCCTTCTACCGGGGAGGCGACTATGACTTCCTGCTGAATTCCGACCGGAAGCTGGACCTCACGAACAAACGGTTCATCGTCTTCGAGCTGGACAACATTTCCTCGAACAGGGTGCTGCTGCCGGTGGTGACGCTGATCATCATGGAAACCTTCATCGGCAAGATGCGCAAGCTGAAAGGTATCCGGAAAATGATACTGATCGAGGAATGCTGGAAGGCCCTGATGTCGGCGAACATGAGCGAGTATGTAAAATATCTGTTCAAGACCGTCCGTAAATATTTCGGGGAAGCGGTAGTGGTCACCCAGGAAGTGGACGACATTATCTCCTCACCTATCGTGAAAGAAGCCATCATCAACAACAGCGACTGCAAGATACTGCTTGACCAGCGGAAATACATGAACAAGTTCGGCCAGATACAAAAACTGCTCGGGCTGACGGACAAGGAAAAGGGACAGATCCTCTCCATCAACCAGGCGAACCGCCCGGGGAACGCCTACCGCGAGGTATGGATCGGGCTGGGAGGCACCCGTTCTGCCGTGTACGCCACGGAGGTGAGCGAAGAAGAGTACCTGGTGTACACGACGGAGGAATCCGAGAAACTGGAACTGCAACGGCTGGCGGACGGGCTGGACGGCGACCTGGAGCTTGCCGTGCGCCGCCTTGCCGGAAAAAGACGTGATGAAAAGAAACAACCCTAAAAACAGAGACAATCATGAAAAAGAACAGACAACTGCCGAAGCTGGCCGCCTGCCTCATGGGGGCGGCAGCCCTGATGCTGCAAGGATGTGCGGACATCAAGGGGCCGGAAACGGAAAAGCTGTGCGGGCCGTGGACAAGCGTGGAAGGGAAACCCGACGTGCTGGTTTACCGGGAAGGGGATTCCTACAAGGTGACAGTGTTCGCCCGCAGCGGGAAGACTCGCCGCCTGAGACCGCAGACCTACCTGCTGGTGGAAGAGGACGGGAATCTCTTCATCAATACCGGATACCGCATTGACGTGGCCTACAACGAGGCTGCCGACGTGCTGACCTTCTCGCCGGGAGGCGACTATGTGCGGAAGGAGGTGCGGCCATGAGGAACGGAAAAATCCTGGCATTCGGCCTGGCGGTGGCGCTCGGCACGTCCGCCGCTCAGGCGCAGTGGGTGGTGAGCGATCCCGGGAACCTTGCCCAGGGCATCATCAACATGGCGGAGAACATCGCCCACACCTCGAAGACGGCCGTGAACACGGCGGAGAGCTTTGCAGAGACCGTGAAAATCTACGAACAGGCCAAACGCTACTACGATGCGCTGAAAAGCGTGAACAACCTGGTGCGTGACGCCCGCAAGGTACAGGAAATCATCCTGATGACCGGTGAAGTGTCGGACATCTACGTGACGAACTTCGGGAAGATGATGGACGATGAGAACTTCTCCCCGGAGGAACTGGACGCCATCGCCTTCGGCTACACGAAGCTGCTGGAAGAGAGCAACGGCGTGCTGCAGGACCTGAAACAGGTGATCAACGTGAGCACGCTTTCCATGACGGACAAGGACCGCATGGACGTGGTGGACGGATGCTACCGCAACATGCGGCGCTATCGGAACCTGGTGGGCTATTACACGAATCGCAACATCGCCGTCAGCTTCCTGCGTGCCCGGAAGAAGAACGACCTGGACCGCGTGATGCGGCTCTACGGGAAAGCTGACGCCAAATACTGGTAGCCCATGACGTTGCTTTCAATCGACTTCACCAACCTGCACACCGTGCTGGAAAACCTCTATGAGGAGATGATGCCCCTGTGCGGCGACATGCTCGCCGTGTCGAAAGGGCTTGCCGGGCTGGGCGCCCTGTTCTATGTGGCCGTCCGCGTATGGCAGTCGCTGGCGCAGGCCGAACCGATAGACGTGTACCCGCTGCTGCGCCCCTTCGCCATCGGCATCTGCATCCTGCTGTTCCCGACGCTGGTGCTGGGCACGCTGAACAACACGCTGGGGCTCATCGTGCAGGGGACGCACTCCATGCTGGAGACACAGACGATGGACATGGAGAAATACCGGGAACAGAAGGACAAGCTGGAGCGGGAAGCCATGCTGCGCAACCCCGAAACCGCCTACCTGGTCAGCGACGAGGAGTTTGACCGGCAGCTGGACGAGCTGGGATGGTCTGTCGGGGACGCCGCCACGCGGATGGGCATGTACATGGAAGTGGGGATGTACAACCTTGAAAAGAACATCCGGGACGCATTCCGCAGCCTGCTGGAACTGCTGTTCGCCGCCGCCTCGCTGCTGATAGACACGGTGAGGACGTTCTTCCTCGTGGTGCTCTCCATCCTCGGCCCCGTGGCCTTCGCCTTCTCCGTGTGGGACGGGTTCCAGTCCACGCTCGCCCAATGGTTCACCCGGTACATATCCGTCTATCTCTGGCTGCCCGTGAGCGACCTGTTCAGCTGCATGCTTGCCAAGATACAGGTGCTGATGCTCCAGAATGACATCCTGGAACTGCAGAGTAACCCCGACTATTCGGTGGACAACTCCAATGCCGTGTACATCATCTTCATGCTGATAGGCATCATCGGCTACTTCACCGTGCCGACCGTGGCGGGATGGATCGTGCAGGCAGGCGGAGGAGGGAACTACAACCGCAATATCAACCGCAGCGCCGTGAAAGGCGGCGGGCTGGCCGCAGGAGCCGCAGGCTCCGCGCTCGGCAACGTCGGAGGCAGGCTGCGGGGGAAATAACCCAAGAAAAGACAGATTATGGAATTCAAGTCATTGACCAACATTGAGACAAGCTTCCGCCGCATCCGCCTGATGCTGGCCGTGTTCATCGGCTGCTGCACGCTCGTCACCAGCTATGCCCTGTGGAGCTCGTTCCGCTTCGCCGAAAAGCAGCGGGAAAAGATCTATGTGCTGGACGGCGGGAAGTCGCTGATGCTCGCCCTCTCGCAGGACCTCTCCCAGAACCGTCCCGCAGAAGCCAGGGAGCATGTGCGGCGTTTCCACGAGCTTTTCTTCGGCCTCTCGCCGCAGAAGGACGCCATTGAGCACAACATCAACCGTGCCCTGCAGCTCGCCGACCGGAGTGCCTACCGGTACTATACGGACTTCGCCGAGAAAGGCTACTACAACCGCCTGATATCGGGCAACGTGAACCAGGTGCTCCAAGTGGACAGCGTGTCGTGCGACTTCTCCGTGTACCCTTACCGGGTGAAGACCTACGCACGCCAGCTGATTATCCGCGAGAGCAACGTGACGGAACGCTCGCTGGTGACCGGCTGCGAGCTGCAGAACACCTCACGCTCGGATGCCAACCCCAACGGGTTCATCATCGAACACCTGGTGATACTGGAAAACAGGGACCTCAGAAGCGCGGAACGATGAACAGGCGGCGGAACTTTTGGAAACGGGCGGACATCCGGCTGCGGATGTCCTGCCGGAAACTGACGGAAAGGCAACGGGCCGCCGTCCTGCTGGCCCTGTTCCTGCCTTTCCTTGCCGGATGCGTCTACACCGTAGGCACCGCCCTGCAGGGATTCGGAGAAAGGGACGGTCCCGGGCCGGAGGTGGAGCACATCCGCCCCATCGGCATCACATTCGGAACAAAAAGTATGAACGAAAAAGAACAAGCGGAAAACAGACATGAAAATGAACATCGGAAAACTCAGGACGCTGCTGAAACTGCCTCCGCCCAAGGAAGGCGGCAAGCCGCTGACTGAAGAACAGAAACGGAAGCGGGCCGGATACATCGTCTATCCCGTCCTGGTACTCCTCTGCGCCGGGTGCGTCTGGCTGGCCCTGTCCCCTTCGGAAAAGGAACAGGCAAAGGCCGGGCAGGGCAATGGCTTCAACACCGAAATTCCCCTGCCGGAAGACTCCCGGATACAGGAGAGCAAAGTGGCCGCCTACGAGCATGAGGAACTGGAAAAAAAAGAAAAGGAACGCAGGAGCACCTACCGGGAGATGGCCTCGCTGCTGGACCGGAAACAGGCCGATACGGTGCGGTTGCCCGACCTGCCTCCGGAAAAGCTCTGGGAAACAGCCGGGCAGGAAACCGCCCGCTCGCCGTCCGCCGCCTACCGCGACATGAACCGCACCCTGAACAACTTCTATGAGCCGGCCTATGACCGGGAGAAGGAGGAACTGCGGAAGCGCGTGGCGGAACTGGAACGGCGGCAGGCACAGCAGCCGGAGGCTTCCTCGGAATACTCGATGGAAGAGAAACTGGCGCTGATGGAGAAATCCTACGAACTGGCCGCCCGCTACAACGGAGGGCAGACGGCACAGGTCCGTCCGGCAACAGAAAGGCGTAAGGCGGAGGCCAGGCCGGTGACGGCTGTCCGGCACCAGGTGGTATCCTCCCTTCCCCGTCCGTCAGACGACCTGGAGCGAGCGGCGGCCTTTGCCGGGGAAAGGAACACGGGGTTCCACACGCCGGTCAGAAAGACGCTCGCTTCGGCCAGGAATACCATCGCCGCCTGCGTGCACGGCACCCAGACCGTGGCGGACGGGCAGACGCTCCGCATCCGTCTGCTGGAACCGATGGCGGTGGACGACCGGCTCATCCCGAAAGGGACGGTGCTGACCGGAGGCACACGGATGCAGGGGGAACGCCTGGACATCCTCATCTCTACCGTGGAGCATGACGGGTCAGTCATCCCCGTGGAACTGGAAGTGTATGATGCCGACGGGCAGCAGGGCATAGCGGTGCCGAACTCAATGGAATACGATGCCCTGCGCGAGATAGCCGCCAACATGGGAGGCTCTATGAACAGCAGCATCAACATCTCGACGGATGCCGGGGCGCAGATCGCCTCCGACCTGGGGAAAGGCGTGATACGGGGCGTGTCGCAATACGTCACCCAAAAGATGCAACGTGTGAAAGTGACGCTGAAAGCCGGCCACCGGGTGCTGCTGTACCCGCCCGGACAATAATATAATGAAGGAGAACCAAAGGACATGGAACAAACGATTATTCACCAAACAAGCAGATTTATGAAGAAAATCCTGATTCTGACTGCCGCCCTGTTGGGCATGAACGCCGCGCAGGCACAGCAAAGCAGCGGCGACTGGTTTGAAGGGCTGAGCCGCAAGATCGGATTCAGCCAGATGATTCCCCCGCACGGGCTGGAAATCACGTACGACAAAACGGTGCACGTCATCTTCCCTTCACCGGTGAGGTATGTGGACCTGGGGTCCACGGACCTGATAGCGGGAAAGGCGGACGGCGCGGAGAATGTGATCCGCGTGAAGGCCACCACGAAGAACTTCCGGCAGGAAACGAACATGAGCGTGATTACGGAAGACGGGAATTTTTACAGCTTCAATGTGAAGTACGCGGACGAGCCCCTGCTGCTGAACGTGGAGATGTGCGACTTCATCCATGACGGGGAAACGGTGAACCGCCCGAACAACGCGATGGAAATCTACCTGACGGAACTGGACAACGAGTCGCCCCGCCTGGTGCGCCTGATCATGAAGTCCGTGTATGAACGCGACAAGCGCCGCATCCGCCACATCGGGTGCAAGCGTTTCGGGGTACAGTTCCTCCTGAAAGGGCTGTACAGCCACGGCGGGCTGCTCTATTTCCACACGCAGATAAAGAACACCTCGCACGTGCCCTTCGATGTGGACTTCGTGACTTTCAAGATAGCGGACAAGAAACTGGTGAAGCGTACCGCCATGCAGGAACAGGTGGTCTATCCGCTGCGGGCCTACAACTATGTGACCCGTGTGGACGGGAGGAAGTCCGAATGCACGGTGTTCGCCCTGCCGAAATTCACGATACCCGACGGAAAGAAACTGGTCGTGGAAATGTACGAGAAACAAGGCGGGCGTCACCAGACCTTCGAGCTGGAGAATGAAGACCTGGTACAGGCCGAGACCATCAATGAACTGCGTGTGCGATGAAGGGGAAGGTATTGTTTATAACCCTGCTTCTGTCCGTCCTTCTGGCAGGACGGGCGGAAGCCCAGCGGTGCCTGCCGGGCATGAAAGGCATACAGGTATCAGCAGAGATGGCGGACGGATTCTATTCGCAGAGGAACCGGAAGGATGCCGGTTATGCCTTCTCGCTTGCCCTGTTCACCTATGGCAAAGGGGGCCACAAGTGGGTGTACGGCATCGGGATGATGAAACGGCATTATCCCTACCGGAAAACCCGGATTCCGCTCGCGCAATATACGGGGGAAGCGGGATACTGCTACAATTTCCTGTCCACGCCGGGCAAGACGGTGTTCCTGAACGCCGGACTGTCGGGCCTGCTGGGGTATGAGCGCGTAAACGGCGGGAAACGGATGCTGGAAGACGGGGCTGTCCTGCAGGAAAGCGAATCCTTCATTTATGGAGGTTTCGTGACCTTCGAAGCGGAAGCCTACCTGAGCGACTGCACCGTACTGGCTTTCCGGTTGCGGGAACGCATCCTGTGGGGCAGCGCGGCCGGACATTTCCATACCCAATACGGAATCGCCCTCAAATACATATTCTGAACCCTACTGAAAACAAGAAACAATGATGAAAATGATGAAAAAGACATTTGACCGGATGAAAGCCGCCTGCTGCCTGGCAGCGGCGGTATGTTGCCTGGCTTCCTGTGACGAAGGGCCGGAGGTGCAGCAGGAATACCCGTTCACCGTGGAAGCCCTGCCGGTAACGGATGAACTTATGGAAGGGGAAACGGCGGAAATCCGCCTGGAAATCATTCCAGAAGGGGAATTCAACGGCACCGTCTACACGCTGAGGTATTTCCAGCCCGACGGGGAAGGCACCCTCCAGCTGGCGGACGGCACGGCACTGAAGCCCAACGACCGCTATCTGCTGGAAGACCTGAAATTCAGGCTGTACTACACTTCGGAAAGCAGCGATGAGGCGCAGGCCATCGACCTCTACTTTGAAAACAACTGGGGGGCCGTCTGCCAGCTCAGCTTCAGTTTCAATGCGGAGGACGGCGCTCCGGAAGAAAGCGTGACGGAGCCTGCCGGGACAGGAACGGAAAACGGAGAGGAGGGCACGGAATGAACATCCTGCTGTATGCCGACATACCCGGATTGCCGGAGTATGTCCTGCTGACCCGGAAGGCGGTGACCGTGCCTGCCATCGGCGACCGGCTCCGCATAAACGCGGACCGGCTTGCCTGCAAGTTTTCCCGGCAAGTGCTGGAAGAAACGCCCGCCTGCCATTGCTTTGAACGCAACGAAAGGACAGAAAGCATGAGTGTGGGGGATTTCCTGAAGGAGTGTGAACTGACGGTGAGCAGACGGGAATGGAGCTATGAGGGCGGCACGCCCTGCTGCACGCTGGATGTGGAGGTGGTGGAATGGTAAGCAGGATGAAGAGAGCCAAAACCGCCCTTTGCCTGCTGGGGCTGTTTCCCTGCCTGCTGGCAGCGCAGGATATGGAGGGACTAAAACGGCTGCCTCCTTTTGAACGCGCCATCCAACTGATCATGCGGTACGAAGGCTGGCACGGACCGGACAAGACACCGTACATCGCTTACGGGCACCGCATCCTCCCGGGTGAACAGCTGTCCTACGGGATGAGCCGCGAGGAAGGGGAAGCGTTGCTAAGGAAAGACCTGCTGGAACGGTGCGCCCTCTTCCGGCGCTTCGGGGCGGACAGCCTCCTGCTGGCTGTGCTGGCTTATCAGGTCGGCCATAACCGGCTCCTGGGATACGGAAAGATGCCCAAAAGCAAACTGATACGGAAGCTGGAACGAGGGGAGCGGGACATCGAACGGGAGTACCTGTCGTTCCGGTGCTGGAAAGGTCGGGTCATCCCTTCCATCGAAAGGCGGCGCCGGATGGAACTGGCACTGCTGTATGAACCCTTACCTCAGTAGCTTGAATCCTCCGGAAAAGTTTCCGGGGGATTTTTCATTCCATAACGGTTAACTTAAATCCTTATGAACATACAGACAACCAAACAAATACGCATTGAAGATTATTTGCACATGCTGGGACATCTCCCGGTGCGGCAATGTGGGTCGAACTTGTGGTACCGCTCGCCGCTGCGGGAAGAAACGGACGCATCGTTCAAGGTAAACACGGCCCTCAATAAATGGTTCGATTTCGGCATCGGAAAAGGCGGGGACCTGATTGCCCTCGCCTCCGAACTGTACGGGTCAAAAGATGTGTCTTACCTGTTGCGGCAGATAGGAAGCCAGGCTCCACACGCCTGTCCTATAACCGACCCATTCCCCAAACGGGAAAAGCCGAAACCGGCTTTTCAGGACGTGGAAGTGATGGAACTGGCATCGCCTGCCTTGTACCGCTACCTGAAAGAAAGGGGCATCGAGGCGGAAACAGCCCGCAAGGAATGCCGGGAAATCCGTTACGGACTGGGCGGGAAACGCTATTTCGCGGTCGGATTTCCCAACATGAACGGCGGGTATGAGATACGGAACCGGTATTTCAAGGCCTGCATTTCCCCGAAAGCCGTGTCGTATATCCGGGAACCGGAAGGGAAAAGGCCGGTGTGCTGCCTCTATGAGGGGTTTATGGATTACCTGTCGTTCCTGACATTACAGAAGAAAGGTGTTGAAGGCTTTCAGCCGGGCTGTGACCATATTGTGCTGAACTCTGTTGCCAACCTGGCAAAAGCTGTGCCGCTTTTGGACGGTTACAAGGAAATCCGTTGTTTTCTGGATAATGACCGTGCCGGGAAGGACGCCTTGAAGAATCTCAGGGAAACATACGGGGGACATGTGAAAGATGAATCTTTTAAGTACTCAACTTGGAAGGACCTCAACGATTATTTGAAAAGTCTGCTGTAAATCTGTTGCGAACTTTCCCGCATCCTGTTTTGAAACATAGAAATAAATTCTGATTACCACACAATTATACCAACCGATCTTTTTATATTTGCAGAAAATAATTGTTGCAAAGACTTTTGCCAACATCCGGCAAACTTATACCTGACAGATATTATGGCCTATCAAGTGACTCTGAGAATGCAAAATGGTGTAGAAAGAGATGTGGCATGCTACGGTTATGAATGCCATATCGCCCACAGTGACCGTCCTGATATCGGACGGATTATTGCCGCGCATATGGAAGTCTGCCAAAAACTTGGCACCGTAGAGTATCTTCCTGTAGAGGGGGATTTGATTGCACTGACCTTTGAATCGACCGATCATGACAACTTCTTCTATGAATGGCTACTCCAAGGTAATATGGCAAACGGAGAAATCGAATTTGCCACAGGAGATGACATCGTGGACATATTCCGTTTTTGGGATTGCTATTGCGTAAGTTTGAAAGAAACCTTGTGCACAGGAGAAATGCCCATGCTGATGACTGTGCTCCTGTCACCTGGCATCCTCAAACGTATGAATTGTGAACCGCGAGAGAAAGTGTGGAAAGTTTCGGATATTAGCGTGAAGCCAAGAGTTGTGAATAATGATGAAAAGCAAGAAATCTTCATAACGGATGCTTATTGGATTGATGAGAACAATGCAATACAAAAAGATTCTTTTCCTGATATTCCTTTTACTTTATATGTGAAAGTTGATACCCCTATTGTTGGGAAACGTGTTGATTTAAATTTTAAGTTTAATGATTCTGGCACTTATAAATGTGCCAAATACTCAGGCATAATAAATAGTGAAGGTATTATAGTCATTGAGAACTTTAAGTTTGAGACAGTGCAATATGAAGAAAATTGAAATTACCTCTCCGCAAATATATGGTAAAGCCTATTTAGGCATAAGAGAAATTACAGGATGGTGGTCTAGTAAAAACAGTTCTGACCTTCAATATAAAATTACTGAAGCCAGACTTGAAGATACCGTGTATTTTGTAATCAAGACAAGTGGTGTTCGGAATGGAACAAAAATTGATTTACAATTATATAACTTGGAAGAGTTTCTTTTTTTAGACTACCTGTGTCCTGATAAATATAAGTTTAATGGAAAAATAGAAACAGCCTATACATATATACAAAATAATTATGCTATCATAGAGCTTCAGCTTCCAAGGACATGGACAAAAGATGTAGAAGAAGATGGGGGAATTCTTGAATTATATTGGAAAATAGTCTCCAATAATATAAATAAAACTTCTTTGCCCAAGGGAAAAAGAGATTTCTTAAATGTAAGAATATCAGACCGTGATCTCTTCATCAAACCCTCATTAATAAATGAGGGGATGCCAGAGCTGTATACTAGCAATGGTGAACAATTGTTTTTTATTAATTTTGTCAAAGATGAGGTAGCAGATAAGATTACAGAAGAAACTGTCGAGTTTATAGATTTTTATAAAGATAAAATTGCCCTCGCAAAACTAGCAAAAGGATATATGGTAAATAATGAAGGTAAAGTATATGAAATGTTAAGTGATGGCAGTCGTAGAGAAGTATATGATTATAGTTACTATACAATAGATGGAAAACTTATCTATGTAAAACAAGGTAAGAATTGGACTACAAGAACTAGTGATGGGAAAATCTTGTCAACGAAAGGAATAAACCAATATGAGCATTTTGCAAATAGAGGAGTAAAAGTAACTATTTTGAATTTATTTTCCAAAAGTATACAATCTTGGGATATTTTTTCTTCTGTGACAAAAACACATGCAAGTGATACATCAAAACCATTATCGATTTCATTACCTGGTATAACAGGTGGTTTCGGAATGGCTATATCACTTTTAGTAGACTTAGGTGGTCTTATAGCGGAAGATATGTATTATGAAGGAGAAGAATTATACAGTAAATATGTACATGTAGAATTATGGAATGCTAAAAGCAAAGGCTTATATGAGGTTCAACAAGTAGTTCAAAGAGCTAATAATAGTAGGACTTCAAAGTTGCATTTTGGATTTATTAAGGTCTCATTTAATTTGGCTAACGAACTTATTAAAGGTAAGTATAAAAAATTTAGAGACTTCAGAATTGCATCGGACGAAGAAGTAGATGATAAAAATATAACTATCTTATATGAGTATTTTGATAGCGATAATGGTTTAATATTTCTGATTGATTCATTTTTTATTAATTAACATTATATAATATGGTTCGCATTATTCAGATTTTAATAGTTTTGTTTTTTGTTGGATGTGTTTCTAACAGAGATGTAGTATTGGTAAAACAAATTAAAAGTACAAATTCAATTGTATTGAGACTGAAGAAAGACAAAAGTTCTATTTTCAGTTTATCCTATCCTTTATCTTTTAAGATAAGAAAAACAGATAATAGAGACATTTATTATGCGGAAAATTCTTATTTATTCCACAATAAGAATCTTAGTTCTGGTACAGCAGGCTGTTACTTAATGACTTGTGATGAAGATAATTATTTGACATCATCTTATAAAGTATTTAATGGTTCTACATTATATATTATTGATAAAAATGATACTTTACAAAAAAAATTATCAGGATACTTTAACAAAATGATTAATGAAAAGAAAGATACAATTCACGTTTCTTTAAAAGAGTTCAATAGCAACTTTAAAAATATCATAAATAATTTTTTTGAAGGAGATTCTATTTTTTTACATTTCCATGATCATAAAAAATGGCATAATATTCCTTTAAGAGTTTATTTCAATCAATAATAAGAAACTGTTTTGATTTTCTACAAAAAGTTTTTCTCGTCTTGATGTATATCGTTTTCGTGTGTTTTGGGCGATTTTTTGCTCCTTTTCACTCTTATTCTTCGTCAGATAGCCCGCTATCTTCCCCATCACAACATCGAAAAGGAGCAAAAACTCATCCTAAATCATCGCACAATAAATTCAAAATAGTTTAGATAACAGTTTAATAAGTCACTGACTTTTGGTAACTGTATCATTTTATCAGATATTATCTCAATTTTGAACTGAACATTATTTTTGTATTTTTTTAGATTCAAATTCAAAATTGAGATTCTTTTATGCTACAACTACAACATCAGGTATGTATGCTCCACCCGTGAAAAGGCTCTAACAGAACTGCAAAGGACTGGTCCGGCCTGCCATGATAGAGCAGTCCGCCCTCAATGCCAATTCTGCCATCCGGATAACGTTCTCTGAAACCGAATGAATAAGGAGCAAAGTCATAAAACAACTCAATCTCACAAGGACAGTTCGGATTCTTTTCCCAACTCTTCAGACGCTCCAGGCATTTTTGGAGCGTAGTGTCGCCGATGGATTCGGCATACTGCACTACCTTGTCGTAGTGCTCCTGGCTACATAAAATTTTCATATTTGTTATTTTTTATAGGGTTCATACTCAATCAAGGACAAATTCGTCCTCGTAAACTTCCAGTTCCAATCCGCTTTCGCAGATACGTACCAGCCATGTATATGGCAGGCGCTTGATCAATTCGATGTTGCGGTACCCCTTATAAGGGTGTACCAGCGTGGCAAAATCCCCGGCTTTCATATCCATAACCGTTTTTTCAGTTCACCTTTACCCGGTTCAGCAACTGGCCGGAAATCTCATGAAGTTCACGGCAGCGTTCCGGCTGCTGTGCCCGTGCGAATGCCGTGATGCCCTGGGTCAGTTTCCAAAGCGTGGCACCGCCCGTCACCCCGTCGTCCGGGTTATTGTTCATCAGCAGCTTTTCCACCTCGCGGCCCTCGTTCTTCAGCAAGGCTCCCCGCTGTACCAACTGTCTCAGTTCCTTATCGAAATCCACATCCACCTCAGCGGCTCCCTGAATCTCCACGGCCTTTTGCATAAGGGTGTCCCGGCTGTACAGCCCTTTGGTCAGGTCGGAAACCGCCGACACGGTAGTCTGCGTGTCCAGTTCGTAAGTCTTTTGGGAAAGAGCCATTGAGTCCGGCAGCTTCGCCCCCAAATGTACCTGCCGCATGACGGACTCACGCACCATCCCGTTGAGGCATGCCCCGTTAAGCAGGAAGGAACGCATGTCCACCGAACCGTTTCCGTAATCGGACGTGGAGAAACGTGCCCCGGCAAAGATGACGACCGTACCGTTCTTGCGGGTGGGGATCTCTATGGGAGTGGGCAGGATGGTCTCGCACCAGACCTTCGTATCGTTCATGTAGGCATCTGAAACGACCGCCCCCTGGTTTGCCGCCTCCCGGATGAATGCGGTCAGGATCTCCACCGAATTGAGCCTCCGGTAGGAATCGGACAATATGCCCCGTACCTCGGTCCCTACCGTCCGGACCAGCACACGCGTCCGTTCCGTCCAGCCCGAATGCTCGTTCAGGATGGTGGCGCACAACTGTTTCTGCCATGCGGCTCCCGCCGAAAGCTCGCGGAGGTATTTTGCCGGGATGCCCATCTTTTCGGAAACCTGGCCGATGGCATTGGCATGCAGGCTGAAATCACCTTCGGGCATCGAAAGCTGCACCCGGCCCGCCGCCTTGAACGACACGACAGGACGCTGCTCGCCGTTTCTACGGTTGACCCCGATGGGTGCGATGTAGTCCTGTGCGATTTTCCCTTCTGCGAGCAGGCGGGTGATGGTGCCCATCACATCCTGTTGCCTGCCTTCGACCATCCGCCGTACCTTGTTAATCACTACCTGATTCAATCCCTGCTGCTTCTGTACCGGCGCAGCTGCCGGCATTGTCAATGTTGTTTCCATAAATGATTCTTGTTTTAATATTGTCAGATAAAGTCTTTCTTCAACAGCTTTCGGGAGCAGCCGCTTTTGAACCGTCCCAGCATCCGTTGGTATTCTTCCTCGCTGTACCCGCCGATGCCGAACAGTTCATAATATCCGGGGAACGGATATTGTTCCGCCTCCGGAGAGTGAATGCTGACCGTCTTGTGTGCAATGACGATATGGCGTACAAAGCGGTAGCATTTGTGCAGGTCTTCCAGTATGGTATATTCACGGTCCGTATGCGGCTCGTAATACCCGCAGGAGATATTGGCGCAGGAAACCGGAAGTCCCCTTCTTTTCAACACATACACATCCGTTGTGGCACCCTCGGCCGGTTGGTAGCCGTATTTGGGAGCGGCGGCACATCCGATGAAGTCGCATGTACAGAGTTCCGTGCCATGTATGCGGGTGATAAAGTCCGAATTCCCCCATCGGTCGCACTGGAGCACGAAACGGCAGTCCGAAAAGAAAGCCATGTCCGCCCCCCGGCTTCCTATGCAGCCGTTCTCTTCCTGGACAAAGAAAGCGCATTTCATCACTTTGAAATCCTCCAGGCATTTCAGGCAGATCCAGATGCCGTTCTTGTCATCGGCACCGATACCCGTCATACACTTGTGGCGATGGTCGTAACCTATCACCATGGCATCCGCCACCACGTGTGCCCCGTAAGTGCCTGTCCTGTGGCGGTGCACCTCGTCCACATGCGCCACGACGCACGGATAAGTCTTTGCCCGGCCTTTTACGGCATAAAGATTGCCCTGCCGGTCCTGCCTGCAGGAAATGCCCATACGCTTCAACTCCGCCTTGAGGTAACGGAGCATAGGCTTTTCCTTCCCCGACGGGGAAGCTATATTATAGAGTGTAACCAGTCTTTCCATAAGATATTAAGTATTTGAATGTGACACATCAGACACAGGCGTACACCCTTGCGGATATACGCCTGTGGCAGTTCTCATGACATGAAAAGTTTTTCCAACTGCAAATAAGTCCTGAACGGCGGGATCGGCCGGCCTTTCTTGAACAGCACGGAAGGATAAACCTCTCCTTTGTAATCCCGTACAGTACCTTTGATCACTTCACCGAAAACGGTGCTGGCATAAAAGGAAGACTTGCATGAGGAGCAGAAAACATTCCCGAAACCGCCGTGTATCTTGCCGCAGCCCGGACATACCTGCATTGTACGGACGGCGCTTCCCCCAATATTCCGGCAGGTGGCAATCTGCCCGTCCCCTTCATAATTTCTCAGTTCTATTTTCCCGGCTTTCATGGCAATGCTGTAAAACGTGTCCATATAAGGCACCCCTTTCTTATGCCAGCGGAAAGCCGGCACATCCACGATGAGTGCCAGTTGGAGTTCTTGCCCTGCCACAATGCCTGTTTCTTGCAGGCTGTTCAATGCCACATATTCCTTGGTATGGTGATAATCGTTGTACTTTCTGCGCAGGAGGATCCCGTTCCGGCGTGCCTCATGCTGCATCATTCCTATGACAAACGCATGGGAAGAATATATCCGGTCCGTCAGTGAAACCGTGTCCAGCCCGTAATCATTAACCGGACAGCGCACATGCTCCCACACGATGGCACGTCCGAGCACATTGTTGCTCTCGTCCCTTGCCACCAGGATTTTCGCCCCGGCGAAGTTGGCATAGAAATCCGCGGCATTGCGTGCCTTGTCCGGATAACGCATGCAGGAATTGTGCAGGGTTGATGCCGTATCGTCCGCTATCGGGGAATAATTATCCCCGTCATACGCCTCGTAAATGTCCTGCATCCCTTCCAACAGGCGCACGGTCACCTTGCTGTCCACGCAGATGGCGCTGGCGAAATAGGCCATGTCTGTTTCCGGATACTCTGGCAGGTTCTTGAACTGCCTGATGAACGTGGACGGCTCCATATCCACCCGGTTTTCCGGGAACAGGGGCGCCTGCGGATTGTTGCGGTCCGGGAAATTCCCGTTGGACAGGTCCTTGTTACAGGCGGTGAACACGATGCGGATTTTCTGGAACCCGTCGCAGGATGTCCGTTTGCGCTTGGTGGAAAAATGGTTGCAAAATCCCCGCACAATCTCTGTGACATCCACATTCTTCTTCAATTCGGCAAGGATGTCCCTTGCGATGACGCTCCCGTTTTCTGCCGCATGGGCCAGACGGGATTTCAGTTCGCTGCTTGCATTCACTTTCATAATTTGTCTGTTTAATAATGGATTATTCATAAATTCAACACATACTGAGCCGTTCGATGAAATACGGGATGAAGTCATGTTCCAGACCCAAGCTGTCGCATGCCTGTGCGAAATCCTCCGCACGGAGGTCATCCGCATCCCTATAGTCCAATAAGTTGCGTATTTCACCGTCCAGATACTCCTTCGCTTCTTCCGGAGTGCAGCCGCATGAGTTGCAGATCCGGACAATAATGATTGTTGCCATAGCTGTCATTTTTTAGAATTTATTGTTCTGTTTACAGGAAGTTCCCGGCTTCTCCGGTATTCTTCTTCACTCATCTTGCGTATAGTGGGAATGCCGGTATGGGTAAGCATCGGATTGACCAGCCAGCCGTCGTTGAACTTTTCAGGTTGGAGGCTGTCGTGCCAGATAACCTCGCCTATGCAACCGTGTATGAGCATGTTGCATACGGTCATCAGGCAGCAGGTGCGGTTGATGTCCTCACCGACCAGATAGCCGCCGAGATTGCGTACGTGCCAGGCTAGCAGCAAACGTCCGCTGCCACAGGTAGGATCTCCCATCCGCTGTCCGGGCAGATGCTCTCCCGTATCGGCGCAGGCCGTCATGAGTTCGCAAACCGGCACCGGAGTGAAAAACTGTCCTTGCGCCTGTTTGGATCCCGTAGAAGAGAATGCCATGTAAATGTCACCGAACGGATCATACCAACTTGTGTCTTCCTTTAACTGGTGTTGCATGAGCCGCACCCATTCGGAAACCATGCCCATGAACGCGGCATTCTGCTGCCGCTTGTATTTCCAACTCTTGAGCGGGGGTGCGCCGGGGGAGAAACCGTGGATGACAAATGTCAGGAAGTCATTGAATACGGTCAACGGATCATAACCGCAGGCATGGGCGAAATCCGTCATCAGCCTCGCCAAGGGCTGTATTTCTTTAGGAACCGGGTATTGTGCCATCGCTTTCAATTTTTTAGGGTTGTCTGTTTCCGGTTATGAAGGTAAAGCTCTACCTGCCGTGCCACCATGTTACAGAATTTCTGCCCGTTTTCCTCCTCGCTCCTGAAATAGGCCAGCATATCCCACAGGTTGCGGTTGAAGTAAAGCGTCCATTTCTCGTAATAGTGCTGCCCGTAGACTTTTCCGAAAGTTTCCTGAAAAAGCGGGAGGGTCAGCCCTTCGCTTGCGTGATGATTGTACTGCCACAGGGATACAACCAGCATTTGTCTGTAGTCCATTGTTACCATACATCCTATTTTTTAATGAGACATCTGCCTGCTTGCAGGCATTCTTATTTCTTGTCGCAAAAGTTGGCGTTTGACCCGGGACCGTGCAAGGCTTGGCGGGAAAAAATACCGCAGCGGAGCGAGGATGATTTTTTCCCGGCCAACCAGCCCCATGGGGGCCGCCTTGCACGGTCAGCCGGGCAAACGGTTATCTTTGCCGCAAGAAATGAGGATGACATTCTATCTTCTGTTTTTTGTGCCTGGCGTTTCCTGCAAAAATCTCAAAATGAAGGATGCCTGTTATGTAAAACTCTTCCAGACCGGGAAAAGCGAGTGACTTGAGGCTTTCCAGTCCGTTGCAATAGAAAAAAAAGCTGTCGTCCGTGTCCGGATCCGCCGTTTCCGAAAGCCGGATATTGACTTCCGGATAGCTGCCGCCGTCATTCCAAGCAATGGAACAGACGGCATAATCCGGTTTGCAGCCGTTATTCCGGACAAACCTCCTGAAACCGTTCTCCATGTCCTTTTGGACCAGGCCCCGGCTTTCACTTGACGGCGGGTCAATGACGGACAGTTCTTCCGCATAAACTTCCGCTTCACTCATGCCGTTCCCTATCAGCAGCACCCGGGAGTCAAAGCCCGGAATTTCCGCTTCCGCTATTCCTGCATTATATTCTTCATTCGTATCAAGCACCTCATAGACGCCTGATGTTTCTCCGGCAGGGTCGTTCCAGTACACTGCCTGTTTTTCCTTGAATTTTCTCATCTTATATTTCCAATCATTATTAGAACTATGAAAGCCCCATCCGTTCAGGACAGGGCTTTCGTTTTAATCACACTCAGGTCATTATGCGTTCCGTATGTTCCGTTTCTCTCTTGACGCCCCGTAGGCGCTTCAAGAGGTGCAGGAAAATTTCACGGTCGTAAATACGGTACAGGAACCTTTTGCCTGTTTCCTTAATTTTTCCCGTGAAGGTGACGGACTCCCTGTTTATCGGGTATTGGAAGAATGTCCCGGCTGACAGCAAGGTATAATCGTTCTTTTCCATATAATCCATGAACCGGTCCAGGTCATCGATGCCTTCCGTTCCTGCATAGTAAGTGAAATGATGCCTGCGCAGGCTTCGGAGGATACGGGCGACATCCTTGCGTGCCTCCTGAACGGATTCCGCCTCTCCGGATACGGTCAGGTTGCAGATGAAGCGCTGGCAGCCCTTGTCTGTCACGAAGAAATAGGCGGTGCCCATTCTTCCGCCGTTCCCGTCCGTTCCGGGAACGGCGATGTTCCATTTGCGGATTTCCGGCCTGCAGGTAACACGCCGGTAATGTTCGCCTATCTGACGCTGCAGTTCTTCGTAGGGCAGGTTGACAGGACGGATACCGGTAAAGCACCGGCCGGACACTTTGAAATAAAAGTCATGCAACTCCCAATAATAAGGCTCTGCTTCAAAGAAACTATTGCGGTTTTTACGGATGTTTGAATAAAACGACAGTTCCTCGTACCGTTCCGGGGAGATTTCTCTGAACAGTGTACAGAGAGATTCCATATAGATACGTCCTTTCTTGCGCAACTCTTTCACCCCGAAAGCACACAAGTACGGGTTGCGTTCCTTTTCACGCAATTCCATGAGGGTGTGTCCGGAACCGTCACAATGTACTCCGTCAGACATGACGGTCAGGACATCTCCCCGGAAATACCGGGAATCTGCCACATATTTTTTGCTACTGCCCATATTTTATACGTCTTGAAGGTTCAACATCCTTTTTGCCGTCCGCACTGCATTCATGGTCAGCTGCCGTTGCCACGCCTTGTTCTTGGGGGACCAGCGGAAGCCGTTCGACTTCAGCTCCCTGCGTCTGGCATCGTCGGGGATGCCGTCGAAAAGGATCTGTAACCGGTCGGCCTGTCGGTTCCACACCAGCCTGCCTCCTTCAAAAAGGATTTCACTGTTTTCCTCCTGTCTGGAAGCCTGCATTTTCTCCCGTACGCGGGCCGCCATTTCGGGGAACTGGAAGAAACGGTTGCGCGGGGTAATGACCGGCTTCTTCACGCCTGCGTTACAGATACGGATAAAATCGACGGCTTTCTGTACGGTTTCCACTTCACCCCGGTTGACGTAGGTCATTACCTTGTTCAGGATGCTGCTGACAAAAAGCGCCCGGTTATACCCACGGATTTTCCCGGTATCCAGTTCGTGAATGGTCCGGACACTGTCTGCGATGTCTCTTTTCAGGTTTTTCCAGGCGGCTTCCAGTTTCTCCTCTTCCGGACGGGCTTCCTCCTGCATCCGCTTCATGGCGGCAAGGAAGCGTTCCCGCCAGTTTTCAAACTCCTCCTGCCTGTTCTGGCAGGCCTGCTCCGCCTTTTCCTGTTTCCGGCGGCCGAAGCCTGCCGGTCCGGTCACAGCCGGGCTCGCACACCGTGACAGGCTGCCGAACAAACCGGCAAGGCGCTTCCGGTAGCCTTCCTTATACTGTTCTCGCTTTTCTTCGGGAATGGAAGTCAGGTCGGCACACAACTGCTCCTCATGGCGACAGATGTCTGTCTGGGCACGCTCTTCCGGGTCAAACGAATTCCACCGGTAGGCGCTGCATGCACTGCCATACAGGTCTTCCAGATAGCCGGGATATCTGCATCCGGTAATTTCCCAGTCCTTGAAATCTGACGGGCGGATTTCCCGTTCTGTCCCGTCTGCCGCCTCTATGGTATGCACATACGAATGTATTCCCATGCAGCGTTTCCGGAAATGAAAAAGGACGGGAGCTTCGTCCGTCCCCGTCCTTCTGATGCTTTTCGCACGATAGGCATTGCTCTCCGTGAGCATGACAGCCTGTTCTTTCGGAAAGCCCGCTACTTGTCCTTCACGGGGTTTCGGTGTCGTTGTTGTCATCATTGTTCTGTTGGTTTAGTTAAACATAAGTCCTGTCGGGCTTTTTATCTTATCGTTTTCATATCGGTCATAACCTGTTGATAAGCCTGTATATTTCCTCGTCGCTCAACGAATGGAACAGTTCTTCATCCAGGAAATAGAAAAAACCTTCCAGTATGTCTATCGCTTCCATAAGGAGCAGGCTGTCACGTCTCAGCACAGACTCAAACTGTTTTGTGGATACATGCCATCCGTCCACTTCCCGGACCGGATACCTGACTCCGAAATAGCACAGGTAGTTTCTGTCCGTTTTCTCTTGATTCTTTTCTGTTTCCATATTTTTCATTTTTTATATGGCCGGCTCCCGGAGCCGGTATTTCTGTTTCTTATATGCGAGGTAGTCCCGTGCCGGGATTGTGCAAGGTTTGGCGGGAAAAAATACCGCAGCGGAGCGAGGATGATTTTTTCCCAGCCAACCTGACCTTGCTCAATCCAAAGGCACGGGGCTATCTTTGCTATAAGAAAGAGAAATATAAATAGAATGTCAGGGGTTCATGTCCTCATATTTCGGAATGATTTGCCGTCATACAGGCTGACGGCCCGTTCTACTAAAGGCTCCCGGTATGTGTCCGACAACTCCGCATAGAAGCGTTCAGCCGCGCCGAATACGCCTTTGTCAGACAACATACACCATTTTTCCCAAAAATGACGGGACATGTTCCCGTACACAATCCTGCACTCTTCCTGGCTCCAGGTATTCCACATATAGTAGAAGAAACTGGAAACTGCATTTTCTGCTTGAAAATTCATAATTCTTCTATTTGAGGTTATATATAGTTCACTTCAGAAACGTTCTTCCTTCCCGTCATATATCCAGCGGAAAAAGCGGTCTCCCTCGGCCCATTGCATGGCCCGTATGTACAGGTAGAACGCTTCTTCCACTGTCAGTCCGTCCGCCGGTACGGATGCCAGCATTTCACCCATACATACTTCACTGTCACTATAACCGGATTTTATTTCCTCCAGTTTCTTATCGCAAAGGGTACTTTGCAAAGGGCTGTTGCCGGAACAGTACAATTCTTCTTCAAAATAGCCCTGTCTGCTTTCGGACATTCCTGCCCGTCTTGGTTCTGTTTTATTTTCCATTTTATCTGCTTTTGAGAATTATACAATGATTGTCAAATTGGTCAAGAGACAATCTTTAACGTTTCACCGAAGAAGGAGTCACATGCTCCATATACATGTTGAATGGAACATTCGGTCTCTGACTTTTCGTTGTCAAGCCTGAAACGGAAACTGTAGCGGCCTTTTGGTTTCAGTTCCAACTTTACATCCTGTTGCAATTCCATTCCGAACAGACTGCCGCCACCGTATATGGAACTGAATATGCCGCAATAGTTACCTTTGGGAATAATGACTTCCTTGAATGAGAATCCGATGTCATATAGGTCTTTTAGACTTACTTTCCCGATATAGGTCAGCAAGTTCGCACCGCAACAGGAATTGATAAGTTCCTGATAGAAATGTTCGTAGGTCACCTGTTCCTTACCGTCACGGCTTTTCCTGTTCGGAAAGCAGCCATGTACCGTGTAGCCCTTTTCCACAAGCATCTTCTTTACCCTGGCAGGATTGAGACTCAAGGCGTCCACCATGTCACCGAAATAGGACTCCTCGTAACGGTACCCTCCTTGTGATTCCCACCAGTTGGAATTGATGCAGTCATAATCGGAAAGCATCTCCACCCGGACCGGAATGTCATCCGTATGTTTGATCAACTCCATTAAAACGTCTGAATCATCACGGGCGTAAATCTCACTCCGTATCTCATCGTCGTGTTCCTCAAAGAAAGATTTCACTTCATCCTCATCGGAATCATGGAAAAGGACGCATCTTTCCTTGAGTTTTCCCATAATCTCTTTGGCCGCCTCCCATTCGGAATCTCCGCACCATTCTTCCGCCTTTTCCCAAAGAGGTTCCGGACTTCTCTTATTCAGGCATTCCTGGAGCAGGCCGCGGTTGCCGTCAAGATTGTCCCGGTAGTCCGTCCATACCAGCGTATAGGATTCTTCCATCAGTGATTTCACCAATTCCATTGTCAGTTTTTTCTTCATCTGTCTTACCTGTGTACGGCAGGATTTGATTTCCCGTACATGATGTGTATGAAAGTGCATAAATGAAAAAAGGCGGCCTTGCGGTCGCCCTTCCGTTATTTTTCTTCTAGCCTTATTTTGACAAGCTGCCTGAAACGTGCGGCTATTTCCCCGCATTTGCTCCAGGCAAGTTCCTTATACTTTCGGCGAATGGCGCAATATTCCGGCCAGGATTTGCCCCTGAGTTCATCCCGGTAGGAATCCATGCGCAGTTCGGGGTATTCCCGGAACAGCGTTTTAAACTCCTTGTGCCATTTGCGTGTCTGCCACAAGCCTTCCGCCACCAGGGTAATGAAGCGGAACAGTTGTTCGTCCGTACGTACGTCCAGCACATGGAAATGGTCGGTTCTCGGCCATACATTGTTGGAATGCTGCCACGTTTCTATTTGGTGGGTATGGGCGTTATAAACCATTTGGGTAATTATCTGATAACTCATATTTGCCTGTTGTAATTATATTGTCATTCCTGCAAATCTTCATAGTAAGGGACATTGAAATGCGCCGCCGCCTCGTCCATCTCCTCCAAACGGATTGGTTCCATATCCGGTGTTTCACCGGCATTGCCGTTTATCCGTCCGTTAATCTTCCGGTGCATACGGCGGACTATCTTGCGCATTGCCTCATCATCCGTATCCTTTGTACAGAACGGGCAGGAAAGGTTTTCAAGGTCGTAACGGGTCAGGACGGTAGTGCCATAGCGGAAAGGCTTTTTGTAAAAGGCATCGTCCGTGTCAGCCGGCTGGGGCTTGGGCGCGGGATCAAGGCTGTGGCTGAAAACAATGTAATTGGTACCGCCCCGTTGGGTCTGGTTGTTTTCCCGGAAGAAGTCCAGGTCCCATTGCGTCAGCCGGAAGCGCTTGCGGTTACCTGCCAGGTAATCCGTCACGGCTTCCTTGGAGGAAAAGGGGGCGACCAGTTCCATGCTGGCCGTGCTCAGCCAGGCATCGCAACGGTAGAGCAGCCAGATTTCCTTTTCTTCTGAAGAGGGCTTGCTTGCCCGTTTGCTAAATTCATAAATCGCGTTGTCCATGCTGCCGAATACGAAACGGACCTTGTCTATCAAAGGAAAGTCCGCTGAATGGATGTTAAAACGTTTTTCGACAAAACTGCGGAAAGTGCCGTTGTTCAAATATTCCTGCGCCTCCTTGTCTTCGGGAGCCAACACGATATCAACACCGATGAAGTCATTTTCGGAGAGTACGTGTCTTGTTAAATTATATTCCTCCTCCACTTCATATACGGCAAGTGTGGGATTTTCCGCTTCCACCGTCACTACACGTCGGAGCAGTTCTTCAATGGCGATTTTGTATTCCATATTACTTTGTTTTATGAATGGATGATTTCAAGTATTTCTTTATCACTCAGTGCGTGAATGTCCTCATCGCTTAGGAAACAGGCGAATTCTTCCAGCATTCCGGCCGCTTCCATCAGCAAAGAACCGTCAAATTCCAGTCTGGCTTCCAGCCGTTCCGTGGAAACCTTATATCCGTCCACTTCACGCACAGGATATGCTATTCCGAAATAATATACGCTGCCTGTAGGATACTTGCCGTTAATTCTCGTTTGGTTTACTTCTGTTCTCATATTTGCTATCTTTTATACAGTTAGACATGACCGGCTCTTGGAGCCAGTATTTCTGTTTCTTACGTGCAAGGTTGCTTCCTGCCGGGATTGTGCAAGGCTTGGCGGGAAAAAATACCGCAGCGAAGCGAGGATGATTTTTTCCCGGCCAACCCCAACGGGGCATGGCCTTGCTCAATCCAAAGGCAGGGGGCTAGATTTGCTGTAAGAAAGAGAAATGCAGGATTGATTTTGTAAATAATGTGAAGGATAGAATGAAGGGATGTTTTGCAGAGCTGACTGCAATATACAGATTCAACAAAACAATAGCGACTACAACTATTTGGTTTATAGTGACAGTCGCTATTGTTGTATATAAAGGTTTTAATACCTGTAGTTTACCAAATGCTTACCGGTATACTCTATTGGAAAAATATCTCGTTAGCATATACTTTTCAATGGATGACTAATTCGCAATAATTGGTGGCTAATTCTATAGTATTTACAGAATGTCCCTCGTTAAGGACTTGCACCAGTTAGATGATACTGACAGGCAAACAAAAATATCCGTTTATGGATACTGCGAACAGCTGAATCTTCCTTGACATATTTTTTAGCGAACAGCAATTATATTGAATTCTCATTATCAATAATTTCTAAAGTCATTCATTTTTAAACATATCTCAACATTGTGGAGAGTTGCCTAAAACATGAACAAAATAGAACACAATTACCACATTTTACGCAATCTCTTTTTTATTTTTTCTTCGGACGATATTTTATCTATTGCATCTTTATCAAAACCGTTACTTTTCAAGTATGACGCAACTCCTGCGCAGAGTTTCTTGCATTTGTCCCACTCAAAGATGCTTCCACGGTCTTCAGTGAAAGGTTCAATCCTTTCCCATTCCTTTTGAGGGAATATGTTTTTACTTAACGCAATGTAAATCCTATCAAATGAATGAGATAAGAACAATAGCGAGTTTTCATCATGCCAATTAAATGACAGGGAAAAAATGAAACTATAATAAGTATAATCCAATCCCTCTTTATCCGAATTAAGATACACCATCCACATAGAAGGATGTGATTGTCTCACCTCTAAACATGATGGCTTTATAGTGTTGGATACAAAACGTATAGTATTGATGCCGAATGAACTTTGGTGTTCTATCCATTGTAGACATTTTTTTACATATAACTTGCATTCCTGCAAGAGATTTTGAGGCACATCTTTTACATTGGCATAATCCAATATCTTAATCACTGAATCATCCGCATGCTTTACTATATAAGCAGCCCATTCCTCTTCAGTTGCACAGTTAACAGAAAGTATCTTGTCAAGCAATTCATTCCACTTCGTGATTCCATCCGCCACATCTAAACTTAATGAGCGGAAGAAAATGCTGAAATGCTCGTTGTTAAAGTCTAGCCAATAACATTTTAATATAAAATCCTTGTCTTTGGAAATTAGGGGAAACATTGTCTCCCAATGCGATTCAATGATAGGATTTATGGTTTGCTGATTCAACTGCTCTAATGCATAGGTGAGGATTTCTATAGTTGCATCATTGATTTCTTCTATGGAAGCCACATCATTAACTAAACTATAGAAATCAGATATATCATCATCTTTCAGATTCTGAAGCCGTTTAGTGAAGCTCATCAAAGCCATATTTGCTTTGTCCATGCCCTTATATGTGACGACATCATATAAGAATTCACTTTCCGAACAGAATAACTTTACTACACGTTCGCTAAGAAAATTATCTTTAACGATGATGCCATCTTGTGATTTTGGGAATGCTGTAAATATATAATAAAGAACATCATTATAGTCCGGACGCTCAGTGTGAACATCATGCGTCATTGCTGCATCAAGTAGACGCAGTAGATTGGCAACAGAAATAAACTTATTTTCACTGCTTCCAATATCTTTGGAAAACAGACGGATTAGATACGGGGTTTCATCATCATTCTTTAAAGATTCATTTATAATATAGCGAATTCCTTCATTGAAATTTTCTTCACTTACTTTCCCTTCCCATGGGGAATCTTTGTCTATGGACACAGCCCGTCCCCCAGTAACAAATTGCAAAGAAAATAATTCGTTTTCATATTTCCTTGGGGTATCTGTTCCTGTACATAGCGACGTATATTGTAGATATTCTACAGGGAGGTATTGAAGAAAGGATAAGATCAGTTCTTGCAATTCACACTGACTACGCTCAATCTTCAAACAAGCACCCTTATTTTTTGAAATCAGAAATGTATACAAGAATATTATTGATAAAAAATCAAAGTTCTTGAAAACAGAGTTCTTATTCAAACTTTTCATCTTTCTGTCCTCAATTTCAATCGACAAATTATAATCAGAGAAATTTTTGTTATTGGGTCTGTGAAATAAATCAATGATTGTTCTGAAATCAAATTCTTGCGATATGCCGTCAATAGGTATCAGTAATGTATGTGTCCACACGCATCCGGACCTTTCCATTTCATCCGCATACCATGTTTTCGCTATGGCATAATATTTCTTGCTGGGTAGGGGGTAGGCTGTCAGATAGCAATCTTCCTCATTAGCATTCAAGACATGGAAGCCAGTCCAATCACTCAACTTGAATAAAAGAGCCTGGTCTTCTGGGGCAAGATTTGGCAATGAGGAAGCCAACAGCCCATGCCCCATATCGTATCCATGAAGTGTTTGTTCGATAACCATCATTCGTTTATTAACATATATAGCGGCAATGACAAGTCATACTTAATTTCATCGCCAATCTCCACAAAAGCACGTTCCCCGGATTTGGTTTTGTTGGTGATGACAGCATCATCGTCTATTCCTTCATAGTCAAGCCCTTGAGCACTTATGCCAATAATTAGGCTATCAGGCTGTTGGTCTTTAAGAAAATTGTATAAAACTGGTGAGTGGCTCTTCAACCAAGATTCAGGATTTTCAGGATTTATTCCATTTCCAGTCACTTTATCCCAGCATGATATGGCAAAAATCATTTTCTTAAACTGCTTTCTTCCCAAAAGATACTTCAAGACCATAATGTTTTGCGCACATGCAGACATTTTCTGCGAATTGAAAGGTGGCACTTCATCATTCTTCTTTTCGCCTTCAACTGTGCCTATATTGTCATCATCTTCAAAATGTCCTGGGTCTAAATTATTTGCCATGTAAAACAGGGTATCGGCAGCTTCACACCAGTCGTCCAAGTCCTTACTATTCGTCATCTCGATGATTTGGCGGAAAGTTTCACCGGAGAAATCGGGAATGTTGATGTTCAGAACATTTCCGTTGTCTTTCTGCTCTATCCTCAGTTCTACACTGGATGACTTGTCTTCTGTCGTTCTGTCAACCCTTACACCTTCTAACCATTTGTCACTCAAAGATTCCAAATGTTGTGTGTCATCAACCAACTCCCGGCTTGCTTTCATCTTCATTTTCGAGGATTGGTTTTCCAGGTTGTACCACAACCCACCAATATAAGTTGATTTTCCTGTGTCAGGTAATCCAGCCAATAGGCAATTCATCTGTTTCATAGTTCCCTAATTTTTGTATTAATCCAATCAACATCAGAGAGAGTAGGAATATTTATAAGCCTGCAACTTTCTACGAAATAATCAAATACCTCGTATAAATCATGATTATTCTCCATATTGTTCGAACAGATTTTAAATTGCTTATTGATTTTGGTTTGTGAAGTTTCTTCTATCATTTGTATTATTTCTTTTGCATTTGATTCAAATAATTGACAAACGTTTTTATCTTCCTTATTCAATAGGTCTATCTTGTTAAAAATCACGTCAATAATCTTCTCGTTTTTAAATACGCCTGCACTATAGAACCTTGAAATTAAGGTGTTGAATTTACTTTTAAATCCCAAGTAATTTTTGTCTATTATTAAAGCCGAAACATCTATAAAGAACACGATATGTTTGTTATAGATAAGTGACTTGTCTGCTTTTACAGCATTTGCATTGGTCGTATATTCATTTCTATAAGTTTCACCGGCTCTGTCAGAAATCACCAAAAGCAGCTTTTCATTTCCCTTTTTAAAATACATGTTTAAGAAATATCCTTCCGTATTGGTGGTTCTGTTAAACCTCTTATTAAGCTTTAATCCCACATCTCGTATGTATGCTCTTCTTTCAAAGCCAGAGAAAGTATCAGAATCATAAAAGTCATATCCGTCTATTTGTCCTTGCGTCATAACCCTATGATACATCGAAGCGACAAAAGTTGATTTTCCAAATTCAGAAAAGCCTATCAGTGTTATCAGATGTGGATTGATTGAACGGATGATGCCGTTTATTTGCGAATCGTCCAAGGCGTCTGAATAAAACCTGCCGGCAAGATTCGGTTCTGTTGCAAGAAGTTCACTTGTATTAACCCCTACAATGGATTCTTGAGATTGCTCGCTTCCCTTTAATATGGCTGATTTATTGTTTTCCATTTTTAATTCAGTATAGATTCCAACAATAGTTCGTAATACACACAGACAAAGAATTCTTTTGGAGTGAATTTCTCCTGAAGGAATGTGTCGTCTGTTATATGTTCTTCAGATATTAGTCTCAATATGACTGAGGACTTTGACCGTTCAGTCTCTTCGTTAATAATTTCTGCATCCCTTATGGTTTCAAGTATCCTGTCCAAAGTTTCTTTTTTCTGACTCTGTAGGAATTTGGATTCTCGAATAAGTTCAAACACACCGTCATGAATGAATACACTGGGACGATTCTCGAATAAATATTGAAGAAACACCATAGCTTTCAAGTATGGATCTTGATATTGAATTTCTCCATTCCTAATCATTTCTTCCAAGTGATGTTTCCAAGCATATTTCCCTATGATTTTTAGCTTCCTCTGCTCTTCCTCTGTATTTAGAGTTGTCTTTAGTGAATTAATGTCACCAAACATTTTTCCTAAAAAATCATTGGGAAAGTCGCCACTACCGACCTCGTTGTTTTTTAAGTATGCATCCATGAAACCATATAGTTTCAATAGATAGGATGGAAATCTCAATTCTTCCCAATGTCCTTTACGTTGCACGAGGATATTTTGCAACATACAGGAGTAGATGGCTTTCTCTTTCTCATCCTCTTTATCAATAATAGCAATATAGATAATGTAAAAAACCAATGTGTTCCACACGCATGGGGAAAGTTTCTCGTTTTCATCAATTAGTTCCCATATATGGCTTTTTAACAGGTCTGGACAACTGTTTTTTGTGTAGTTCATAGCCAAATCTGCAAAAACATCAAAGTTCAATTTTTCATCAATAAAATTTCTACATCTTTCTTCCATCACTAAAGTAAAACTCTTATTATAAGGTATAATGAGTCCACTTTGCATGAGAAGTTCGTTTAATACGTTCTCTTCATTTATTTCATTTTGTTCCATAACTCTATCCATTTATTGTCTTCATTAATCTTTTTCAGAAAGTTCACATTGTTCGTATGGGATGTTTGTGTTTCATCGAAAAAGCCGTGATAAACACTATTGATGATACGTTTGGTGTCAAGTCTGCTCACAAATTTTACACGTATATCCCTTATAGTTACGCCATCAGGCAGTTTTGGCAGTACGGGAGCTGGAGCATTTTCCCAACGGGATGGATTAGCGTTTATTTCTATATCAAACTCTTTGGACGCTTTCTTATCATCTTCAAACTTCTTCGTTGCGTCATTCCAGCGGTTTACTCTGAGATTCATATGCAGAAAATCTCTTCCATCCATATTTTTATTGATAGATAATTCTACAATGTTGAAAACAGGGCAATATTGACAATCTTTTTTGTCTAATGCGCCTGGAGGCTGCATGGCTCCAGAGAATACCCTAACAGTACTTTTATCAGCATTTTGGAAAGCATTAGAAATATGTACATGCCCATAAAACTGTAGTTGGAAAAACTTATCAAATTCTTCCTCAATCTTACTTCCGTTAGCCAAGTACTTGGTTGGATGATGCATCATTGAAATATAGATGTGTTTCCCTTTTTTCTTATGAAAACCATTGTAAGCGAACTTGGGCAAAAACATCTTATGGCCATTTCTCTTTGTTTCCCAATCGTCCCAATCATATTGGTCACAACTCAAAGAGGTGTTAAAGCCGTACAAGTGAACTTGATAACCGTCTAAGTTGTCGGATATTATAGTCTCCCAATACGTGTGGTCGTTGTCTGCGTCTATTTCCTTGCGTTCGATACATTTGTCCATCATCATTTCCACACTATCATAACCCGCGCTGAAATCACGATACTCTTTAAAAGGAACGAATAGATCGCGAAATGTTTCAATATCCCCTTTCATCAGATCATAGAACATTTTGTCATTGGCTGATTCGCACGCCAATCCCGATTGGATAAGATTTCTTAATGCAGGTTTTCCTGCATTCCTTTGTTTGTCATGGTTGCCAGGAACAACATACACCTCCGACTTTTTAAGTTTGATTTTAGTGCAAATATTTTCAATGTAAGTTTGAGCTTTTGTATACTGATCTTTTTCACCACTAAAAGCTATATCTCCGCAGATTAACAAATGGTCAAAGTTCCCATTCCCATTCTTGCAAAAACTTTCTATATCTTCCAAAAACTCACGACGCATCAAACTGTAATCGTCTATTGCATCGGGAATGGATAACCAGTGAATATCGGAAATTTGTAAAATTTGTATTTTCCCCATATATTCCTCAACTAAAATTATTTCAAACCTGCCCTAAATAACGGTCGTAAGTTCGATAAAATTAAATTAAAAATAGAAGTTGGTAAACAACAAAATTTGTTGTATCATTATAGTATGAATTACAAATACAAACAAGCAACACATAGCTATATAAACCAATGGCAAAGTTACGAAAAGATTTCAATTTAGCCAAAACCTACGTGAGTTCGGGACAAAAAATCCCCTAAGATAGGTAATCACAGTTGTTTCTCTTGATTTTTATCTGGGAAATAGCAAATTAATGAAATTAGCAATATATGATTACCCAAGATAAAATTATAGATATATTCTGTACATTGGATGAATTCAGTAAGAAATTTGATGCGGAAGTAGCAAAGAGCGAGCTCTTATCCTCTACCGACATTCGCCACCGACATCATAAGACATCGCTATCCGATAATTAAGTTATGACCATTTACTTGTGTTTCAATTTGGCCATTCATCAATTTCAAGCACTATTACTTTCATTATATAAGTGCACTTGCAGCGAAACTTCTCCGATACAGTATTCTACAACAGGTTTGTTGAACTGGAAAGCCGTGTGTTCTTTAAGTTGAAATTTTTCTTGAAACTTTACGCCTTTGAAAGATGCACAGACATTAGCTTTGTGAACAGCACAATGATTCCTGTGTGCAACAATCTAAGAAGGTATGCCAACAAGGTTTTCAAGGGCATGGACACCGACAAGAAAGGAACAATGGACTGGTGTCATGATGTCAAACTGCATTTCATCTATAACAAGCGCGGGGAAATCATCACCTTTTCAAAGCCAATGTAGATAATAGGGCTTCTGAAGTGTAGAATGTCCTAGCGAAAGAATTGTACGGCAAAGGCTGTTTGCCGACAAAGGCTACATCTCACCGATACTTTTTGAGTCCCTTTTCGAGGAGGGCATTCATATAATTACGGGAATAAGGTCCAGTATAAAGAACAGGCTTATGCCATTCTATGACAGGATTATGTAAGCAGGTGTTCAATTTTAGTTTATACTATGCAATAGAGAATTTAGAATTCAACACAGAGACACAGAGGCACAAAGTTTATTTCTACCCATCCTTTTGCGTTACCAACAGGGAAGAGGGCACAGAGTCTGTGACTTCGTCACTGCTGCCGGGTTGTAAATTTTCCGTGTTCTCCGAGCGGCAATGCCGCCCCTCTGTGTTCTTTCCCGGCGTACAAGAGGTTGGAGCTGAAAAAGCACACTCTGTGCCTCCGTGTCTCTGTGTTCAATAAAATACCGCACGCGTGTCGTAAAATAATTTTACATCATTGCTTGGCGTAAACGGTATTTTATCGAATGTATTACTGTCAAACTATCAAAACTATTGACTTTATGGTAATTTAAAACTGAACTACATAATAATCATCAATTTGAAGAAGAATTATTTCGGCAAATTATACACTTAGAATTACACGCAATTAAAATAAAAACCGTATCTTTGCATAAAATATTAAGTATGGATATGTCACAGACAACTCAAAAATTAGAGCGTTATCATTTTCTCAGGGGAAAGAGCACCACGCCGTCCTTGTATCACTGGAAGAAACAGGGAATGGTGGCGCATGTGCGCAAAGGTATCTATTTACCCTCAGATTTACAGGACAAGTTCAGAATAGCCTGCAACGCTGTCGAGGAAGGTTGCCTTGTATATCATGCTGCCTTGGAATATTATTCACTACAGACACAGGAATTCAACTGGCTATATGTACATAGCACTTCCATTTTCCGTACATTCACCTATCAAGGAGAATCCTATGTTTACAAGCCGATCAAATTCTTGTATAAACCGCTTATTATGGATAAAGACAATCCGTATCCTATCCGGGTAACATCTATCAACCAGACTCTTATAGACTGTTTATACAATATAAATCTATCTGGAGGATTGGAAGAACTGTTGTATGCCATATCAGAACTTGACCATACACTTGTCAATGAGAAAGATATGCTGCACTGTCTGGAACTGTATGGAAGCAAGAGCCTCTTTCAACGTGCGGGATTTGTTTTGTCTCACTTTAAAGATGATTTGCGCTTGTCGGACTATTTTTTCAAAGTATGCAAGGAAGGTATGGGAAAGAATATCAGTTACTTGTTAAATCCATATTACTGCAATTCATTTTCCAAGGAATGGAAACTGTGTATCCCGGCAAATGCAATGAAAGAAATTCAAAAAGATTGCTATTATGAAATTTGAGCTTCAGAAATCTGAAATACAAAAGATTGCCGCAGAACATAATTATACGGTCAATAATGTTGAAAAAGTCATTCGGCTGTCTTTTATTCTGAATGACCTGAATACGCATACGGAATTTAGAGGGAAATTATTGCTAAAAGGAGGCACCGCCATCAATTTACTTGCCTTTGCCGAACCACCCAGACTCTCGGTTGACCTCGACTTGGATTTTGCGGAAAACATATCGAGAGAGCAGATGCTGGAGGAAAGGAACAAAATCAATCAGGCATTGATCCAATATTGCCAAGAGAACGATTATGAAGTTACACAGCGGAAATCATTCTCATTGGACTCTTATTCTCTGTATTATATAACAGTAACAGGGAGTAAAGATAAGATAAAACTGGATATAAATTATCATAACAGGTGCCATATACTTCCCTATGTGATAACTCAAATACCTTTTCCTTTTTCAGTAAAAGATGGTATGCTGAATGTTGCCCATTTAGCTATGCCGGAACTATTCGGTGGAAAAATCAAGGCGTTTTATGAACGTTGCAAGCCAAGAGATATCTATGATATATATTCTCTTGCCCAATCGAATATCCTATCAACTCCGGAAGAACGTGCCTTGCTCAGAAAATGCATCGTTTTTTACAGTACTTTGGGGAATCCGGACAATCCTCATCTTTTAAAACAGGATGTAAGGCATATTTTGAAAATGCCGTTTCAGGATGTCAAGGCACAACTATTGCCGATGCTTCATATCAATGCGGGGAAATACCCAAAGGATGAAATAAATCATTGTGTAATAAACTATCTTTCTACACTGATGGCACTGGATGAAACAGAACAAAAGTACATAGATGAATTTTATAGAGGCAATTATTGTCCCGATTTGCTGTTTGATAATGAAACGGCCATTAAATTGCTTGACCATCCAGTAGCGTTACGGACACAACAACAAATTATGAAGGACAAAGATGAAATCGAAAGCAACTAATTTTTCAGATTGTCATTGCCATATCAACAAGATTTTGTATATTTGCCAAACGGAATAAGGCAAATTCCTAACAGAAGAATATAGAGGCTATATAGGTGCAAAATCGGGGACCTTTTTCAGATATGGTTTTACAACTTACTGAATATCAAATATTAAATTTGAGGTGGTTAGTCCCGTCCGCACCGCTTAAGTCTCCATTTTTATGGAGACTTATTTTTTTATATCCTTTTGAAATTCACTTGGTGACACCCCACTAAGTCTTTTAAAGAACTTATAAAAAGCTGCTTGGTCTGAAAATGAAAGCATCTCTGCCACTTTCTGAACTGAATTTGACGGATTTCTTAAATAAATCTTAGCTTCTTCCATAATACATTCGTTTATTAACTGACTAGCAGATTTACCATATACTCTTTTTAATTTTACAGACAATGTATTAGGAGATACACACAATTTATCAGCATACCAGCCAACTTCATGCTGTCGGCAACAATTCGTATGCATCAGATAAATGAAATGTGACAAAACATCATTCCAACGATTAACCGGATCGCTTCCGGTATCATTTTTCAATTTCCTGAAAATTATATTCCATATTTCAAAGTGCAATGCAATAAAGGTATTTTTCATTACTCCATGTAGAAAGTAATGCTCTTTCTGGTTTATAGTATTTAATAATATATCAATGAAAGGCAATAAATGTCCCAATTCACAATCATCTAAAGACAAAATAGGTTTCTGACCATATTTATACATGCATCTGGCAAAAACAGAACGCGTATCTTCAGCTATCCTTTGAAAAAGACTTTGCTCCGTAACCAACAGATAACCTTCGAACTCGCTATCGGTATTTAAACATATTTGACGGTAAAAAGCTATAAACTCGATATATGCCGGCGAATGTACCACTATATTTTCTCCTCTTGCTATAAAATTTACCTTACCTTTGGTTACCAACAAGAATGTGTGATGAAGATTTTTTATCATTCCGGATTTAAAAATCCCTTTCCCGTGTAATTTTAATACTGACATATCATCATTGAAAGCCGCTTGATCTACCTTGCCTTCGTCAAAGGCGCTTTCTGATATCCATTCCGAACAAATATACCTTTTCATTATAACATCGTTTTTTACAAAAATAATGATATAAGCCCGTTCACAGTAAGTATTTTCACTGATTTATAATCTTTAAACAAAAAATAAACCAAGTGTCACATTCGGACTAATTATATACATATCAAGACATTTAATAGTTATATATTGGATTTAATTTTGCAATATATCAATAAAGACATATATAAACTTAAAACAATTACGCCATGTTACCTAACAGTAATAATATTAAAATCGCTTGCAAGAAAATATATAAACTTCTTGCAAGTACAAAGAAACTGACTTTCAAGCAATTGCAAAAGCTAAGTGGCCTAAATGATATTAATCTATGTATGGCCATCCTACATTTACTGCGCAATAACAAAATCCTGCAGTTCGTCAATGGAAATGAAGTATGTTACAAGATAACAACTTAAATAACATTATTTATCCAAACCATAATTAATATCAATAAATATGTATAGAAAACATTACATAAAAGATTTCAAACGGTTTATCACATTATACTTATTTTTTATCCTAGGCATAATGGCATTAAATGCTCAAGTAAACCCTAATACATACTATCAGTGCGGATGGCAGTTTGATTTTCCTATAAAATCGGACTTTTCCAACAAAATGAACGATTTGGGATTATATGTTGATGCTGGGTATTATTTCACCCACAACATCTCCTTAGGCGGTTTTATAAATGTAAACACACAATATGATGATGTCACACGCAATGTTACCAATGACAATACATCAACATCCGAAAACATTGAAGAAACATTATCATATATCAGCGTACCATTTGGAGCATCCTTAAGATACCGTTTTATCCATGATACCTGGTGGCAACCGTATGTATCAGCAAAAGTAGGATTTAATTATGCTGAAGCAAAATCAACTATGCCACTCGATACATATAGCGACAAATCATGGGGATTTTACGTTTCCCCTGAATTGGGAATAAACATATTTCCATTCAAAAAATATTTGCTTGGCATCAATCTGGCGGCATATTATGCATATGCTACAAACAAACATGATGTATCATCCAGACAAGTAAACGGACTAAACAGCATGGGAATACGATTAGGACTAGCATTTTAAAGACATAAATCAACCAAAATATATAATTATGGAATTCAACAGTTACAATGCAAATACTCCAAAATGGAGAGAAATATCTGTAGGTTCATATTTACCGGAAAAACTAAAAAATCTTTCAGAAATAGCCCACAACCTATGGTGGTCATGGCACGACGAAGCGCAGGAATTATTTTCCGTAATTGACACTGAGCTATGGAACCAAACAAGACATAACCCAGTATTGTTATTGGAGAAGACAAGCCACGAACGGCTGGAAGAACTTTCGGAAGATGAAAACTATATTGAAAAAATGAATTCTGTATATGCCTCTTTCAGAAGATATATAGATACTGAAACAAACCATTCAAGACCATCAGTAGCCTATTTCAGTATGGAATATGGACTTGACCAGGCACTTAAGATATATTCCGGAGGATTGGGTATCCTTGCGGGAGATTATTTAAAAGAAGCGTCTGACAGCAATGTTGACCTGTGTGCAGTAGGACTTCTGTACCGTTACGGATATTTTGACCAGACTCTCTCCATGGACGGACAACAGATTGCCGACTATGAAGCACAGAATTTCGGACATCTTCCAATAGAAAAAGTTACAACAGAGGAAGGAAAACAGCTGGTAATTCACGTACCTTATGCAGATAGTTTTACAGTACATGCAAATGTATGGCAAGTCAATGTAGGAAGAATAAAGCTATACCTGCTTGACACAGACAATGAACTCAACAGCGAATACGACCGTCCTATAACACACCACTTGTACGGTGGAGACTTGGAAAACCGTCTAAAACAGGAGATACTGCTTGGTATAGGCGGAATGATGATGCTGGATGAACTCGGAATAAAAAAAGACATTTACCATTGCAATGAAGGACACGCCGCACTGATAAACATTTACAGACTGTGTAAATATATCAAAGAGGGACTGAGTTTTAATGAAGCAATGGAGTTGGTACGTTCTTCATCATTATACACAGTACACACACCCGTCCCTGCAGGACATGATTATTTTGAAGAACAGCTTTTCTATAAATACATGAAAGGCTATACAGACAAATTAGGAATAAGCTGGGAAGAACTTATGGATCTGGGACGACAAAATCCAGGTGACAAAAACGAACGTTTCTGTATGTCGGTCTTTGCCTGCAAAACATGTCAGGAAGTAAATGGTGTGAGCAAGCTTCATCAGGAAGTCTCACAAAAGATGTTTGCACCAATATGGAAAGGATATTTTCCTGAAGAGAACCATGTAGGCTATGTAACCAATGGTGTACATTTTTCTACATGGTGTGCTAAAGAATGGAAAGAACTTTTCAAAGAATACTTTGACGAGAAATTTATATCTAATTTATCTGATGAATCATATTGGAAAAATATTTATAATGTTCCGGACGAAAAAATATGGTTCCTGAGACAACATATGAAAAACAAACTAGCTGATTTTTTAAAGAAAAAATGTACAGAAGACTGGCTTAACAGTCAGGCAAACCCATCATTAGGAATTTCCACATTCAGTAAATTCAGTTCTAATGCGCTAATGATAGGATTTGGACGACGTTTTGCAACATATAAAAGGGCTCATTTGTTGTTTACCGACCTTGACAGATTATCAAAAATAGTAAACGACCCACAAAAACCAGTAGTTTTCATATTTGCTGGAAAAGCTCATCCTAATGACGGTCCCGGTAAAGACCTTATAAAACAAATAGTAGAAATATCCAGACGGCCGGAATTTTTAGGAAAGATATTGTTCGTCGAAAATTATGATATGGAACTGGCACGTAAACTTGTTTCTTGCGTTGATATATGGATGAATACACCTACGCGTCTGGCAGAAGCATCAGGCACATCCGGAGAAAAAGCGTTAATGAACGGAGTATTGAACTTTTCCGTTCTTGACGGCTGGTGGTACGAAGGTTACAAAAAAGAAGCGGGATGGGCAATTCCAGCTGAAAGTGTTTATCAGAACAACGAGTATCAGGACAAACTAGATGCAGAACTGATATACTACACACTGGAAAACGAGATATTGCCACTATATTACGAACGACATGGAAAAGACTTCTCCGAAGGATGGATAAAGTACATTAAAAACTCCATTGCAAACATTGCCCCTCATTATACAATGAAAAGGCAATTAGACGATTATTACGACCGTTTCTACAACAAATTGGAAAAACGTTTCAAAGTTCTTTCCGAAAACAATTATGCGAAAGCTAAATATATAACAACATGGAAAAAGGAAATAGCTTCAAAATGGAACGACATAGAAATAAAATCTATTGACACAGGAAACGGACTAAATGCTACTATAAAAGCCGGTGAAGAATATGATATTACAATTGTCATTGACGAAAAAGGACTTGACGACGCAATAGGTGTAGAATCTGTGATTACGCATATACAGAATGGAAATGAACGCATATATTCGGTAATACCTCTTGAACTTATATCCAGAAACGGAAACTTATACACATTCAAAGGCAAATCATGTATATCTAACGCAGGAAGCTTTAAACAATCCTTCAGAATGTACCCTAAGAATAAACTGCTTCCACACAGACAAGATTTTTGCTATGTACGCTGGTTTTGAGAATATACTTAATACTATAATGCCATGATAAAAAATCATGGCATTATATATAATTAACAAAATAGGATGCATTAAATCAGTAAGTCCATCATTTAACGTATAAACAAACATTCAAAGTTAACACGTTAAAAATTAAATTATTATGAGACTACGTTCAATTTTTAAACATGCATTGGTAGCTTCGGTTGCCATATTCTCACTCCAGTCATGCGACAATGACGATGATTATGACTATTCTCTAATGTTCCCTAACGCGCTGGTTACTGTAAAAACAGATGCCAATGATACTTTCTTCCTTCAGCTTGACAATGAAACGACACTTCTTCCGGTGAATGTTACAAAATCACCTTTCGGCGAAAAAGAAGTTAGAGCTTTGGTTAATTTTGAAGAGACTACAGATCCTTCGGAAGGTTTCAGCAAGGCTGTACACATCAACTGGATAGACAGTATCCTGACTAAACCTATTGCAGCAAACCTGGGCGATGAAGAGAATGACAAAGTTTACGGAAACGACCCGGTAGAGATTATGAACAGCTGGATGACTGTTTCAGAAGATGGCTATCTGACATTACGTTTCAGCACCGCATGGGGCAACACAGGAACAAAACACTTCGTAAACCTGATTTCGACAAACAATCCTGAAAATCCATACGAAGTGGAATTCCGCCACAATGCATACGGCGATACTTACGGACATCCTGCCGACGGACTTGTAGCATTCAAGCTTGACGGAATATTGCCCGACACAGAAGGCGAGACTGTAAAACTTAAACTTATATGGAACTCATATAGCGGCGAAAAGAGCCACGAGTTTGACTACTGCACACGCCAGTCAACTCCGGCAAATCCGGAAATGACAAGCGTGAGAGCAAAGAATTTCATCAATTAAGAATTTTCTTTATTTCATTTAATTTGTTCAAAGCTTCAACAGGGGTGAGATTATTGATATCCAAATTGATAATTTCATCCCTTATTTGGCTTAATACGGGGTCGTCAAGCTGGAAGAAGTTCAGTTGAATACCGTCTGATGTTGACGACGATGAAGCACCTTTCTTTTTCTTTAATTCCGAAGTTATCTCCTTTTCCTTACCAGATATAGATCCCTGACGGTTTTCTTTCTCCAGAAGGGCCAGAATCTCGTCAGCACGCTTAACGATAGACTTAGGCATACCAGCCATCTTAGCCACATGAATACCGAACGAGTGTTCGCTGCCTCCAGGTTCCAGTTTACGAAGGAAAATCACTTTATTATCAACTTCCTTGACAGATACATTATAGTTCTTTATGCGGCTATATTTACGCTCCATTTCGTTCAACTCATGATAGTGGGTTGCAAACAGAGTACGTGCCTTTGCCTTAGGATTTTCGTGTATATGTTCCACAATAGCCCATGCTATTGATATACCGTCGTATGTAGATGTACCTCGTCCAAGCTCATCAAACAGCACCAGACTGCGCTGTGAAAGATTGTTCAGAATATCTGCAGCCTCGTTCATTTCAACCATAAACGTAGATTCTCCCACAGATATATTATCGCTTGCACCCACACGGGTAAATATCTTATCTACAATACCTATATGCGCACTTTCCGCCGGCACAAAACAACCTATCTGAGCCATAAGAGTGATAAGGGCAGTCTGTCTTAGCAAAGCCGATTTACCCGCCATATTAGGACCCGTGATGATTATAATCTGCTGTTTCTCCGTGTCAAGATATACATCATTTGCTATATATTTTTCGTCCAGAGGAAGCTGTTTTTCTATAACAGGATGTCTTCCCTGGCGAATATCCAGTACCTCATCCTCAGATATAACCGGACGGATATACCCGTTAGCCTTCGCAGCCGATGCAAACGAAAGCAGACAGTCAAGAACTGCTATCTGAGTGGCATTTATCTGAATTGCAGGAATAAACTCAGCCAACGACATTACCAACTCGTTATAAATACGTGTCTCCAGCGTAAGAATCTTATCCTCAGCCCCGAGGATTTTCTCTTCGTATTCCTTCAGTTCCTGAGTGATATATCTTTCAGCGTTCACAAGAGTCTGTTTTCTTATCCATTCGGCAGGAACCTTATCCTTATGCGCATTACGCACCTCTATATAATAGCCGAACACATTGTTATATGCTATCTTCAGACTTGGAATACCTGTAAGCTCGCTTTCTCTCTGCTGAATCTGAAGAAGATAATCTTTTCCGGAATATGATATACGTCTCAGTTCGTCCAGTTCTTCGGACACACCGTCGGCTATCACACCACCCTTATTGACCAAGAGCGGAGGATCATTGTTTATTTCCTTTGCTATTTTATCACGGATAGAAACACACAGGTTGAGCTGTTCACCTATCCTGCGAAGACTCTCGTTGTCAGCCTCAAGACAAGCCATCTTGATAGGTTCAATAGCCTGCAAAGCCACTTTAAGCTGCACCACTTCACGTGGAGAAATCCTGCCCACAGCAGCTTTCGACACTATACGTTCCAAATCACCTATTCTGTGAAGGCAGTCCTCAACCTCCTCCTTAAAGTCCGGATGACGGAAAAAATATTCCACCACATCAAGCCTCCTGTTAATAGGCTGCACATCCTTCAGCGGGAATATAATCCAACGTTTCAGCATACGTGCCCCCATCGGGCTTATAGTATGGTCTATCACGTCGAGCAGACTAGTTCCACCATCGTTCATACTTCCCATCAGCTCCAGACTGCGGGCAGTAAACTTATCTATGCGCACATACTTTTCCTCTTCTATGCGCGACAGCGATGTGATATGCCCGACATGCTCATGCTGAGTCATTTCAAGATACTGAAGAATAGCTCCCGAAGCTATCACACCATTCTTCAGATGTTCCACTCCGAAACCTTTCAGATTTTTCGTTTCAAAATGCTTGAGCAGTTTCTTCACAGCCGATGTCTCAGTGAAAACCCAGTCGTCAAGTTCGAAAGTAAAGAATTTGGTTCCGAAATTAGCTTCGAACATAGGTTTCTTTCCACGTTCGAAAAGTACCTCCTTAGGAGCAAAATTATTGAGAAGTTTATCGATATAATCAAGTTTTCCTTCTGCAGTCATAAACTCTCCGGTAGAAATATCCAGAAAAGCTACACCGCAAGCTGTCTTTCCGAAATGAACGGCAGCCAGGAAGTTGTTTTCCTTATAAGAAAGAATATTGTCGCCTATGGCCACACCCGGCGTAACAAGCTCGGTTATACCGCGTTTCACCAGTTTCTTGGTAGTTTTAGGGTCCTCCAGCTGGTCACAGATAGCCACACGTCGTCCTGCTCTGATAAGTTTTGGCAGATATGTATCAAGAGCATGATGAGGAAATCCCGCCATCTCGATAGTCTTGTTCTGTCCGTTGGCCCTCTTTGTAAGGGTAATGCCCAAAATCTCGGATGCTGCCACCGCATCTTCCGAATACGTCTCATAAAAGTCTCCGCATCTGAAAAGCATGATAGCATCCGGGTGCTTCGCCTTCAGGTCGAAAAACTGTTTCATCATGGGGGTCATTACTACTTCGCTGTCTTTTGCCACGGTAAAATCCTTTCTTTTATTTTGTTCGATTATTTTTATTGTCGCACAAAGATACTCCAAAATCCACGAATATCATTTATGCCTGCAAGTTATTTTCTTCGTTCCACTGCACCGGTTCTTTCACCAGTTTCCTTCTGATAATGAAAATACATACTACAGTAAGAATAATTCCTGCCACAGCCAAAGCCAGAGAACCAGTCTCGCCAAGTGATGAAATCATTGTCGCATCAGGATCGCCCGACAAAACATAAAGCAACACCGAACTTCCATTATTAATAAAGTGCATCAGCATTCCAGGAATAAGACTTCCTGTGAGGTAATACATCCATCCAAGGGCCATTCCCACTACGAATGCAAACGGAATCTGAGCCGGATTACCATGTACCACACCGAATATAAGCGACGACACCACTATACCAAGATAAGGCATTTTCCACTTTCGCATAAGATGTCCCTGTATAGCACCACGGAACAGCAGTTCTTCCACCAACGGAGCCATAACTACAATAGATATTATCCCCAACGGATTGTTCATCATCTGTTCAAACATATCCTTCATATTGTCAGGCAGTCCGGCAAGCTCGCTGAAATAGTTGGTCCACAATCCCATTGCCACGATAAAAACAGCTGATGCAAACAATACAGCCCATCTATTGGAAGTTTTCAATCTGAAAACATCAATAGATACATATTTTCCCAATACTACATGAAGACCTACAGACAACGTGGAAAGAAATTGTGCCCACATAATGACAGACATATATCCACTACCGGACACGTCCGGCATTTCCACAACTCCGTTTTTCAGCATATATATTCCTACAAGCACTCCGAAAAATGCCAGCTGATAGGCAAAATAAAGCAATAGTAATTTTATTGTACGTCCCATAAAAGTTCTATTATATTACACCACAAAAATATACAGTTTAACGTAATAAACCAAGTATAATAAGAAGGTCAGAAGAATTAAGTACCACAATATATGTATTTCTTGGTGCTGACCATAGTAAGCAATGCGTCCCACTATAGTAGGCAATGATGCCGACTATAGTCAGCAGTGCTGTCCACAATAGTCGTCACCAAGAAATGAGATTGCAGAAATTTGATGAAAAACATATTTCTCAAATTTCTCTTTTTCCTATTTTTGTAAACTCATATTAATATAAAGAAAGAATGAAAGAAATAAACGTATCTCAGTTGGCAGACAACATGATTGAAGCCATCGGAAAAGAATGGATGTTGGTAACAGCAGGAACAAAAGAGAAATTCAATACAATGACAGCCTCTTGGGGTGGCACAGGAGTGTTATGGGGAAAAACAGTCGCATTTATTTTCATACGTCCTGAACGCTATACATACGAGTTTATAGAAAAATGTGACACTCTCACACTCTCGTTCCTGGGTGAAGAAAACAAGGCTATACATAAGGTGTGCGGCTCAAAATCAGGACGTGACACGGACAAGATAGCAGAAACAGGACTTAAACCGGCTTTAACAGAAAATGGTAATATTACATTTGATCAGGCACGCCTTACACTGGAATGCAGAAAGCTTTACGAAGACGACATAAAGCCGGAAAAATTCATAGACAAATCGCTTGACGGAAAATGGTACGGCAATGGGCATGGCAATTACCACAAGATGATTATACTGGAGATAGAACATATTTGGAGAAAAACAAAGAACTAAGCATAAATCAGCTGATTATAAGAATGTCAGTAAATTCATTAGTATAAAAATAAGTATTATAACTTAACAACTAAAGAAGGCATATCATTACTTGGAAACAAGTCAGATATGCCTTCTTATAAAAATTGAGTTATCTTTATTCTCTACTTTTTGAACAGACTGAATAAATCATATCCCAAGGAAATCTGAAATACCCTGTCTCTATAGTTTTCCAATCCGGGAAATTCATCCTTATTCAATTTTACAAGACCATAATTATAATTGAATGTCAAATCAAGTCCAAACTTGAAACGATAACCAAGACCTGCCGTTAAAGATGCCGACGTCTTTCGATAATGAATCATAGGACTACCATCCGGTTGCATTCCTTCCAAACCATTATAATAGATATCCAACTGGGGACCGACAAAGATATTTAGCCCCAATGTAGAACAAGGATAAAACTTAAATTTTAATGGAATAAGAATACATTTACTTTTCTCCAGATAATCTTCACCACCTTCTCCTTGTTTGGTAAATAAAACATCAAGTTCTGTTGCAAACTTTTTGATTCTGTATTCTCCAAACACACCGCCTAACATTTTGGAATAATAACCATTATCACCATATCTACTGGAGAATCCGACACCAACACGTGGTCCGAACGACCATTGACTCTGAGCATTCAAATTACTAAAAGAGAACGCAATTAAACACACGAATAAAATAAGAACCTTTTTCATACGTAAATATTAAGCGTCCTACACATAAAGCAGGACAGGTTTATACTAAAATTGATATAAAGCCGAGTGTTTTGACAAAAGGTGAGTTCTATCAATTCAATTTATCCTCTTGTATCAGACAGCAGAACTCTTTAACTGCCCAATTTGTGAGCTTTAGTCTTTCAAATTTAGCGAATATTTTCTACCCCCCCCAATTTTTACAATAATTAACTTGTGTTTGTTGTAAAAATTGGATGTGCAGGCATAATTCACCCCAACAACTCAGGTTTCAGCCTGATTATTTGCGTGTAACGACTGATGTTATACACAAGACTGGTGAGTGCTACATTGGCTTTAGCACGAATAAGCCCTACTGTACGCACAACAAGTCCACGCATGGTTTGTTCCTCAAACCCGAATACATGCTCGACAAGGCAACGTGTCTTGGATTTTTTCCTATTGTCTGATTTCTGCTCCTTGGTAAGCGGACGGTTACGGTAGCCCTTTTCGCAAATTATCGGATTCATCTTATGCTGTTTTACAATCTCCTCTTGTCCGACATAACCGGCGTCCAAATACAAGTCCTTGCCTTCGTCTTTTTCATCCAGCAGTCCTTCAAAGCCTTTGGAATCATGCACTTCTGCCGACGTGGTATCATAAGAAAGTATGATCTTATTGCGTTTCTCAACTTTAGTATGCTGCTTGTAGCCGTAAAAAGTCTCATCACGCTTCTTTGTCCAGCGGGCATCTACATCCTTGTGGCACTTCTTGTGGGGATTGTCATTCCACAACTTATCACCCGCTCCCTGTTTTATCTGCTCATTTTCATCACGGGTGTTACGTTGGCGAGGGGCAATAACAAAACTGGCATCAATGATGCGACCCTCATTGAATTGCAGACCCTTACTTTCCATGAAACTATGAAATTCCGAAAAAAGCTTGTCATAAACGCCTGTATTTGTCAGGAGTTCGCGATACTTCCACACCGTCTTCTCGTCAGGAACATCGTCAACACATTCAATACCAAGAAACTTGCGGAAACTCGTACGGTCAACTATCTGATACTCTATCTGATGGTCACTCAAACCATAATAACGCTGAAGAAACAAGACCTTGAACATCAGCACACAGTCTATCGGCGGACGACCGGCATTACTTTTGCGCTCTCCGGTAAAAAGGGCTGATTCAAGAGTAGGACGAAAGATCTCAAAATCAACATACTGAGACAACACTTCAAGAGGATTGCCCATTTCATTCAAACGCAATTCACGATTCTCTGACTCAAATAGTTGATTATAACGAAGCTTACGGTATCGGGATAACTTGTTCATTATAAAATTCTTATTTTCTGCAAATTTACGCTCTTGGAACCATATAAACAACTGTACTACAATATTTTAATTTATAGAACTCCTCAAAAGAAAGATTAGCACTCATGAAAACACAAATGCGGCTATTATACGATGACAAATAGCAACAGCTAAGAATTTAAAAGTTTCATACACGTGTACATAAGTCACAATCTTTGGCGCTTAGCTGTTGAGACCAATTTCATTTTCGGACTATGGTAATTCCAGTAAAAGTCGGCCTTTGGTCTGTATTGTTAATTGGGTGTTACTGCTTGTGGAACTTTAGTAAGCGAGACATTGTATCCAAGCTTTTTAAGTTCGGAAGACAAATATACCTTGCGTTTCTGCTCTATCTTGGATTGCATATATTGTGCACCAAGTTCATGGTAACGGGCTCCCGTACTCAGTATCAGATAAACGGATATCAACTGAGAATGTCCCACTGCAATCAAGGCACGTTTTTTTCCTCTGCGGGCAGCTATACGATGGTATCTCTCACTGAAAAACGTATTCTTTGTACGGGTCGCAGCCCATGCGGCTTCTGTGATTACCGCCTTTACCTGTTTGTTTCCGTGAGTGATTCGTGCGCTTTTTTTTTGCCAGCACTCTCGTTGTTACCCGGAGAAAGACCGGCCCAGGACGAAAGATGCTTTTCTGAAGGGAAGTGGGACATGTCAAGACCTATCTCAGAAACCAGATCCTCTACAACTTTGGTGCTAAAACCGGGAATCTCCCTGAGAAGTTCAAGGACATTATCGTACTTGGACAACAGTCTCTTTATACGTTCGGACAAATCATCAACCAAAGCCTGAGTCTGGTCTATATCCTTTCGGATCATCTGGAGAAGATAAATGTGATGATCTTCAACAAAACCGGTACACGCT
>NZ_JANRHK010000016.1:0-94391 GCF_024733815.1 Bacteroides sp. ET336
AAAAGATATATGCCCCACTACTTGTAGATATCACAAGTTCAGACTTCATAATCTTAAAACAACATCTCTTCCATGTCTACTACCTGATTAATTAGGTTACTTGCTTTAATTGTTATAGTCCACAAATTTAATTACGAAAACAGATTACAAATAATTACTCATCATATTCTTCAGTACATAGGTTTAAAAGTATGACAAACAAAATATATAAACTAGAAAAGCTTATATTATTAAAACAGAAAGCAGCATATCAAGAAATCCCACTTAGCGCCAGTGAACCAGCATTCAAAGCACATGCAAGGAAAAAGCAGTCACTTTTTCGTCAGATGGTGTTAGGAATTCCATACAATCCCAAACACAAGTTCGGTAAGTATGGGGCTTTCCTCATGGAGCCATTCGCTTCATTAGGATATAATTTCTGTGAGGTTTATCGAAACGATATACTTAATGGCATAAAGGAGCGATACGGGAAATTGAATACAGCTCTCCATGAGGGACTTATGGGCAATATGCTTAGGAGTGAACATATCCCATGGAATGTATTTTATCCAATGAAATCTGACCTGCAAGCCACAGCCGCTCTATTAAAAGAAATTCTGATAACCGACGAGATAGATAATGTAACAGATGTTCGTATAGAATGGGCTCCGCAAAAAGAAAGCGCACTTGATGACAACACTTCATTCGATACATATATTGAATATATGTACAATGGGAAAAAATGTGGTGTAGGTATTGAAGTGAAATATACTGAAGAAAGATATCCTTTTGGAAAATTAGAAAAAAAGAGAGTTATGGAGCAGGAAGATTCTCTATACGCTACCAAGACTCGACAATGCGGATTGTACACAAATGAGATATGCAACCACCACCTAAGTGAAACATTGCTTTGCAAAGATGACTACAGGCAGATATGGAGGAATCATTTATTAGGTGCTGCGATGGTTATGAACGAACAAATCGACAGATTCCATAGTATCACACTTTATCCCAATGGTAATATCCATTTCAAGAAAGTACTTCCTGAGTATGAAAAATTACTGTCGGAATATGGAAAAGCAACATTCGGCTATATTACCATCGAAAAATTCATCCTTCTTATATGTAAGCACTTTGAGATGAATGAAAAGAACAAGCAATGGGTAGACTATCTGAATACAAGATATCCTTTTATCTAAGAATGAATAAAAAAACATTACTCAATTATTTATAATAACCAAGTAATTTGTAATTTTGTTATAATTCATGCGAACTATTAAAATCTCAAATGATTATGGATAAAGAAGTTTTGGATTTTGTAACATTTTGCATCAGCTCATTGGCTGTACATCTTCATCTATCACAGAGAGAAGTTTATAAACGGCTTAAAGAATCAGGGATACTGTATGGATACATTGTCCCCTCATACGATGTACTGCATACATTTGGTTCGCGTTATCTGATGGAAGACCTGACAGATTATATGAAAGAGAAAGGAGTTCTATAATTATGAAAGTATATCATGCTTCAAGTGTTATAGTAGAAAATCCGGACACGATACATTCAAGGGAGTATCTTGATTTCGGACAGGGATTTTACATTACAACAATACGTGAACAGGCTGAAAAATACGCACAGCGTTTTCTGCGTAGAGGTAAACCTGCTTGGCTCAATATATATGAGTTAAGTTATAATATTGATAAATGGAACTTACTTCGTTTTGATTCATATAACAGCGAATGGTTGGATTATGTCGCAAATTGTCGTATAGGAAATCCTGTAGAACTTTATGATATGATTATTGGAGGTATTGCCAACGATCGTGTTATTTTAACATTAGACAGATATTTCGCAGGTGAATTATCCAAAGAGCAAGCGTTAGGTTTATTGAAATACGAAAAGCCAAATATCCAATTATGTATTCGGTCACAACAAATGATAGATGAATGTTTAACTTATATTGAAAGTATTAAATTATGACAGGAGTTTCAAAACAAATATATAAAGGAGTAAAATGCTCAAACATAATATCAAGCTTGAGTGAGATGTATCATATAACAATTGAAGAAGCTACAGATATATATTATAGTTCTGAAATAGCAGACCTTATAGACGAGGGTATTGCTGACCTACATTGCAGAAGTGACAAATATCTTGCTACAGAAATCTGGAATGATTATATCGCTCAAAATCATAATTAAGAATATCTCATATTCTCCTTTGAAAACCCGAAAACTTTTAATATCTTGACAACATAAATCTTTAAAAAACACTTATTTTATGGAAATCTGGCAAATATGGCTTGCCATAGCACTGGCACTTGTTATAATAGAAATAATCACCGTAGGTTTTGCAGCATTATGTCTGGCTATTGGAGCCGTTGGCGCAGCGGTGGCATCTTGTTTCACCGACTCTTTGGTATGGCAGATTACGGTATTCGCTGTTTTCACCTTAATATCATTTATCTATATACGCCCGTTCATGCTCAAATTTCTTTCAAGGAAGAAAGATTCGCCTAAAAGCGGAGTGGAAGCTCTTATCGGACGGACAGCCATCGTTGAGGAAGACATCATTCCGGAAACAAATAGCGGACGCGTAGCCATCGACGGGGACAGATGGAAAGCAGTATCAGAAAATGGCGATAGTATCACCGCAGGCGAGAAGGTAGAGGTCCTGAAAGTGGACAGCATAATCCTTACCGTCAGGAAAGTATGACTAACTGTATTATAAACTTATAAAAAACATTCATTATGGGAGCTTTGATTATTGTAGGGCTTGTGGCACTTGTTGTGATAGTTTTCGCAGTGCAAGGGCTTAAAATTATCCGACAGGGGGAAACAAAAGTGATTGAGAGATTGGGAAGATACCACAGCACGTTGTCTTCCGGTATAAACATAATATGGCCTATTCTTGACAGACCGAGAAAAGTTTATACACGGTATGTGGTGACCAGAATGAACGGCACTACACAGACACTGATAAGGATGTCGGACGTGATAGACCTTCGTGAACAGGTTTACGATTTCCCGGAACAGAGCGTGATTACCAAAGATAATGTGACTACCAGCATTAACGCATTGCTGTATTTCCAGATTACAGACCCGTTCAAGTCTGTATATGAGATAGAAAACCTGCCTAACGCAATAGAGAAACTTACGCAGACAACTCTACGTAACATTATCGGTGAGCTGGAACTGGACGAAACCTTGACATCGCGTGATACAATCAACTCTCGTCTTCGTGAGGTTCTTGACGAGGCAACAAACAAATGGGGAGTTAAAGTGAACCGTGTGGAACTGCAGGACATCACTCCTCCCGAAAGTGTACGCCGTGCCATGGAACAGCAGATGCAGGCAGAGCGCGAACGCCGTGCAAAGATCCTGAAGGCTGAAGGTGACAAGACATCGAAGATTCTTTATTCCGAAGGAGAAAAGGAAGCTCAGATAAACCAGGCCAAGGCACAGAAAGAATCGCAAATCCTTATGGCTCAGGGCGAGGCTGAAGCTAAAATACTTCAGGCTAAAGCGGAAGCCGAAGCCATTGAGAAAATTGCTGAAGCAATTAAAGGTTCCAGTTCAGACCCTGCTTCTTATCAGATTGCTCTGAAATACATTGAGACACTTAAGGAAATGACAAGCGGAAAGGATAACAAGACCGTTTATATCCCATACGAAGCGACCTCCCTATTAGGCTCTTTGGGAGGCATAAAAGAGATACTTAAAGGATAAACCCACGCTTAATTTAAACGTGCCCGTGTTTGACTTTAAACGTGCCCGCATTCGAAATCAAATGCGGGCACGTTTTTTTTCAGTGAAAACAGAATAAAATTTCACCTCCACAAACAGCCGTTTCACCTACGTTTTTATCAGCCTCGTAAAATACCGACACCGGAACAATGACATAATACATATTTTTGCACTATTATCAGAAATAACATAATCACGCAAAAACTATGTTTAAAAAAATCGTTCATTTCTCTATCAGAAAAAACTGTTCGTGGTTCTCACCACCTTTTTCCTGTTAGCGGGCGGAATCTATTCAATGCTTACGTTGCCAATAGATGCCGTGCCGGACATAACTAACAATCAGGTGCAGATAGTAACTGTATCGCCTACCCTTGCGCCACAGGAAGTGGAACAGCTCATCACATTCCCGATAGAAATCGCCATGAGCAACATCATGAATGTGGAAGAAATCAGATCTGTGTCAAGATTCGGACTTTCGCTCGTTACAGTGGTTTTCAAGGAAGACGTACCGACTCTGGATGCCAGGCAGTTGATTAACGAACAGATACAAACCGTGGCAGGTGAAATCCCGCCAGAATTGGGCACGCCGGAAATGATGCCTATCACTACCGGATTGGGAGAAATATACCAGTATGTACTTAAAGTAGCTCCCGGGTACGAGGACAAATATGATGCCATGGAGCTGCGGACCATCCAGGACTGGATAGTGAAAAGACAGCTCTCAGGAATACCCGGCATAGTGGAGATAAACAGTTTTGGCGGTTATCTGAAACAATACGAGGTGGCTGTTGACCCTGACGCTCTGTATTCACTGAATATCACTATAGGCGAAGTGTTCTCTGCACTCAGCAAGAACAACCAGAATACCGGAGGCAGCTATATAGAAAAGGTGAACCGTGCATACTATATCCGTTCGGAAGGTATGATTAATGACATCAAAGACATAGAACAGATTGTAGTGACCAACCGTGGCGGTATTCCTGTACACGTAGCAGATATAGGTAAAGTGAGATTTGGCGCTCCAAAACGTTTCGGAGCCATGACAAAGGATGGTGAGGGAGAATGTGTGGGCGGCATAGCGATGATGCTTAAAGGCGCAAACGCCAATGTCGTGACAGGGGAACTTGAGAAACGCATGGAGAAGGTCCAGAAGATGCTTCCCGAAGGTGTAAGCGTAGAGCCTTACCTGAACCGTTCTGAGCTTGTAAACAGAAATATATCCACAGTAATAAAGAATCTTATAGAAGGCGCCATAATAGTATTCCTTGTACTGATTATATTCCTCGGAAATGTCAGGGCAGGACTTATCGTGGCATCAATCATTCCTCTTGCCATGCTTTTCGGATTCATCATGATGAGGATATTCGGTGTGTCGGCCAATCTTATGAGTCTTGGGGCCATAGACTTCGGAATTGTGGTGGATGGTTCGATAGTGATACTTGAAGGAATCCTTGCGCATATCTACAGCAAAGGAATGATGGGCAGGACATTCACCCGCGAAGAAATGGATGAAGAGGTCGAGAAAGGTGCGGGCAACGTGGTGAGAAGTGCCACCTTTGCCGTACTTATCATCCTGATAGTGTTTTTCCCTATCCTCACTCTTACAGGAATAGAAGGAAAGTGCTTCACCCCTATGGCAAAGACATTGGTGTTCTGTATCATAGGAGCATTACTATTGTCACTGACATACGTACCTATGATGGCATCGCTGTTCCTGAAAAGAACCGTTTCTGTGAAACCTACTCTTGCCAGACTAGTTTTTCTCACGTCTCGCCTATTATTACAAAAAAGCATTGGACTTTTGTCTGAAACACATCTGGGGCACTATCGCTACATCGTTTGTGGCTCTTATAGCATCGCTGTTTCTGTTTACCAAGCTTGGAGCAGAATTTATCCCTACCCTCGATGAAGGAGACTTTGCAATGCAGATGACACTGCCTGCCGGAAGTTCCCTGAGCAAAAGTATCAGTGTCTCGCTTGAAGCAGAGAAGATTCTGAAAGAGAAATTCCCCGAGATAAAGCATGTAGTGACAAAAATAGGTACAGCGGAAGTGCCGACAGACCCTATGGCTGTGGAAGACGCGGACATAATGATTGTGATGAAACCTTTCTCTGAATGGACATCGGCCAAGAGCAGGGACGAAATGGTGGAAAAGATGAAAGCTTCACTCGAAAGTATTGAAGACGTAGAATTCAACTTCAGCCAACCTATCCAGCTCCGTTTCAACGAGCTTATGACAGGCGCTAAAGCTGATATAGCGATAAAACTGTATGGCGAAGACATGGAAGAGCTGTATAGCAAGACCAAAGAGGCAGCTCGGTATGTCGAGCAGATTCCAGGGGCATCGGATGTACTTGTAGAACAGGCTATGGGACTACCACAGCTTTTGGTGAACTATGACAGAGCCAAAATTGCCCGTTATGGTATCGATATTGAGGAGTTGAACACCATAATCCGTACTGCATACGCAGGAGAAACTGCCGGAGTTGTATTCGAAAACGAAAGGCGCTTCGACCTCGTTGTACGTCTTGACAACGAGAAGGTAAAGGATCTGAACATAAACAGACTGTTTGTACGTACTGCCGAGGGTGTACGCATACCGCTGAGTGAAGTAGCCGAGATTTCTTTCCAGAACGGACCTCTTCAGATAAACCGTGACGCTACGAAACGACGTGTGGTAATTGGTGTAAACGTAAGAAATGCGGACATCAAACAAGTGGTATCAAAGATTCAGGAGTCACTGGACAAGAACATAAAGCTCAAACCGGGATATTACTTTGAATACGGAGGGCAGTTCGAAAATCTTCAGAATGCCATCAACACTCTTACTGTTGCGATACCTATAGCGTTGATGCTCATCCTGCTATTGCTGTTTTTCGCATTCAGAAGCGTAATTTATTCGCTTGTGGTATTCTCTACCGTACCATTGTCACTTATCGGTGGTATCGTGGCGTTATGGCTCAGAGGATTGCCGTTCAGTATATCAGCCGGAGTGGGGTTCATTGCCCTGTTCGGGGTGGCAGTATTAAACGGTATTCTTATGATTAACCATTTCAACGATTTAAGAAAGAAAAACGAATACACCATGTGTACGGGAAGTATAATAAGACACGGATGTCCGCATCTGCTGAGACCTGTATTCCTTACCGGACTTGTGGCTTCATTGGGATTTGTGCCTATGGCTATAGCTACATCAGCCGGTGCGGAAGTACAAAGGCCATTGGCTACAGTGGTGATAGGCGGACTGATTGTATCTACAGTTCTGACACTGATTATCATTCCTGTGTTCTATAAACTTGTAAATAATATTTCACACTCGATTATGAGAAAAAAGAATTGCAGAAAGATGAGCGGTACAGCACGAACCATAGCAATGACAGCGATTATCCTGTCATTTGCCGTAGGTGCCAATGCCCAGAGCAGTGAGGCTAAACGAGTAAGCATGGAGGAAGCTATAGAGATTGCACTACAGAACCACCCAAGACTGAAAGTCGCTACTGCCGAGATAGAAAAGTCGAGAGCAACAAGAGGAGAAATATGGGACGGAGGAAGCACTTCTTTCAGCTATGCCTGGGGACAGTTGAACGGTGAGTTCAATAAAGACAATGAAATGAGCATAGAGCAGTCGCTAGGTTCATTCCTGACACCATTCTATAAGAATTCTCTTGTAAAATCGCAGGTCAGTACAGGAGAATACTATCGTAATATGGTTAAAAAGGAAATCATAGCCGAAGTTAAGCGTGCATGGACATATTACCAGTATGCCAACAGCATATACAGTCTGTACAAGCATCAGGATGAGATAGCACAGAGTGGAGATTTGCGCTATTCTCAGGGAGATATCGACCTGACAGAGAAAAACATGATTTCTGCTATGGCTGCAAATATGCGTACCATGCTGCTCCACTGGCAGGAAGAAGTTTCATTGGCAAAGAAAAGGCTGACATGGGTATGCTATTCAGACATTCAGATATTGCCTTCTGACGATTCTCTTGCAATATTCCAGAGCAGTGATACTGATTTATTGCCATCGGCAGACCATCTGAACTATTTCTTGGGAAAAGTGGATGAGCAGAAGAAACTGCTACAGATAGAAAGAAGCAAGTTCTTCCCTGAATTTTCATTCGGATATACACGTCAGAAAATCGCTCCTCTGAAAAACCTTAATTCGTGGATGGTAGGAGTTTCATTCCCGATATTGTTCTTCCCTCAGAAAAGCAGAAGCAAGCAGGCTAAAATCAGTCTGAGAATAGCGGAATGGGAAGCTGACAACAACAGAACCATGCTCAACAATAAGGTGGAAGAGCTGAAAGGCAGACTGAGACAGCAGAAAGAGAGTCTCCAGTACTTCACCGAAGCGGCACTCAATGAGGCAGAGTCGTTACAAAACAGCGCAGTGTCACGTTACGGTGCAAACGAGATAGACATCACTGAATTTGTACAGAGCATCAATTCAGCAAGAGACATAAAGAAATCATATATTGAGACTGTATATAACTACAACGTATCAGTACTCGAACTTGAACTATACACAGATAAATAACATCAAGACATGAAAAAGATATTTTTACCGATTAGCATATTCTCAGCCTTTATCATAATGGGCTGTTCGGGAGAAAACAGTTCATCAAATGAAACAGTAAGTGAAAACATCACTATTGAAGACACTACAGCAAATAGCAATGCGGAATCAGAAGAAACAGACGCCAACACCGGAGCTACACAGGTAATGCCTCCTGTGTCATTCAACGGAGTAATAATAATGCCTCCTAAAATGAGTTCCACACTTACACTGACCATGGGCGGCTCAATACACGAAATATCCGTATTTGAAGGCGACTACGTGAAAAGCGGAGAGATAATAGCCTCGCTAAAAAATCCGGATTTCATTCTTCTGCAGCAGGAATTCCTGACTGCCAATGCACAGACAGAATTCCTGGAAAAAGAATTCAAAAGACAGGAAAAACTTGTCTCTGAAGAGGCTGCATCTGAAAAGAAATTCGAACAGAGCAAGGCAGAATATCTTTCCATGAAGAGCCAGCTGGAAGCATCGAAAGCTAAACTTGCACTGCTGGATGTTGACACAGACAAACTTCTGAAGAACGGTATCAAAACGTATCTTGAGGTAAAGGCTCCGATAAGCGGATATGTCACAAATATGAATGTAAATCTTGGAACATATGTAGGTGAAGGAGAATCGGTATGTAAAATCATAAACAAATCGGAAATAATGCTTCTCCTTACAGCATACGAAAAAGATCTTGCACATCTGAACATCGGTGATAATCTGACATTTACTGTAAATGGCATAAAAGATACTACGTTTAATGCAGAAATTACATCTATCGACCAGACTGTAAACACAGAAAACCGATCTATAAACGTATATGCCAAGGTGAAGGAAACAAACAAATTATTCCGCCCGGGCATGTATGTAAATGCGCAACTGAATAAAAATATGTAACTTTGCGGAATGAAATATTTCAGCAGAAACAAATATCATTTGCTGGTAAATGCCATTGGGATAACCGTGGCATTTACCATGAATTTTCCGGAACTGATAGCGTTATTCAGTCCCGAAGAGGCCAACACTGTATATCCCGGGTTAGACTGGACACAGGTTGGCAGCGAAGTTCTGTTCACCTACCTCTCTATTATCATACTGTTCTGGCTTAACAGAATAATTTTCAGATTCAATGGCGAAAGCATAGAATTAAGTACAAAAAAAGTATTTATCATGTTTTTCCTGGATCTGTTGCTTAACGGAATCATGGGAAAGTGTTTCGTACTTCTTCACAGGACATACGGCATACCCGCCATTGAAGCCAGTGTACACGTATATACACATCCACTGAGAGATTTCCTTCTGGCAGGAATAATCACCCTGAGCTGTTATCTGATGAACAGAAGCCTGAAAAGCAGAAAGGTGATGATGGAAATGCAACAACTGAAGATAGAGAACATAGCCAATCAGTTTGAAGCATTGAAAAACCAGTTAAACCCACACATGCTTTTCAATTCGCTTAATACACTATATTCACTGATAAGGGAATCACCTGAAAAAGCCCAGGAATATCTGAACGAACTGTCAAAAGTAATGAGATATACCTTACAGAAAGACAGTGACTCACATTCCATATCAGTAAAAGAAGAAATGGAATTCGTGTATTCCTACATATATCTTCTGAAAATGAGATATGAGGACAATCTTACATTCAAATTCGAAATTGCCGAATCTGAAATGAACAAGAAGCTTCCAAAAATGTCTATACAGTTACTGATAGAGAACGCAGTTAAACACAACGAGATAAGCAACAGACATCCGTTAAGCATAGAAGTCAGAACAAAGAATGATTCCATTGAGGTTTCCAACAGACTACAGCTAAGAAGAGGCACTGTAAGCAGCACGGGCATAGGGCTTAGCAACCTGAGCAACAGATATAAACTGTTATATAAGAAAGATATTGAGATAATTGAAACAGATAACACATTTACTGTTGTTTTACCTCTTATATAAACCAAGACTGATATGAAGATATTTATCATTGAAGATGAAAAAGCAGCACTAAGAAATCTGAAAGCCATATTGGAGGATGTGTGCAGTGAAGCCGAAATAGTTGGCTGTGCTGACAGTATATGCGAAAGTCTGGAGTGGCTGGAAAACAATCCGATGCCCGACCTAATATTTATGGACATACATCTGGCCGACGGCTCTGCATTCGAAATTTTTGACAGTATAGATATAACCTGCCCTATTATTTTCACCACTGCATACGATGAGTATGCCCTGAAAGCTTTCAAGGTAAACAGTATAGACTATCTGCTGAAACCTATCAATGCTGAGGATCTGAAGAAAGCATTTGACAAACTAAAACTGCTTCACACAAATATGCCTTGCAAAGAACAGGAAGCAGCCCAACAGAACAACATGATAAATGAAATAATAAAAAGGCTGAATAAGGAAGAAAACTATAAATCGCATTTCCTTATTCCGGAAAAAGGCGACAGATTCATACCATTGGCTGTAGAATCTATTTTGTTCTTCTATATATCAGACGGACAGGTAAAGGCAGTCAATGCTGACGGAAAGCAATATCCTTCCACTCTTTCACTGGACGAACTTACGGAAATGCTGAATCCAAAACTTTTCTTCAGGGCAAACCGCCAGTTTCTCATTTCAAGAAAAGCAATAAAGGACATCAGCCTGTGGTTTAACGGACGTCTGGTAATAAACCTGAACATTCCAATGGACTTGAAGGATAAAATCATTATAAGCAAGGCTAAGGCCTCAGAATTTAAGGAATGGTTCTGATTTTGACTGTCATTTCCACAGCTTCATAATATCGGTTTCACCCCAATACCAATGGGTGAAGCCTGCTATCACATTCTTATATCTGTAAACTGGAGTACCGGCATCATTGCCACGTGTATTATTCACTGTCAGACACTTGATATCACGCAGTTCTGTTTTATCATCAATACCGAAAGAAGAATACCGGAATTCATGACCTTTAAGAGATATACCATTCAAATCTAAAGAACGGTATCCTGTATGCAGGCAGGAATCTTTCATTGTACAATGAAACGGAAACACGCCACTCATTTCGTATGCACTGCCACCATCGCGTACCGTCAGAGAGCTTGACAATAAAACCAAACCACCACACTCTGCCAATAAATGTCCACCGTTTTCAGCATATTCCTTCAATTGTTTCATAAAAGGTTTTCTTCTGTGTAATTGGCGTGCATAAAATTCGGGATAACCTCCTGGGATATACACAAGATCAGCTTCCGGAAGATTATTTCCGTACAGCGGACTGAAAAAAGTAATTGTACCTAAAGCCGATAGACAGTCAAGATTTTCCTTATATATCTGGTTAAATGCAGAATCGCGCGCAATCGCTATACGATATTTCCTTGGACTATAGAATTGGTATGCGGTTTCTTCTACATCGGAAGTATATGGTAACGTATATTCACATGGGAAAATACGTGTACACATTTTCAAAATACGGTCTATATCCATATTTTGCTCTATATAAACCGACACCTTTTCTGAAATCTCGTCTATTTCAGCCCTTACGGTCTGTGTATATGCTGAATGACGCGAAGGAAGTTTTAAGGTATCATCAAACGGAATATATCCCAGAGTGTGCAGCCCTGCATCGTTACAGGCATCCTTTAAATAAGAAAAATGCGTAGGAGATGACACTTGAGTGAAAACTACACCAACAATCCTTACCTGAGGACGGAAGAACTTATATCCATAAAGCATCGGAGCAATGGAATATGCAGCAGATCTGGCATTGACAACCAATATTACAGGAACTGAAAGAAGTTGCGAAATCTCCGCACTACTGCCTTGCATTCTCTTATATCCGTCAAACAATGCTGAATTACCTTCTATGACACTCACATCTGACTTCTCTCCATATTTGTTATACACATACTGGAGATGTGTCCGTCCTGCAAACCATGAGTCAAGATTTACAGAATCTGTTCCTGAAGAAATGGCATGCAATTGTGTATCCATAAAATCGGGACCACACTTGAACGGCTGCACCTTTATCCCCCTCTTTCTCAAGGCACGAAGAAGCCCTAAAGCGAAAACTGTCTTTCCGCTCCCGGATGTTGCTCCTCCTATGAGAAATTGTGGTTTCATTCAGTTACAGTCGATTAAAATTGCAGTTGCAAAAGTACAAAAAATATTCTTTCTGCATAGCATTGCCTGATGTCTATACCCATAAATTCAATGTTGCACTAGTTTTTTATGCCTATTTTTTGTAATTTCGCACAACTTTTTTCGACTTCAAAAGTCATAAGAACACAAAATACGAAATAACGATATGAATATAAAGTTTTTAAGCCTTGCCAGTGGAAGTAGCGGAAACTGCTATTATCTGAGCAATGGTAACACGTCCGTATTGATAGATGGTGGGTTGGGAATACGTTCAGTAAAAAAGATTTTTAAGGAACACTGCATAGATTTGAATGAGATTAAAGCCGTATTTGTTACACACGACCATGCTGACCACATCAAGGCTGTAGGCCATCTGGCAGGAAAGCACAACATACCTATATATGCAACACCGGAAGTGCACGAAGGTATGAAAAGAAGCTACTGTATGACTGAAAAGCTGGCCGAGAACATGAAAAGATATATCAGCAAAGGAGAGACTGTCCAGCTGAACGATCTTGAAATTACATGTTTTGAGGTCCCACACGACTCGACAGACAATGTCGGGTATAGCATAAAGATATGCGACAAGGTGTTTACGTTCATAACAGATATAGGACGCATCACTCCTACCGTAGCCCAGTTTGTAAGCATTTCCGACTATCTGGTGATGGAAGCGAACTACGATAAGACTATGCTTGACACAGGGCCTTATCCTACCCACCTGAAAGAAAGAATTGCAAGCGGCAACGGACATTTATGCAACAAGGAACTGGCAGAGTTTATTTCCTGTAATTTTCCTTCACAACTGAAATACCTGTGGCTATGCCATTTAAGCAAAGACAACAATCATCCCGAACTGGCTTTGAAGACAGTAGAAACCGCTTTAAAATCAAAGGATATAATTGTTGGCAGAGATCTGGAAGTTGTTCCTTTGAGAAGAACGTCGCCTACAGGAATCTTTGAACTGTAAATATTTCAGGAACGTATTTTGGAAAGAAAATCCGATATAAAAGGCAGCATTTTTTCCGGTTCAGACAGTCCATCGCACAATGTCTCGACAGGGCAACGTCCTGTTCCGTCACGGTTTATAATATAATTTGTCTCTATATCAAAATCGGTAATTACTCCGGCACTGCGCAATAAGGCCAATGCCGGAGTACTTATTATATGTGTATGAAGTCTTGAAACTTTTCCTAAAATCATTAGTGCAGCTGCTCCCTTCCCTACTACCTTATCGGCTATTGAAGCTCCTCCAAGTAATTCAGGCTCAGTCATAAGTATATTATACAAATCTGCTACACCTCTGCGTGAGAATGTCCGCATTTCAGCACCATTGCCTATGACGCACGACCAGCCGCCTTTCTGCAACTCATCTTTCAATGACGACATCTCACCATTCCAAGATTGAATCATAACTTATTTTGCTTTAATGACTCTACAAAACTGTCTATACGATGCAATTCACGAGGAATATTTATATCCTGCGGACAATGCTCTATACATTGTTTGCAGCCAATGCAATGGCTTGCCTGTCTCAGTTTAGGGACACTTCTGTCGTAACCTACAAGATATGCCCTGCGTGCCTTGTCATAATTCTCGTCCTTACTTGACTTCGGTACATTACCTTCGTTGACACACTTGTTGTAGTGAACCAATATGGCAGGAATATCTATACCGTATGGACATGGCATACAGTATTTACAGTCATTGCAAGGCACTGTAGGATATTTCTTTATAAGCTGTGCTGTCTCTTCAAGGAATTCCTTGTCCTCATCTGTAAGATGGACTAATGGAGAGTATGTACGGATATTGTCCTGCAAATGTTCCATATATGTCATACCGCTCAGGACAGTAAGCACCTTATCCCAAGTTCCGGCAAATCGGAAAGCCCAAGATGCAACACTCTCAGTCGGTCTGTTCTGTTTAAACCTGTCAACTATATGTTGTGGGACATTCGACAAACGACCACCAAGCAACGGTTCCATTATTATTGCCTGAATATTACGTTTTTCCAACTCCGCATAAAGATATTCTGCATTTACATTATTTCCTGATGCATGACGCCAGTCAACATAGTTCAACTGTATTTGCACGAAATCCCAATGCACCTTTTCGTGCATGGCAAGTACCTCATCGAACACTTCTTTTGTACCATGGAACGAAAATCCGAGATTACGGATTCTCCCTGCTTTTCTTTCCTCAATGAGATAGTCAAGCATTCCGTTCTCAATATATCTGGCACGGAAAGTCTTTATGCCGCCATTGCCGATGGAATGAAGCAGATAATAGTCGATATAGTCCACCTGAAGTTCCTCGAACGACCTCTTGTACATCTTTATGGAATTCTCGCGCGTATAGTTAGAGAAATTCGACAGCTTTGTTGCTACATAGAATTTATCCCTCGGATGACGTTTAAGAGCTATACCTGTCGATTTTTCCGACCATCCCTGAACATAAACCGGAGACGTGTCGTAATAGTTCACTCCATGCGCCATGGCATAGTCAATAAGCTCATTTACTGCATCCTGATCTATCACATTACCGTCACCTGCCGGAGATTTAAGTGTAGGCCATCGCATACAGCCATATCCCAGCAATGAGACCTTGTCACCACGGCTGGAAGTACGATATGTCATCTTATCCACTGGAACCGGCGAAGTAGGGTCTGAAGAGACATTTTCATCAGATTTACCTTTTCCACATCCATAAAACAGTCCGCTAACCGTAGCTGTACTTATCCCTACTATCTTTATAAAATCCCTTCGATTTATATTTTTCTTTTCCATACTACAATCTTTATTATTAAATCATTCTATGGCGTTCATGTCCCTCCACATATATTGCGCTGAAAGGACGTGACGGACAAAGGTTCTCACATGCTCCACAGCCTATACATCTTTCCACATTGACAGAAGGTATTCTAGGGGAGTTCTTATCGTCTTTATCCCGGCGTATCATCTTTATGGCGGCAGCAGGACAATGACGGGCACAGTTACCGCATTCCACTCCATCCTTAACCGCAACACAGTTCTCCATTATGAATACGGCATGTCCTATCTGGGTAGAAGCCTTGTCGGCCAGTGAGATAAGATTTATTGCACCTGTAGGACACACTTCGGAACACTTGGTACATTCCGGACGGCAATAGCCTTTTTCATACGACATTTCAGGCTGCATAAGACGCATAAGGTCCGTTGAAGGACGCAACACCTGATTGGAACATACAGAGACGCACAACTGGCATCCGGTACACTGCTTGGCGAAACTGTTCTTGCTCAATGCTCCCGGAGGAAGTATAGGTGTATTTCTATGAGGAACTTTCTTGTCTATTATTTTTGCAAGTCCGCCGTCAACCTTCATTTCCTGTGCCTTCAATGCACTTCCTGCTGTAATCACTGCAGCAGTTGTAAGAAATGCTCTTCTGGAATTGTCTGTTTCCCCCTTACTATCTGTCTTCACCTCATTTCCCTTGTCCTTACGGAAGCGAGATACATAATGTATAGCATCATGCTTACATGAATCAAGACAATTCATACATGCCACACAACGTGTGTAATCTATGTTATGATTCTTGATGTCGATACATGACGATTTGCACTGTCTGGAACAAAGACGACAGTTCTTACATTTATCTTTGTCTATCTCAATTCTGAAAATATAGAATCGTGAAATAAAGCCCAATATTGTACCTACCGGACAGATAGTATTGCAATAAGTACGTCCGTTACGCCATGCCAGAACAAATATTGTAATGAAAGTGACTATGGCTATAATAAATGTAGGAAGAGTCTTTATCCAAACCTCTGTAGAATAAAAAGCATAACTTTCTGCACGTTCTGCAAAATATGCCAGGATATTATTGCCAAACTGCCATATCGGAGCCAACAGATTTGAGGCTATCCTTCCGTATGAGCTATATGGCGACAGCAAAGCTACCACCGAGCCTGCTCCTAGAAAAAATGCGGCGATAAATATTGCCAGAACTACATATCTCAGATAAAAGAGTGCCGGCGAATAGGTGAACCTGTTTTTCTTATTCTTACGCATCCCGCCGATACGCGAAATCACATCCTGCATAATTCCTAAAGGACAAATAACGGAACAATATACACGCCCCAGAATTAATGTGAGCAGGAATAAGAATACCAATACCACTGCATTTACAGCAAATAAAGCCGGCATAAACTGAATTTTTGCCATCCAACCAAACCAGGCATGCACTGTCCCGGTAAAATCAAGGAACAATAGTGTTATACAAAGGAAAAACACCAGTGCAAGAATCTGTCTAACTTTTCTCAACATAATATAATAATGTCATTTATATACATATTCATACAAAAGTAGAAATAATAAGAATATTTTTGAAGAATTATACATGCAATGTGTAAGCGACAGGCTCTAATTAGAATGAGTATAGATAATCCGTTCCCACCACATACACTTTGAATAATCGTTTTTTTTTATCATATTTGCCTATAATATTATAATATCAACTTTATGGAAAAGAAATACATCTTTATATTCGCTCTAATATGTCTTCTCACAAGCTGTGGTTCAGTTCCACTGACAGGCAGAAAACAATTATTACTTGTTTCCGATTCTGAGGTTCTGTCGTCAAGCCTCACACAATATAATGATTATATCAAGACTGCACAAAAATCGACATCTTCATCACAAACGGCTATGGTCAAACGTGTAGGTCAGAAGATAGCCGCAGCTACAGAAGAGTATCTCAGACAAGCAGGGATGTCGGACGAGATCAAGAACTTTTCCTGGGAATTCAATCTTGTAGCCGACAAACAGGTCAATGCGTTCTGTATGCCTGGTGGAAAAATTGTGGTTTACGAAGGACTTATGAAACTAGTAGCATCAGACGATGAACTGGCTGTTGTGATAGGTCATGAGGTGGCACATGCCGTAGCTAAACACAGCAATGAAAGAATGAGCCAGCAGATTGCGGCACAATATGGGTCGCAAATACTTTCGGCTGCATTGTCTGAAAAAAGTGCTATGGTAAAAAACGTAGCTGGAACAGTTTACGGAATAGGTGCGCAGTATGGCGTGATGCTTCCTTTCTCAAGAACGCATGAGCTGGAAGCCGACTATATGGGGCTTATACTGATGACAATTGCCGGATATAATCCTGAAGTTGCCGTTAATTTCTGGCAGAAAATGTCGGCACAGTCCGGTGGCGGTGTTCCTGAATTTATGAGCACACACCCAAGTGATGCACACAGAATAAACGAAATAAACAAGATATTGCCAGAACTGAAAAAGTATAAAAAATAAGCTAATACTACCCTGAAAATCCTCAAACCACAAAACCTGATACAATGAAAAAAAGAACAATCTCATTCTTATTGTGCCTGTCGTTCCTAGCAAACTTCAATGTTACGACAGCACAAAATGTAATTCCGCACCCCCAAGAAATGACGGTGAAGGAAGGTAGATTAGAACTGTCCTCTGATTTGGCATTTAAAACAAATCTGACTGGAAAAGAGCTTGATGATATGGTGAGCTATATCAAAACTACTCCATTGAAAATAGACTATTCTGCCGACAACCGTTCGGACAGATTTATTAAAATGGAAACAGTCTCCGACAATAATTTAGGAGACGAAGGATATATTCTCAAAATATCTCCTAATGGCATAGAAATTTCAGCGCAAACATCATCAGGTCTTTTCTACGGCCTGCAGTCTGTATTACAACTGGCAGAAGAGAACGATTACAACTTCATTACTTCTATCGAAATTCTAGACAAACCGCGATTCGAATACCGTGGATTGCATCTTGACGAATCACGACACTTCAGCAGCAAGGAATTCGTAAAGAAACAACTTGATGCGCTGGCACGTTACAAGATGAACCGATTCCACTGGCACCTGACAGACGGAGCCGGATGGAGAATTGAAATAAAAAAATATCCCCGACTTACAAATTTCGCCGCATGGCGCCCATATGAGACATGGAAGGAATGGTGGAATTCTGACAGACATTACTGCAATCAGGACGACGCCAACGCTTACGGAGGCTATTACACACAAGATGATATAAAGGAGATACTTGATTATGCAGAAAAAAGGCACATCACAATAATCCCCGAAATAGAAATGCCCGGTCACTCGGAAGAGGTACTTGCAGCTTATCCCCTATTGTCATGCTCAAACGACATGTACAAGAATTCTGATTTCTGTATAGGCAAAGAAGCCACTTTCGATTTTCTGCAAGACGTACTTGACGAAGTGATTGACCTTTTCCCTTCACATTACATACATATTGGCGGTGATGAAGCAGTAAAGAGCGGATGGAAAACATGTCCTGACTGTTTAAAGAGGATGAAGGAAGAAGGTCTTGACAACATAGATGAGTTGCAAAGCTACATGATACACCGCATAGAACAGTACGTGAACAGCAAAGGACGTGACATCATAGGATGGGATGAAATACTTGAAGGAGGACTTGCTCCAAATGCCACTGTCATGTCATGGCGTGGAGAACAGGGAGGAATTACTGCCGCAAAAGCCGGTCATAAAGTAGTTATGACACCGGGAGAATTTTGCTACCTTGACGGTTATCAGGCAAATCCTTCCACCGAGCCTGAAGCCATTGGCGGTTATCTGACTCTTGAAAAGGTATATTCGTATAACCCTATACCAGCATCATTCAATAGTGAACAGGCAGAAATGATTTTAGGCGTACAGGGTAACGTGTGGAGAGAATACATGCCTACTCTTGAGCATACGGAATATATGATTTATCCGCGTATCCTTGCAATAGCAGAAGTGGGATGGACTATGCCGGAGAATAAGAACTGGAATAATTTCAAAGAACGTGTAAACAATGAAATTCCAAGACTTATAGACAAGGGATTCAACCCTTATACCCTTTCGGCAGATATAGAAACAAGAATACGCATTGATTATGACAAAAAAGAAATAAAAGTTGCCTTGACATGCGAGAAAACCGGTGTAAACATCCATTATACCACCGATGGAACAGAACCCGATGTAAACTCACCTATATATAAAGATTCGCTGACAGTGAAAGGAACAATGAAACTGTCCGCACGCGCATTTGCCAATGGCAAACCTGTAGGTAAAGTTCTCGAAAAAGACATTGATTACCATAAGGCAATAAAGAAGAAAATAACACTCAAGACCCAATATTCCAAAAACTATCCGGCATCCGGAGAAAGTACCCTTATAGACGGATATCATGGAGGACAAGGTTATAATGACGGAAAATGGCTGGGATTTCTCAATACCGATGTTGACGCTGTTATAGATTTAGGAGAAAAGACCGGCATATCAAATATATCTATTCTTGGAATGCAGGCCAAAGGGCCGTATGTGTGGCTGCCTAAATACATTCAGGTACAGATTTCGAATGACGGTAAGAAATTTAAGGACATGGACACTTTGACACATGATATTCCAACAGACATGGAAGGCGTAATATTCCATGATTTCACATGGGAGGGAAAGGCAACAGCCAGATTTATAAGAATATACGCTAAAGCGGTAGATATAGACGGAGGATGGATTTTCCTGGATGAAATTGTCGTTAAATAAATTCATGACATCAACATAAAAATATTTAAGCCCTAAAGATCATTGCGACCTTTAGGGCTTATTATTTAGCTGCAATACATTCAAAATAAATGAACGCACGTTTTACTAAAAACGACAGTTCATTTTATATAAAACGAACGCACGTTTTTTTCGCATGTCTATAATCAAAAAAATTACAACGTGGAATTACTTGTTTTTCTTCCAAAGTCTGGTCATATCTTCCAGAGTCTTGCCTTTTGTTTCAGGAACCATCTTCCATACAAATACAGCTGCAAGAATACAAATCACTCCATAAAGTCCGTAAACGAACATGTGGCCAAACTTCACACCCATATCACCTGCACTCATATTGTACATAGGAAGGAATGTAGAAGAAACAATGAAATTGAATATCCACTGGAATGCCACTGCTATAGCTACAGCTCCACCACGAATAGTATTAGGGAATATCTCTGCAATAAGAACCCAGCAGATAGGTCCCCAGCTGAACATGAACGAAGCACTGTAAATCATAATGCTGACAACAGGAACAATAGCAGGAAGGCCAGTAACTGCGTTACTCAATGCCACACCAAGTGCTCCTATGGCCATGCCTATAGATCCACATATAAGAAGAGGCTTTCTTCCAAGACGTTCAACTGTGAAAATAGCAAGAAGAGTGAATAATATGTTCACAACACCCATAAATACTGTCTGAACCATCGGGTTACCCATACCCATGCTTTCAAATATACGAGGAGCAAAATACAATACGGCATTGATACCTACAGCCTGCTGGAATACACTAAGCATGATACCTACGAAAATAACAGTCCATCCGTAAGTAAACAGTTTTTCTGTTTTTTCTTCGGCTGTAGCCTTGATATCCTGAAGTATTGCCTTAGCCTGAGTCAGACCATTGATTCTGCTAAGTACGAACAAAGCTTTTTCATCCTTGCCAACCATAGCAAGATATCTCGGAGTTTCAGGCACAAGCAAAACAAGCAATGTGAAAAGTCCTGCAGGAACAGCCTCGCTAACGAACATCAATCTCCAACCGGTCTCGATAGTCCAAGCGGCTTCTCCAGGGTTAATAATCTGATTTACACCTTCTACTGTCTTGATAACAGGATTTATATTGTCTCCCAAAATAAGGAAATTAACGAAATACACCACTAACTGACCGAATATAATGGCAAACTGGTTCCATGAAACCAATGTTCCACGAATATTACTTGGTGCAATCTCAGCTATATACATAGGACAAATGGCAGAAGCCAGACCGACACCAACTCCCCCTAGAACACGATAAAAATTGAAAGCTATCAATAATGAGTATGTAGGTTTTCCATAATCAAAGAAAAGGAACTCAGGCCAATATGAACCTAACGCTGATAGGAAGAACATAATACCTGCCATGAATAGTGAATTCTTACGTCCAAATCTTGAAGCAAAGAAACCTGATATGGCACTACCAATGATACAACCTATAAGCGCACTGGAAGAAGTAATGCCATGCCATGCATCGGTATATGTAAAATCACTTGCACCCATAAAGAATGCCTGAAGTCCTTTTTCCGCTCCAGAGATAACAGCCGTGTCGTATCCAAACAACAATCCTCCTAATACAGCTACCAGGACTATGGAAAAAAGATAAGCTTTGCTGCCTTTTTCTGTATTATTCATAATATCAAGATTATAAATTATAAAAACGAAATAAGCCGGCTCACAGCTGTCATAGGTTTAATACCGCCGACAGCCGTGCGCCGACCATGCTCTGACATTCAATCAGATATTAGCAATACATATTTACAATAGCCTCGTAAAGTTCCTGCTTACCGCTAGTCTGTTTTGGTTCGCCATTAGCCTTAGCATAAGCAACAACATCTTCAAGAGTAAGTTTACCTTCTTCGAACTCTTTACCCTTACCGCTATCGAATGAAGAATAACGGTCAGCAAGCATCTTCTTGTATGGAGATTCTTCGAGCAAACGAGCTGCATTTTCAAGAGCACGAGCCATAGCATCCATACCAGCGATGTGAGCGATGAAAATATCATCAAGGTCTGTAGAGTTACGACGAGTCTTAGCATCGAAGTTTGCACCACCGTTTCCAAGACCACCGCCACGGATAATCTGCATCATAGCCTGGATCAATTCGTAGTTGTCAATTGGGAACTGGTCTGTATCCCATCCGTTCTGATAGTCACCACGGTTAGCATCGATAGAACCAAGCATACCGTTGTCAACAGCTACAGCAAGTTCGTGTTCGAATGTGTGACCGGCAAGAGTAGCATGGTTTACTTCGATATTAACTTTGAAATCCTTGTCAAGGTTGTGAGCTTTCAAGAAACCAATAACTGTTTCAGTGTCAACATCATACTGGTGCTTAGATGGCTCCATTGGTTTTGGTTCGATAAGGAATGTACCAGTAAAGCCTTTAGAACGTGCATAGTCACGAGCAAGAGTCAACATCTGAGCCAAGTGTTCTTTTTCACGTTTCTGGTCTGTGTTAAGAAGTGACATATAACCTTCACGTCCGCCCCAGAATACATAGTTAGTACCACCAAGTTCGATAGTAGCATCGATAGCATTCTTGATCTGAACAGCAGCACGAGCTACAACGTCGAAATCAGGGTTTGTAGCAGCACCGTTCATATAACGTGCGTGTCCGAATACGTTTGCAGTACCCCACAACAGTTTAACGCCAGTTTCAGCCTGTTTCTGTTTCAGGTAAGCAACAACTTCTTTCAAGTTAGCTTCATATTCTTCGATTGTTTCTGCTTCATCACAAAGGTCAACATCATGGAAGCAATAATATTCTATACCCAATTTCTGCATGATTTCAAATCCAGCATCTGCTTTATCTTTAGCAGCCTGTACTTTGTCAGCATTTCCTTTCCAAGGGAAAGACTTAGTTCCGCCACCGAACTGGTCGCCACCTTCAGCGCACAAAGTGTGCCACCAAGCCATAGAGAACTTCAACCAGTCTTTCATCTTTTTACCCAAGATTACTTTTTCAGCATCGTAGTAACGGAAAGCCATAGGGTTTTTACTTTCTACACCTTCAAATTTGATTTTTCCAATTCCAGGAAAGTACTCTTTTGTTGCCATAATATTCAAAATTTAAAAAGTTAATATTAAAGTTGACAATTAATCTATTATATTATTTTTTATTAAAGTTTTTCCAAATATTCTACCCAACGTCCGTAAGCGTCAGCATAAGCAGCGGCATCACTCAGTTTCGGTTCGATAACTTCAAGTTTTTCGAGTGTTGCAAATGCCTCGTTATTATCCTTATAGATACCTGCTCCCATACCGGCACCTTTGGCTGCACCTACAGAACCGTCAGTATCATACAATTCAATTGTAGCACCTGTCACTCCGGCCAATGTCTCACGGAATATAGGGCTGAGGAACATATTGGCATGTCCTGCATGGATTTTCTGTACATCCATACCCATGCCCTTCATAATATCTATACCATATTTGAAAGAGAACACAATTCCTTCTTGTGCTGCACGTATAATATGGTTGCGTGTATGAAGATTAAAGTTTACACCATTTATAGAGCATCCTACTTCCTTGTTCTGAAGCATACGTTCAGCGCCATTACCGAAAGGCAATATACTAACGCCACCCGAACCTATAGGAGCCTGAGCTGCCAGATTATTCATTTCAGCGTATGAAACACCTTCAGGAACAACTGTACGCTTGATCCATGAGTTCAATATACCTGTACCGTTGATACACAGCAACACACCGAGACGTGTCTGTTCTTCTGTATGGTTGACATGAGCGAAAGTATTTACTCTTGATTTAGGATCGTAGTTCACTTTACCGTTTACACCATATACAACTCCTGAAGTACCTGCTGTAGAAGCTATTTCACCAGGATTGAATACATTAAGTGACAATGCATTGTTAGGCTGGTCTCCGGCACGATATGTAACAGGAATACCTTCTTTCAGTCCCAATTCCTGTGCTGCAGCTGCAGTAACTCTACCCTGTTCTGAGAAAGTCGGTTTGATGTCTGCAATGATTGACTTGTCGAAGCCGTAATAATCCATGAGGAAGTCAGCCACACGGTTGTTCTTGAAATCCCAGAACATTCCTTCTGACAATCCTGATACTGTAGTACAGATCTCGCCTGTCAATCGCATTGCGATGTAATCGCCCGGAAGCATTATCTTATATATCTTCTCGAATATTTCCGGTTCGTTTTCTTTTATCCATGCAAGCTTTGATGCAGTAAAGTTACCCGGAGAGTTCAGCAAATGAGACAGACATTTCTCTTCGCCTATTGTTTCGAACGCCTTTTGTCCGTATGGGACAGCTCTTGAGTCGCACCATATAATAGCAGGACGAAGAACATTCTGATTTTTATCTACACATACAAGTCCGTGCATCTGATAAGAAATACCAATTGCCTTGATATCTTCAGCCTTAACTCCGGACTCTGCCATTATTGCCTTAGTGGAAAGTTTGAGGCTTTCCCACCAGTTTGCAGGTTCCTGTTCTGCCCATCCCTGTTTAACTGCTATAATAGCCGCTTCAGTTTTAGGATAAAAAGCAGAAGCTACACACTTGCCAGTAACGGCATTTACCAAACTCGCCTTAACAGACGAACTACCAATATCATATCCTAATAAATACATGTTATTATGGTTTTAGATTATCTTCTTGTCTTATTATATATCTTCTTGTCAAATCTGTAATATCTCGCAGCCCTGTGTGAGACCCCTTGCTGGAACTCGTCCATAGGAATTACGTATTCCATCATCATAATCTTCTTATGGAAGTTTCTGACGTCGATCTGTTTGCCGAACAGAACTTCATAAAGAACTCTCAACTGCAACGCTGTAAATTTTCGTGGAAGCAGATCGAACAAACAGGATGGATTGAACTCCACATACTGACGTATGAACTTCATCGCTTCCTCTATTATAAGATTATGGTCAAACGCCAAATCCTTCACCTCATCCAAAGGAACCCATTCTGCCTGAAAATTATCCAGATTCTTGTTTAATGCTCTATCTATTTTCACAAGAGAAAGATATGCTATGGTAACAATACGTTCCACCTTTGCTTTCTCTGCCCTTTCAAGCCATCTGACGTCTTTAGGATTTTTTGTTCTGTCTTTTGAACCGAACGCTTTGAATTGCATAAGATTCACATTCTTGAATCCTGTCAACTCGTTTAACACACGCATAGCGGCTCCATCCAAATCTTCATCCATATATATAAGACTACCCGGTAATTTCATATCGTGAAATACTTCTCCGCTATCCTCGCCTATTCGTCTAAGCAGTAGGACCCTCAGTCGTTCGCCATCGAAACCAACCACTACGCAGTCAACTGAAATATGATTGTTAGCCAAAGGCATTTTGTGTTCCATACTATTCATGTGTTTATCGTTTTCGAGTGCAAATAAAAAGCATTATTTTTAATTAAGCAAGAAATAAAAGAAAAATTTTCGCAAGCTATACACGGTTAATTATCAGATAAATACATATCATATATATTACAATATCACCTTATAGTCTTTTCATAAAACATACAATATGTAATTTACGTAATATTGCCACTTTTAATTCCTGCCGGAACAAGTATAGCAAATTCTTTATATTACAGATATTTACAAATCCATTACATAAAGACAAATGTGTATAGTTATTGTATTTTTCAAACACAAAATATCCTTACATAAATTGACATGATTTTTTATAGCGACAAACTGAAAAAGCAGTACGTTAAAAAAGTATAACGAAATAACGCCCTGCAAAACAGACAACTGTTTTACGAGGCGTTACGGAATAAACTACCAACAATATTTTTTGTTATTTTGGAGCTTTTATATACAAATATATAGCAATAAACAGGAATAATATATTAGGTATCCAGACGGCCAGTACCGGCGGCACATTACCACTTATGGCAAATGTGGAAGATATGGTCTGGAAAAGTATATATGAAGCACTCAAACCTAAACCAACTCCAAGATTGAGTCCCATACCACCTTTCACTTTCTTGGAAGAAAGCGAGGCTCCTATAAGAGTCAGAATAAATGCCGCAAAAGGAGTTGCTATACGCTTGTAATATTCCACTTCAAACTCCTTTATATTTGCAAAACCACGACGTTTCTGATTGTCTATGTAGGTTTTCAATTCAGGACTTGTCAAGGTTTCATACTGATTTCGGGTAATAAGGAAGTCCTGCGGCTCCATCTTTATTATGGTATCAAGTCTCTCTCCTTTTGTGATAACCTCCTTCATACCTTTCATTTCCCTTATCATATAATCCCTCACTATCCATCTGTGCACCTTTGTTGTATCATACGTAGCACGTCGGGCTGTGAGATGCGAAACCAACTTGTTATCCTCAAACTTGTCAAGAGAGAACCTGTAGCCTGTCAGATTATAATTCTCATATCTTTCCATATAGGCGATAGTTCCAGTATCGACTACAAGCTGGATGTTCCTTGCATAATTTACTTTCTTTTTATTCTTGTATTTGGCTTCGAAGTCTATTCGAGTAATACTGCCTTTAGGTATATATTGCGAACTTAGGATATAGCTTCCAATTGCAATAATGGCAGCAGACAAGAAATATGGCACCAACAACCTCTTGAAACTCATACCCGTGGAAAACATAGCTATGATTTCCGAATTCTCCGCCAACTTACTGGTGAAAAATATCACAGATATAAAAATAAACAGAGGACTGAAAAGATTGGCATAATAAGGAACAAAGTTCATGTAGTAATCGAATATGATAGCCTCAACAGGAGCTTTATTATTGATAAAACTATCAATATTTTCATTTATATCGAACACTACAGATATAGACAGAATAAGAGCCAGGGCAAAAAAGAATGTGCCCAGGAATTTTTTCATTATATATCTGTCTATACGTCTTAACCAAAAACGTTTCAGATATTTATCCTTTATCTTTTCAAGTTTCTCCTTCATATTTTTATAGGGGTTCAATGGATTTTACTGTCCACAAATCACAATCTGGTAGAAAGACGCTCAACCATAGCAGGCTTCCAGGTAGAGAAATCACCGGCTATTATATGTGCTCTTGCTTCCTTGACAAGCCATAAGTAAAATGCCAGATTATGTATAGAAGCTATCTGCAATGCCAACAATTCTTCGGCATGGAACAAATGACGAAGGTAGGCACGACTGTACAAGGTATCTACATACGATGCACCATCAGCCTCAATAGGAGAATAATCTTTCTCCCATTTCTTATTGCGCATGTTCATTATTCCGTTCTTAGTGAACAGCATACCGTTTCTACCGTTGCGTGTCGGCATCACACAATCAAACATATCGACTCCTCGTTCTATACCTTCAAGTATATTTACTGGAGTACCTACTCCCATAAGATATCTAGGCTTATCCTGAGGGAGTATTTCATTTACCACCTCAATCATTTCGTACATCATCTCTGTAGGTTCGCCCACTGCAAGTCCGCCTATCGCATTACCATCAGCCCCTTTCGAAGCTATATATTCAGCAGAACGCTTACGCAAATCAGGATAAACACATCCCTGCACTATAGGGAACAATGACTGGTTGTATCCATACTTCGGCTCTGTCTCATTAAACCTTGTAATACACCTATCCAACCATCTGTGAGTGAGTTCCATTGATTTTTTTGCATATTGATAGTCGGAAGTACCTGGAGCACATTCATCGAATGCCATCATAATGTCCGCCCCTATTGTACGCTCAATATCCATAACCTTTTCAGGCGTAAACAAATGTTTCGAACCATCAATGTGTGAACGGAATTCTACACCTTCCTCACGCATTTTTCTTATGCCTGAAAGAGAAAAAACCTGAAATCCTCCACTGTCAGTCAGCATAGGACGGTCAAATCCGTTGAACTTATGCAATCCTCCCGCACCTTCAATAACATCCAGTCCAGGTCTCAGATAAAGATGATATGTATTGCCCAGTATTATCTGAGCTTTAATATCTTCTTTAAGTTCCGGTAGCTGCACACCTTTGACCGTACCCAATGTACCTACAGGCATAAATATCGGAGTTTCTATCTGTCCGTGATCTGTAGTGATAAGCCCCGCTCTTGCATTTGATTTGGGATCGGTATATTGTAATTCAAATTTCATATGATTATTCTAATATGGCAGTAATTATTTATTGTCATTATCTTTATTCGTCTCAGGTATAGTAAGTTTTGGCGCATTTGTAACTACTTCATCAGTCAATGCTATATCCAGGACTTCCCTAATATCATTTACATAATGGAATTTAAGACCCTTGAGATATATTTCAGGTATATTGTCTATATCCTTCTTATTTTCCTTACATAAAATGATTTCTTCTATACCGGCACGCTTTGCTGCTAGAATTTTCTCCTTAATACCTCCAACAGGCAGGACTTTTCCACGCAATGTTATTTCTCCTGTCATGGCAAGGCGATTCTTGACTTTTCTTCTTGTAAGCGCAGAAGCCAACGAAGTCACCATAGTTATACCTGCAGACGGGCCATCCTTAGGAATTGCTCCTTCTGGTACATGGATATGGATATTCCAGTTCTCGAACACTTCTTCAGGTATATCCAGCAAATCATTATGAGCCTTAAGATACTCCAGAGCAAGCATAGCAGACTCCTTCATAACATCTCCAAGATTTCCTGTCAGAGTAAGACGACTTCCTTTTCCTCTACTGAGACTGGTTTCCACAAAAAGAATTTCACCGCCAACAGCTGTCCAAGCCAGACCTGTAACTACACCGGCATAATCATTTCCCTGATATTTATCTCTTGAATACTCTACAGGACCAAGACATGCAGGTATATCCTCCGGTTTCAGTTCCTTTGAAGCCACTTCCTTACCAAGCGCTATATTATAAGCGGTACGTCTCATCACCTTGTTTATTTTCTTTTCAAGCTCGCGCACACCACTCTCTCTGGTATAATTCTCCACGATGAATTCTATAGCAGATTTTGAGAACTTGATATTGTCTTTTGTAAGTCCGTTAGCCTCCATCGCTTTAGGTATAAGATGTCTTCTGGCTATTTCTACTTTTTCTTCTGTTATATATCCGCTGACCTCTATCAGCTCCATTCTGTCAAGAAGAGGAGCAGGTATTCCACCAAGATTGTTAGCAGTAGCGATAAACATCACATTCGACAAATCATAATCAATATCTATATAGTTGTCATGGAATGTACCATTCTGTTCCGGATCAAGGACTTCAAGCATAGCAGATGCAGGATCACCCTGATTACTATTACCCAATTTATCAATTTCATCAAGAATTATCACCGGATTTGAAGAACCTGCCTTGATAAGGCTCTTTATGATTCTTCCCGGCATAGCACCTATATACGTCTTCCTATGTCCTCGTATTTCAGCTTCATCGTGTACACCTCCCAGCGACATTCTGACATATTTTCTCTTCAGAGCCGTTGCAATGGAACGTCCAAGCGATGTCTTACCCACCCCCGGAGGGCCATAAAGGCAAAGAATAGGCGATTTCATGTCACCTTTCAGCTTCAGTACAGCAAGATGTTCCAATATACGTTCTTTTACTTTTTCAAGACCATAATGATCATGATTCAAAGTTTTTTCTGCCGATTTCAGATTGAATGTCTGCGGAGTATATACATTCCATGGCAATGCCAACAAATTCTGCAGATATGAATACTGCACATTATAATCAGGCGACTGGGGATTTATACGTTCAAGTTTTGTGACTTCCTTATCGAATATTTCAGCCACTTCCTTCGACCATTGTTTTTTCTTTCCCTGTGCGCGTAAGTTATCAATCTCGCTTTCGGCACCGTTACCTAATTCATCCTGAATATTTTTCAATTGTTGCTGCAGGAAATACTCACGCTGCTGTTTGTCCAGCTCTTCGCGAGTACGCATCTGGATATTCTGTTTCAGCTTGGCAATCTCAAGTTGCTCATTCAAATAACCGATAAGGTGAATTGCCCTGTCTTTGATGTTGTCATGCTTCAGCAATTCATACTTGGAGCTCACCTCTAAAGGGAAATTAGAACATATGAAATTGATTCTTACAGAATCCCCTTCCATATCCCTCAATGCCATAAGGAAATCAGGGCCAAGTTCTTCCATACTTTCGTGTAACTTTTTCATTACATCAAAGCATGTACTCATTATAGCCTTGAATTCATTGGTTTTAGGTGATTTATTGTTTTCCACTACCGGTTCGGCAGTTCCCATAAGGAACGGATCAGTAGAAGTGATTTTCTCTATCCTGATTTTCGGACCTCCTGTATGTATCAAAGCATTTGTAGCTCCTCCCGGCAATTCTATTATACGGACTATTCTGCCTATAACGCCGAGCGGATACAAATCCTCAAATACAGGATTATCTACAGAAGCATCCTTCTGTGTAGCAAGAATTATTGGACTTTTTTTCTTATAAGCAGACTTCACCAATTCAAGTGTACTTCTTCGGCCAATGGCTACAGGCATTACTATTTCAGGGAAAATTATCATATTTCGCAACGGCAGAACCGGCATTTCCCCATTCAATTCCTCTGTAGGCATTTCAGACTGGTCAATATCTATTTTGGCTATCAAAGCTACTTCTTCTCTTTTATTTTTATCCTCAGACATATATTAATTTTGAATTATCTGTTTAAACAAACGGCTACAAAGTTAATGATTATACACATAATAATAAAACATTTTATACCAAATGTTATACTTCAGCATATGCAAACCGGGCTATTTGCGTATCTTTGCACAAACTTAACAAGGGCAATAATGGGAAACGAATATTTCAAATTTAAGAAATTCACGATCAATCAGGACAAGTGTGCAATGAAAGTAGGAACTGACGGAGTTTTGCTTGGAGCGTGGACTAATACAGAAGAAGCATCAAAAATAGCAGATATAGGAACAGGAACAGGACTTATAGCAATAATGCTTGCACAAAAATGCAATGCCACTATCACCGGGATAGAAATTGACGAAGAAGCTGCTGCACAAGCCGAAGAAAACATGAACAATACTTTATGGAAGGACAGGCTAAATGTAGTAAAAGCTGATATAAATGAATACTTCCAGAATCACAATGCAGAATATGACTTGATAGTATCTAATCCTCCGTTTTTCAATGAAAAGACAAAAGGATTCTCAGAAAAAAGGAATATAGCAAGACATACAGACGGACTATGTTTTAGCCATTTGGCACGGACTGTCTCATTTATGCTCAAAGACAAAGGTAGATTCTGCGTTATCTTACCTGCAACATCCGCTATGGATTTTATCAGTGAGGCTATAAAAAACAATTTAAGCCTGACAAAAAAGACAGAGGTCATAACAAAGCCTGGAGTTGCTCCCAAACGAGTACTCATGGAGTTCAAAAAAGATTGCAGAAATAATATAACGATTATATCACAACTACTTCTTTCAGAAAATGGAGTCAGGAGCAAAGAATATGATGATCTGACCTCGGATTTCTATCTGTGATAAAAAACAGAGAAGTACTGCAATGCACATATGTAGTAGTACTTCCCTGTCTGTATCGGTAAAAGAACATCATTCTTCAGGAGGATTGTTTTTCTTTACCAGTTTTTTCATTATTGTCTTGTTCATCTCCATCAATTGTCTATGTTTCTCGGCAATAGAAGCTGAAACAGGTTTGGCCTCAATAAAATCCGTTATGTGCTGCAAAATATTATGCGGTTCATAAATGCTTTTATTAGGTTTAGGCGGGCATATTACTTTTAAAGCAGACGGTATAATCTCAACCACAAGATCTTTAGGCCCCATCATCGGATCACCGTCAAAATGGAACACTCCCTCTGTCGCCCTATGAATAGTTATCTTCTTATCCTTCATGGTTTTTATCCGGCTATTCATGTCGATAGTTTTCGTAAATAGCTGGAAAGACAAAGATGGCACATCAAGCACAGTAAAAGGTTGCAATACTGTAATGTCCATCATACCGTCGGAAAGAGAGGCTTGCGGAGTAATATATGCATTGTTTCCATACTGTGAGGCATTTCCACACGCAATAAGAAAAGCTTTATACTTAACTGTACCCTCCGAATTCTCTATTTCATATGTTTCCGGTTCATAATGAAGACTCTCCATCAATGTATTTTCAAGATAAGTTACAAGGCCTCTTCGTTTCGATCCGGCAAATTTCAGGCTCACAAAAGCATCGAAACCTACTCCACATGTACAGAAAAAAGGATGACCGGCGATTTTTCCATAATCAATGGAACGCACATTAGCTTTATTGATAACCTGAAGTGCTTTCTGATAGTTCATAGGTATATGCAAATGACGTGCAAGACCGTTGCCGGAGCCACAAGGTATAATGCCCAATGCCGTATCGGAATGTACCAATGCACTTCCTATCTCGTTTATAGTTCCATCACCTCCTATTGCAACTACAAACGACACTTTATCTTCCACAGCCTTGCGGGCTATATCATAGCCATGACCGGCATATTCTGTCTTTATAATTCTAGGATTAAATATATTCCGATTAATATTGGATTCTATATATTCAAGGATGGCTGCTTTGTCTTGAGTGCCTGAAATAGGATTCACTATGAATATAATATCCTCTCTGATGTCCATATCTAGTACATGTTGGTTGTTTATGCAAATGTAATATATAATTTGAATATAAAACTTTCTAATAATACAAAATCTTATTTACAGGTATAAAAAATGTTCCGTATTGTTACCCTTTGTTGAAATTTTACTATCTTTGCAGGCTGTTAAAACAACGAAGAAAATCTATCTAATAAAATATGGGATTATTACAAGAAAAGTTAAGTAAATTCAGACTCCCGCAAATGTATATGGAGAAGGGGGTTTATCCTTATTTCCGCGAAATAGACAGTCACCAGGATACAGAGGTGATGATGGACGGCAAAAAGGTGTTAATGTTCGGATCAAACTCATATATGGGTTTGACATACGACCAAAGAATTATTGATGCAGCAATAGCCGCAACACGTAAGTACGGAACAGGATGCGCCGGATCCAGACTGCTGAACGGCACTCTAGACATCCATGTACAGTTGGAAAAAGAACTTGCTGAATTTATCGGTAAAGACGAAGCTCTTTGTTTCTCTACAGGTTTCACCGTAAACGAGGGAGTAATACCTCAGCTTGTGGGACGTGGCGATTACATCATTTGTGACGACCGTGACCACGCATCTATCGTTGACGGACGACGTCTTACTTTCGCTACACAGCTGAAATACAAGCACAACGATATGGAAGCTTTGGAAAAAGAACTTCAGAAATGCGAACCTGACGCAATTAAACTGATCGTTGTTGACAGTGTTTTCTCTATGGAAGGTGATTTGGCGAACTTGCCTGAGATAATCCGTCTGAAGAAAAAATACAATGCAACAGTTTATGTTGACGAAGCTCATGGAGTTGGAGTATTCGGACGTAACGGACGTGGTGTTTGCGACCATTTCGGATTAACTGACGAAGTTGATATCATAATGGGTACATTCAGTAAGTCATTGGCTTCAATCGGTGGATTCGTGGCTGCAGATAAAGACATCATCAACTGGTTACGCCATAACGCACGTTCATACATATTCCAGGCCAGCAGCACTCCTGCCGCAACAGCTGCAGCGATAGAGGCACTTCACATTTTGCAGACAGAACCGGAACGTCAGGAAAATCTGTGGAAAATAACCAATTATGCATTGAAACGCTTCCGTGAATGCGGTTTTGAAATAGGTGACACTGAGAGTCCTATCATACCATTGTATGTACGCGACACAGACAAGACTTTCCTTGTAACAAAAATGGCTTTCGATGAAGGAGTATTCATAAACCCTGTAATACCTCCTGCATGTGCACCTCAAGATACTCTTGTAAGATTTGCACTTATGGCAACACATACCAAGGAACAGATTGACTATGCAATTGACAAATTGCTGAAATGTTTCAAGGAGCTTGAAATCATAAAATAAGAGAGAGACAAAAAAGCAAAAGAGGCTGTCTTAAGGTAATAACCTAAAAGACAGCCTCTTTTGCTTTTTTGTTGTATTCAATAATTTCATCTTCAAAATCTCGAATGAATATCAATTCATATACGAGACCAATTCTTCGGCAGTAACATTCTTTGCCACTATCATTCCGTCACTATCAATAAGATAGTTGGCAAAACCATCTCTAAGACCAAACTCCTTAAAGATTTCAGAAGACTTGCCGTCTGTTTCAATGCAACAAAGCGCTGTTTCCAATCCGTCTTGTTCTACAGCCGCACGAAAAACAGATTCGTAACGGTCCATTGAAACAGAAATCATCTTAATGCGGTCCGTATTCTGCAATGCATGGCATAATTCTGCGTTCTTTACTCTCGACACTGCATCATATCCCGCCCAAAAGCTCAACAATGTATATTTGCCTTCATCGGCACGCAGGTTGAGCGACTGCTTTTCAAATTCAAGAACTGGCATCGGTGTTTTGTCACCAGGTACCAATTTCTCTGTAGGGTCTTTCTTCTCAATAAATGAGAAAGAAATTAAGGAACTGAATACTAATACAACAAAAATCGGCTTTACACTTTTAATCATGTAATGTGATTTTAGTTAATACTATCCGAGCCTGTCCTTAACAGTGATTTCATCTCGGAACATTATTTTTACATCCATATATCCGTCACGGATAATAAGTTTTGGATGCATTTATTGTTTGAAATCGACGCAAATATACGTCTTTTTTTAAGTAGCAGCATAATTTTCATAAAAATTTTTATGTTATTCAACATATTTTTATGATATACATCAATAGAAAAACTCATTATTTATGAGGTTAAAATACAAAAAAAACGTGTTTATATGGCTTATAAAGCATATTTTGATTAACTTTGCAACGTATTATCCGAAGTAATACTTTCATAACGAACACATCAGCATAAAATACAATCCAAAATGGAGTTTTCAGAATTAAATTTAGACGATAGCGTTTTAAACGCACTTGACGCCATGAACTTTAAAGAATGTACCCCAGTCCAAGAACATACCATACCTGTTCTGCTGGAAGGACATGACCTTATAGGAGTGGCACAGACCGGAACAGGTAAAACTGCAGCATATCTTTTACCTGTCCTAAGCAAATTGTGCAGTGGCAATTATCCTGAAGACTCTATAAACTGCATAATAATGTCCCCTACCCGTGAGCTCGCAATACAGATAGACAGGCAGATGGAAGCATTCTCATATTTCATGCCGGTATCAGGTGTTGCAGTATATGGAGGTAACGATGGTGTACGTTTTGAACAAGAAAAAAAAGGACTCACATTGGGAGCTGATGTCGTAATAGCTACTCCTGGACGTCTCATCAGTCATATCAGCTTAGGATATGTTGATTTATCAAAAGTGTCATTCTTCATATTAGACGAGGCCGACAGAATGCTTGACATGGGATTTTATGATGATATTATCCAGATAGTAAAGCATCTGCCTAAAGAAAGACAGACAATTATGTTCTCTGCTACTATGCCGGAAAAAATCAGACAATTGGCAGAAAACATTCTAAATAATCCTACAGAGGTAAAACTCGCAGTTTCAAAACCTGCAGAAAAAATAATTCAGGCTGCATATATCTGTTATGAATCACAGAAACTCGATATAATCAAAAGCCTCTTCTCATCACAAGAGCCGGAAAGGGTCATCATTTTTGCTTCATCCAAGATGAAAGTCAAGGAAGTAACAAAAGCACTTTTACGCATGAAGCTGAAGGTTGGTGAGATGCACTCCGACCTGGAACAGAGCCAAAGAGAGGAAATACTGCATGAATTCAGAAATGGCAGAGTAAATATCCTTGTAGCTACAGACATAGTTGCAAGAGGCATTGACATTGACGATATCAGACTTGTTATCAACTACGATGTACCACACGATTGTGAAGACTATGTACACCGTATAGGCCGTACGGCACGTGCCAACAATGACGGTTGTGCCATAACATTTGTTAGTGAAAACGAACAAACCAAATTCTATCAGATAGAAAAATTCCTGGACAAAAATATCTATAAACTACAAATGCCCGAAGGAATGGAAGATGGTCCTGAATATGCTCCTAAAACAGAAAAGAAGAAATCTTCACGTAAGCCAAGAAACGGCAAAAAGAATACTAAAAGCAGAGAAAACAAAAGCAAAGACACAAAGAAAAAGGATAAATAAATATAGGAGAAGAAGTTATGATTATAGCAGTTGACTTTGATGGTACAATAGTTGAGCATAAATATCCATACATAGGTAAGGAAATTCCATTTGCTATTGATACACTCAAAAAACTAAAAGAAGAAAGACACACCCTGATTCTTTGGACTGTGAGAGAGGATAAACTTTTGGAAGAGGCCGTAGAATTTTGCCGTGAACGTGGATTGGAATTTTATGCTATAAACAGTAATTATCCAGAAGAAAAAAAATCGCATGATCATTTCTCCAGAAAGCTGAAAGCTGATTTATTCATTGACGACAGAAATCTAGGAGGACTCCCGGACTGGGGAACTATATATAGAATGATTTCTGAAAAGCTCACTTATGAAGATATTTATAATGAAAATATAAATTCATACGAAAATAAAAGCAATAAAAAGGGTGGAATATTCAGTAAAATATTCAAATAGATTATAACTCACAAAAGTCTTATGGTTTCTATCATAAGACTTTTTTTCACACTATTCCACACTTAAGTGTAGATAAATTCCACACACCATCTATAGATATCAGACAGAAGACAACTGATTTTCAAGACATTACATCTTATTCATATTTGGCATACCATTTGAATTAAATATGATATAAACAATAAAAACAAAACAAACAAGATATGAAAAAGATTATTGCAGTATTAATGATGACTATAGGAATAGGTAATTTATTTGCTAACAGTATCGAAAAAACAAACAACTATTCTGATAACACAAAGACTTACAAATCATTTACAGAAATTGATATAAACGATTTGCCATCAAATATTCGTGAGATTTTATATTTTGATTTCAAAGATTATATCGTAAAGTCAGTAGAGGTAAAAACAGTAAACGGTACAAATATCTATCAGGTTACATTACTGGATATAGAAAATTTTGAATACTGTATTTACATAACAGAAAAAGGAACAATCATCGAATAAACTAATTTCATATTTTAAATTAAATGCCTGTCTGGACAAAAATAGATGTTCAGATGGGCATATTTTTTCTCTAAATGTGTATTTTTGCAGTAAATACTTAATATCTCCACAACATGGAAATAATATATTTGCATCATAGCGGATTTGCCATACTGGCAAACCAATTCACCATTATCATTGACTTCTTTGAAGATTCCGAATCGGAATCCTGCGGAATTATCCATGATAAATTACTCAATAAGAACGGAACAATGTATGTTCTTTCAAGTCATTTCCATGCAGACCACTTTAATAGACAAGTCCTTGAATGGAAAAAACAGAAGAACGATATTAAATACATATTCTCACATGACATTTATAAAAGAAGAAGGATTGAAAAAGATGCAGCCGTATGGTTGAAAAAAGATGAAGAATATGCAGACAATAATATTAAGATAACGGCTTTCGGTTCTACAGACGTAGGAATATCATTTATGATTGAAGCAGAAGGAAAAACATTATTCCATGCCGGCGACCTGAATAATTGGCATTGGATGGACGAAAGCCCAGAAGAAGAATGGAAAAGGGATGAGCAGAAATTTTTGAATGAACTTAAAATCATCAAAGAAAAATATGATAAAGTTGATATTGCAATGTTTCCTATAGATCCACGTCTAGGAACAGAATATATGCGTGGAGGAAAACAGTTTATAGATGCAATACAGACATCTACCTTCATCCCTATGCATTTCTGGAACGGCTATACTTCTGCAAACAAATTTCAGGAATATGCAAGGTCGCGAAATATCAACTCTCCCGAGATCAATCACAGGGGACAGATTTTCAGTAATTTATAATAGTATTTTATTCAACAAATAAAAAATAACAGACATGAAAGTAAAAGGACATTTTGATCATTTCAACATCAATGTTACAAATCTAGAAAGAAGTATCAAGTTCTATGAAACAGCATTAGGGCTTACTGAAGACCATAGAAAAGAAGCTGCCGACGGTTCATTTATATTAGTTTACCTTACTGACAAATGCTCAAACTTTATGCTTGAGCTGACATGGCTAAAAGACCATACAGAAGCATACGAGTTGGGAGAAAACGAAAGCCACCTGTGCTTCAGGGTTGAAGGCGATTATGACGAAGTAAGAAAATTCCATAAAGAGATGGAATGTGTATGTTTCGAAAACGAAAGCATGGGATTATATTTCATAAACGATCCTGATGACTATTGGATAGAAATACTTCCTGTAAAATAAAAACAGATATGGGCGGCATTTACCGCCCATTTATTTTTCAAGTTTCACATACCCCAAACGTGTATATCTCACCCCTCTACTCTCATAATGGGACATGACTTTTGCAGACAAAACATGTAATGTCTCTCCATTTTCAACCAGTCTTGAATGACAACTCAATTCGTTTGGAGAAAGGCTTCTGCCGGCAGCCTTAACAAGAAAGACAAACCTGTTACCATCACGATCTGCCGCCAACACATTCTGATCCACATAAAAATCAGCCTTATATCCATCAACTTGTTTTCTCACATTAAGAACTTTGAGTAACAACCCTTTAAGTTTATCACCCTTTTCTCCGACAAAATGGCTGACCGAGGATATTCTGTTTTTATGAACTGTTAGCTCGAAATGTACCTTCGAAAAAAGTCTTGCAAGATATACCAACTTGTCAAAACGGTCTGTATCAGGTTTAAATTTATTTGCCAACCACAACACATATGACGGTTCTACATAATATATTTCAGCCAAACGTTTTCCACGATACTTTCCAAATGGAATTATATCATCAGTACGGCCATAACTATTCTCAAACTCGGAATTATCTGAACATTCCAATCGGACGTTACAATTCTGAAGTATATCCTTAGCACGCTCTAAAGCAGCCTGAAAAGTAACTGCAAGTGTTCGTACAAATAGCGGTTGTTCACCAGGGAACAGTCTCCACAAGGCATAATAAGGTCTGAAATCGGTAGCCATACTTATTGCATAAACACCATTTGCAGATGTACGGCCATAATTAAAACTATCAATAGCGCTTGTATCAAACATAAAAGACCTCCTTCCTTTTCCTTTTATGCAATATAATATAAATATTATAAATATACAAGCGTATAATAAAAAAACCGACAAACCAATTGGTCTGCCGGTATAATATAAAAAATATATTAATCTATTTATCTCATCTCAATCTCTCATATGCCTTTACAAGCATCTCATCCTTTCCTATGGCACGAATAGCCAACCAGTCAAGAACAATACCTACAAATGGCAAACATACAATCCATGAAGGTACAAAAGTAGCATCACCCTTCAACATAAAGACGAATGCCACAACTGCCACATAATAACCTATAGCCAAAATGATATTAAACAAAGTGAACCGTATCTGCAACATTCTTTTCTTATAGATAAATATCGTTACCAATGAGATTATTGCAGAAATTATTTGAATAGCAAACAAAGCCCATGGTTCATAATTCTCTGTCCCATCCTGAGCTATCAAAGAAAGATTTGTAAATTCCGTAATAGAATTATCTGTTCCAACAAAACTACCAATAGGATTTGAAATTACTATAACAGAAAGAATTGCTACAATGAGCAAATATACAGATTGAATACGTTGTATCATAAATTAAAATTCAGTTTTCAGATTAACAATAAAAAAGCCGCTCCTTTACGAAACGGCTTTAATTTCTTCTAAGGAATATTACCAGCCCTCTTTTATTTAAGCTTCTCTATTTCCTTTGCAGGATTTCTATAATAAACCTTACCTTCTATATACTCCTGAGTAGCAATCAAAGTTGGTTTTGGAAGTTTTTCATAATAACGAGAAATCTCTATTTGCTCTCTGTTTTCAAAAACTTCTTCCAAGTTATCGTTATACGATGCAAACTCCTGAAGCTTCTTTGAAAGGTCATTCTTCATTTCAACCGCGATTTGATTAGCACGCTTGCCTATTATTGCAACAGTTTCATATACATTGCCTGTGTCTTCACACAGTTCCATCATGTTACGTGTTACGGTGTTGGTAGGAGCATTTGATTTTTTGTAATCCATAATTCGATATTTAATTATAAATGTTTTTAATATTCTTCTTCTACAGAGCCAACAAACTTGCTGGCTTCTTTAAATATATTCTCTACTTCCTTGGTGTACTTACTTTCAGGGAATTCATTCTTAAATGCATAATACTCATCTATAGTCTCACGCATACGATCTTCCTTCTTCTCAAGGACACTCTCACGAGCCATATCATATTTGGCACGGAGTATAAGTATTGACAAGTCTTCGCGAAGTTTTGTATAAGGATATTCTTTAAGAATGTTCTGTGCTGTTACAACAGCAGCCAGATAATTGTTACCTGAACTAGTCATTGACGAGTTACCTGTATAAGAACCCAGATCATAATACAACTTAGCTGAAAGATACTCCTTTTCTACCAGTTTGTCCTGCAACTCAAATATCATATTTTGAGCAATCTCATGACGTTCTGTTCCAGGGAAATATTCCATATACATCTGCAATTCCTGTATTGCCTTATATGTACTACTCTGATCAAGTCTAGGTTCAGGTGTATCCAGATACAACGCTTTTCCTGAATTAAAACGTGCCAGTTCAGTATATGTGCCACGAGGATAAGTAGTATAATATGTATTGAAATAATGAGATGCTGTAACGTAGTCACCTTGATTGAAATATGTCATAGCCAGCATATACAATGATTCCTCGCCAAATCTTGTTCCTTTCATTATAGGAATAAGTTCTTCCAGAATAGTTGCAGCCTTACTATTCTGTCCTTTGGCAAAATATGCTTTTGCAGCTTCATATTTATATTCGTAATCCGTACTCTTTAGTACGCTATTATACTCTCCACAGGAGCTCAGCAACCCTGCAGAAAGAAGAACCATAACAATATATTTTTTCATATTAACAAAAATAGTTTTGCAAAATTACTGTTTTATTGTGAATAATACAACATCAAAATCATTTTTAATGTTATTTTTACTTACCACATAGCTTTAAAACAAATATTTATGTACTTTTACACCATAAAAAACATATTTACATGAAATTCGAATTAATATCAGAATACAAACCTACCGGGGATCAGCCGGAAGCCATCAAACAACTGACAGAGGGCATCAAAAACGGTGTCAAGGCACAAACACTGCTTGGAGTAACTGGTTCCGGAAAGACATTTACCATAGCAAATGTAATAAAGGAAATAAATAAACCGACACTTATACTGAGTCACAACAAAACTCTTGCAGCACAGTTATACGGCGAATTCAAACATTTTTTTCCTAACAATGCTGTAGAATACTACGTATCATACTATGACTATTATCAGCCGGAAGCATACCTCCCATCTACCGATACTTATATCGAAAAGGATCTTGCTATAAACGATGAGATAGACAAATTAAGACTGGCTGCCACATCGGCACTTCTTTCAGGAAGAAAAGACGTGATAGTTGTTTCATCAGTGTCATGTATATACGGTATGGGAAATCCGTCTGACTTCTACGACAATGTAATAGAAATAAAGCGTGGAAAGCTGATAGACAGAAATGTTTTTCTCCGACGCCTCGTAGATAGCCTTTATGTCAGGAATGATATAGAACTGAACCGCGGAAACTTCAGAGTAAAAGGTGATACCATAGACATTTATCTAGCATATTCCGACAATATCCTGAGAGTAATATTCTGGGACGACGAAATAGATGCAATAGAAGAAATAGATCTTGTTTCCGGACATAAAATGGCAGACTTTGATGAATACAAAATTTATCCTGCCAATCTGTTTATGACTACAAAGGAAAGCACCTTACGAGCTATTCATCAGATAGAAGACGATCTGAGCAAACAAGTGGCTTTTTTCGAAGAGTCTGGCAAATTCCTTGAAGCAAAAAGAATATATGAAAGAGTGACGTACGACATGGAGATGATCAGAGAACTTGGACACTGCTCAGGTATAGAGAATTATTCCAGATATTTCGACGGACGTGAGGCTGGTACCCGCCCCTATTGTCTGTTGGATTTTTTCCCGAAAGATTTTCTCCTTGTTATTGACGAAAGCCATGTCAGTGTACCACAAATCAGAGCAATGTACGGAGGAGACAGAGCCAGAAAGAAAAACCTTGTAGAATATGGTTTCAGGCTTCCTGCAGCCATGGACAACAGACCGCTCAAATTCGAAGAGTTTGAGGAAATGGTAAATCAGGTTATATATGTCAGCGCAACACCAGCCGATTATGAACTTGTACAGAGCGAAGGTATAGTGGTCGATCAGGTAATACGCCCTACAGGGTTGCTTGACCCAATAATAGAGGTACGCCCAAGCCTGAACCAGATAGACGACCTCATGGAAGAGATTCAGCAAAGGATTGAGGCAAACGAACGTGTACTCGTCACTACACTTACCAAACGAATGGCAGAAGAACTTTCCGAGTATCTTCTGAACAACGGAATAAAATGCAGTTATATCCACAGTGATGTTGACACACTGGAACGTGTTAAAATTATGGATGAATTAAGACAGGGTATTCATGACGTGCTTATCGGTGTAAACCTTCTTCGTGAGGGCCTTGACCTGCCCGAGGTATCACTTGTAGCCATACTTGATGCTGACAAGGAAGGTTTCCTCCGTTCACATCGTTCGCTCACACAGACAGCCGGACGTGCTGCAAGAAACGTAAACGGAAAAGTGATAATGTATGCCGACAAGATTACTGAAAGCATGCAACTTACAATTGACGAAACTAACCGTCGACGCGAAAAGCAGCTTGCATACAACCAGGAACATGGAATAACACCTCAACAGATAAAGAAAGTAAGAACTCAAATTCTAGGAGATAAAGATAATAGTGCAGAAAATAAAGCCAATGCACCGAAAGCTTATACTGAACAAGCAGAAACATCATTTGCTGCGGCAGATCCCATTGTACAGTACATGTCGAAGGAACAACTTAAGAAAAGCATCGAACGCACAAGGAAACTCATGCAGGATGCAGCAAAAAATCTCGACTTTATCGAAGCTGCCCAATATAGGGATGAACTTATCAAATTGGAAGAAATGCTTAAAGACAAATAAAACAAGTATTATCTTTTATTCCTGAATAGACAAAAACAGCCACAAAAGATGTTTACCCAATAATGGCAAATGAAATCTTTTGTGGCTGTATATTTTTATTTTTCCTGCATAAGACTTTGCAGTTTTCCGGATAGAAGGAACAGCACTACAGCTGCAGTACCACTCATAAAAACGAACAAGAGAAAGAAGTCATACAGATTTTCCACATGATATCCTAAAAAACTTTTCGCTACTCCACCTTCAGGGTAATATCCGCTCAACATTCCTGCCATTTTATTAGCAGCAGATGTACTAAGATACCAAACACCCATCAAAAGAGAAGAAAACCGTGCAGGAGAAAGTTTATACACCAATGACAGTCCTATCGGAGCAAGACACAACTCGCCCATAGTATGGATAAGATATAATCCCGTAAGCCATATCATACTCACCTTGACTCCAGGTTCTACATCCTTAACACCGAAAGCAATGAACAGATACCCCATAGCCAAAAGGAAAAGACCTATGGCTTGTTTCTTTACAGAACTAGGTTCTAGTCCATTCTTACCAAGAAAAGACCATAGACCGGCAAACACAGGAGCCAATAGCACCAACATGATAGGATTAAACGATTGAAAATATGCTGCCGGCATCTCCCATCCTCCAATGTTACGGTCTGTCTGCTCATCAGCAAAGAACGTCAATGAAGCTCCGGCCTGTTCGTATGCAGCCCAAAAGAAAATCACAAAGAATGCTATGATATAGATAATTCCAATCTTTATCTTTTCACTGCGATTAAGACTATGATCTGTTATTATCAGTATAGGCATCACTATCACAGTGGCATATATAAGAGAGCCTATCCAGTCCGCCCCTGAGAAGACACTACCTCCTGTAGAAATCTGATTACCGGTTATCCAATCCCAATTCACAGAGAAAACGAGCGTCAGTGCAATTGTCGCGACTATCGCCACTATGCTTTTCGCAGAAAGCCATCCATCACCTTTTTCTAATGATTGCAAATTGTCATCTTTCTTCTGAGGCGCAATTCCTACAGGATTACCATCAGGATCGCAGATATATTTGTTCTTGAATATCTGAAAAACAACAGCTCCCAGAATCATACCGATACACGCTGCAAGAAATCCCCATTTAAAATCTTCCGGATGTCCAGTATTTCCTATCAGCCCACAAATAAGCGGGGCAAGAGTAGAACCTACATTAACCCCCATATAGAAGATAGTAAAAGCAGAGTCCTTACGCTTGTCATTGTCAGAATACAGACGGCCAACCATTGTAGATATATTAGGCTTGAAAAATCCGTTACCCATTATCAGTAGTCCTAAGCCACAGAACATCAGCCATTTTGCCACATCAACCTGATGAAAATAACATGCACTTAGAAATAAAAGGAACTGTCCTACCGCCATAACCAACGCACCAACAACAATTGACCTTCGGTTTCCCCAATATTTATCGGCAATATATCCCCCAATAAGCGGAGTCAGATAAACAAGTCCTGTGTAACTGCCATAAACCTGCGAGGCAAACTCTTTATCAAAGAGCAGTGCCTGAACCATATAAAGCATAAACAAGGCACGCATGCCATAATAACTGAAACGTTCCCACATTTCAGTCACAAAAAGAAGATACAATCCTTTGGGATGCCCTTTACTATTGTTTGTCACTTCCGTACTGTTCATCTTATTTTATTCCAAGTTTCTTCTTCAGTTCTTTACTCAAAGCATCCTTGTGCATCATTACATAAACAGTCTTGGCACGCACAAAGCTTTCAGACATATTGATATATCCACCAAAACGGTTTCTCTCAGTTCCCCATGAATTCTTTGTTATATAATATTTTGTACCGTTCTGGTCTTTTGTCAACCCAGTAATATGCATCAGATGATCGTCTGTAGTAACAAACGATTCATAACCTTCTTGCCTTATTTCAGGAGTAACATTTACTTCCGGATAAGGATGCTCGAATTTATATACTTCCTCCAGTCTTTCACCGGTTTTCATATTTTCAAAGCGTGCCCTGTCTGTCTGACTGTAATCATCCATTTTTGTTACCTCAGGATTTATGGCAACACCATTTGTAAATGAAAAACCTTTCTCGCTTACATCACCGTCCCAGCATACAGTATATCCGTTCTTCAAGGCATTGTCTGTAGCATCCATCATCTCATCAAGCGGAAGATTATACATTTTAGCATGTTCCCAGTTGTCCGGAATTTCAAGTTCAAACCTCTCATAATAAGGTTTATGCGTGAAACTTGTAAGCATAACATAATCATCCATATTCAGTCCGAGACTCTCAGCAAAACTTTTCGGAGTATATTCCTTACCATTATATGTAAATGTTTCAGGAAGTTTACCCATATAAATGTCGAACAAAGTATTCAAAAGCTCGTTATATTCAGGACTACGGTGTTTCATTTTTACAGCCTGTCCTGCTATTGCAGACATATAAGCTTCAAGCTCAGTATGATTATGAGTCTTTGAATCATAATTTATTCCACTATAAACTTCTTCTGGAACAATACCAACCTGCTGAAAAGCAGTCATCCAACTTGGCGAGATACTACCCTGTCCTATATTTCCCCTTCCACGACGAAGATAGTTATCAGCCAATTGATTCATATACTTTTGTCTGACAATAAACATTTCCGACAGATCATACTCACCTTTCCCCATTCTAAGCAACTCTGACTCCATAAAAGATGTAGTTGCAAAACACCAGCATGTTCCTGTTGCTGCCTGATTCTTTACTGAAGTAGCCTTGTTTGAAACTATGTCTGTAAACTGATACCCATTACCCTCTTGTGCCATAACGGCAGATGCAGCAGCCATTAATGCTACAAATGTCAAGTTTCTTACTCTCATCTCTCTATTTTTTAATGTCAAAAAATAATATTTATTTACATAATGAAATTTCCGTTTGCAAATATACGCAAAGCCGGGAGCAGAGTCAAGCGAAAAACACAGTTTTTCAAACTAAAATGTGTAGAGACACATAATTAGGCCCTATAAGTCATCAATCTTTTCTTGTGTTTGGACTGATAAAACCAAACTCCAATGATATCGGCCAAAGCCCAACCTATAGGAACTGACCACCATATACCCGTATAACCGATGGCAGGGACAGAAGCCAGGAAATATGCCAATGCTACACGTGTTCCTAAAGAAACAACGGTCAGCACAACAGACATTGACGGCAATGCGACAGCCCTATAATAACCGTAAAGAAGGAACAAATAGCCTATACCTACATAGAAACTTCCTTCAATGCGAAGATACTCCACACCTATATTGATAATGTCAGTCTCTTCAGGCGAAACAAAGAAAGCCATAAGCCAAGGTGACAGCAAAAAGACCAGAAACGAAACAAAAATAGAAAACGCCGTAGTAATACACACAGCAATACGAATTCCTCGGCGGATACGTTCCACACGTCCTGCCCCAAAATTCTGCGCTATAAATGTGGAAAAGGCGTTTCCAAAATCCTGTACAGGCATATATGCAAAGGAATCTATCTTTACAGCAGCTGCAAAGGCTGCCATAACGGCTGTTCCGAAACTGTTTACAAGCCCTTGTACCATAAGAATACCGAAATTCATAACGGACTGTTGTACTCCAGTTAAAAATGAATATGATGTAATCTTTGCCAGTGACTGCCTGCTGACAATGCAGTCTGTACGTTTCAGACGCAATTCCGGAAAATGCTTATAGGTATATAAACAAAGTCCTAAAGAACCTACAATCTGAGAAATCACTGTGGCAAGTGCAGCTCCTTCTACACCCATATCCAGTGTAACCATCATCAATACATCAAGAACTATATTAAGAACAACCGAAACTATCAGAAAGACCAACGGGACTACAGAATTTCCTACCGCACGAAGAAGAAAAGCATAAAAGTTATATACACAGACAGGAATCATCCCTAAGAATATAATGAGAAGATAATCATGCACCATCCGCTCCACCTCGGGAGGTGTCTGCAAGATACGTATTATAGGCGAAAGGAAAACTAAGGAACAAACATTAAGAAATAATGTTACACCCCCTACAAGCACTATCGATGAAAATATACTCCGGCGCATTTCTTTGAAATCATTCGAACCATACTGCATGGAGAACACCGCACTGCACCCCATACACAGACCTATAAAAACTGAAGTAACGAAAACTATTAGGGCGTACGATGATCCTACAGCAGCCAAAGCATCGGCACCAAGGACACGTCCTACTATCAAAGTATCAGCTATATTATAACACTGTTGTAAAAGATTTCCCAGCATCAAAGGAAAAGCAAAACGCAACATTGCTCCTGTTATGTTTCCGTTTATCAGATCTTCCTTTCCAAAATTCATATTAAACCTACTTTCCTTAAATTTTACAGGAATACAAAGTAAATATATTTTTTCCGTAAGGACAACAAAAAAAGTCTCCGCAACAAAACAAATGCTGCGGAGACTTCATATAGTTTTTATCGTTAATTACTTCTTTTCGATATCGATACCTTTGTTACGAAGAGTCATACCCATAAGTTTCAAGTAATCTGAGTACTGCTTTTCATTTAAAGTATTTTTCATCAACTTCAAATTGCCATAAACAGCCTTACGAACTTTTTCGTCCTGACCTTCTTTTGCTCTATTAGCCATTTTCATTTCTGCTTCAAAGAAATCGCAAATGTCAGCAACTTCTTCACTCTGATCAGAAGAAAGTTTAAGATACTTTCCTAACTGAGCCTTGTTGATTGAACCATTCCATTTTTCTGTAGTTTTAGTCTGGTTACCGTTTGCAAATACTGTTGCAGAAAGTGCCAATGCGGCGATAAATGTTAATCCTGATTTCATAATACCTAAAGTTTAATTTTTGTTGTTACCTAAAATACAATCTTTTTATGATTGCCTTAATTTAATCTCCAATTGACAAGTCTTGTCAAATTTTCCTGTCGTTTAGCTTAAGCTTTTATCTTTTTACCGATGCAAAGATAAGCACGTTTTCGATAACGGAAAAACAAATGAAAGGAAATATTCATTTATGCCGTCATTTGTTGACATGTATCAAGAAATGCGCGACATAATGAACAATAATGTCATTTTAATATTAATGCAATATACATAAAAATAAAGCCCGATACTTTAATGTACCGGGCTTTATATATGTAGTCAGATATTATCCACCGAAATTATCATACATGATAGAAGAAGATTCAACGCCAAGGCTGTCAAGCATCTTGACAACTGCATTCGACATCGGACCAGGACCACACATGTAGTATTCAATATCTTCAGGAGCTTCGTGATTCTTCAGATATGTGTCAAGCATAACCTGATGAACAAATCCCGGAGTATATTTAACACCGGCAGCATCAGCTGCTGGATCAGGACGGTCAAGCGCAAGATGGAAGTGGAAATTCGGGAAATCTTTTTCCAGTGCCAAGAAATCCTCAAGATAGAACACTTCGTTCAAAGCACGAGCACCATAGAAGTAGTGAAGTTCGCGGTCTGTAGTATGCAGAGTACGTGTCATGTGCATAATCTGTGCACGCAAAGGAGCCATACCGGCACCACCTCCTACCCAAATCATTTCTTTCTTGGAATCGAAAATCGGGTGGAAATCACCGTAAGGACCACTCATCAACACCTTGTCGCCCGGTTTCAGAGTAAAGATGTATGAAGAGGCTATACCTGGATTTACATCCATGAAACCGCTGCGGTCCGGTTTGAACGGAGGAGTAGCGATACGTACTGTCAACATGAATACATCACCTTCAGCCGGGTAGTTAGCCATAGAGTAAGCACGGATAGTCTCCTCTTCGTTCTTACATTTCAAGCCGAACAAACCGAATTTTTCCCATGCAGGAAGATATTCGTCACCGATAAGGCTCTTGTCGATATCCTTGTTGTAATCCATTTCAAATTTAGGAATCTTAATCTGCGCATATGAACCGGGGATAAAGTCCATATGGGCTCCTGCAGGAAGCTGCACTTTGAATTCCTTTATAAATGTAGCGACGTTCTTGTTGGAGATAACCGTACATTCGTATTCCTTGACACCCATTACTGATTCAGGAACCTTTATTGACATATCACCCTTGACCTTTACCTGACAGCCAAGACGCCAGTGGTCTTTCTGCTGTTTGCGGCTGAAGTGGCTTACTTCGGAAGGAAGAATTTCGCCGCCACCTTCTACAACCTGACACTTGCACTGACCGCATGAACCCTTACCTCCACATGCCGAAGGAAGGAATACGTTGTTCACTGCCAACGTATTGAGCAGCGTAGAACCTGATTCAACCTCCAACTGATTTTCACCGTTTATTGTTACCTTAACCTTACCGGAAGCAACAAGAAAATTCTTAGCAACCAGAAGGATTACTACCAACACCAGAATAGTCACAAGGAATACTCCAATGCTTGCCAAAATAAAATTCATATCCATTGTCTTATTCCTTTCTTTATTAGATGTTCAAACCAGAGAAACACATAAATGCCATAGCCATCAGACCCACAGTGATAAAAGTGATACCAAGCCCTTTCAGCGGAGCCGGCACATCAGAGTAAGCCATTTTTTCACGGATGGCAGCCAGGCCTACGATAGCCAGCATCCAGCCCAGACCTGAACCTAATGCATAAGAGATGGCATCAGCGACGCCTCCGATGTATTTCGGGTCTGAAGGAGTAAGGTTGATACGCTGCTGCATGAACAAAGAGGCTCCCATGATGGCACAATTCACGGCTATCAATGGCAGGAAAATACCCAGCGAGGCATACAGCGAAGGGCTGAAACGCTCCACAATCATTTCTACCAATTGTGTAATCGCCGCAATAACGGCAATAAAGAGGATAAAGCTCAAGAAGCTGAGGTCGATGCCCAAGATGCCGTCGGCAGACAATACCTTAGTCTGAAGCAAATAGTTGACAGGCAAAGTCACCACCAATACAAAAGTCACGGCTATGCCCAAGCCGACAGCTGTTTTCACATTCTTCGAAACAGCTAGGTATGAACACATACCCAAGAAGAATGCGAATATCATATTGTCCACAAAGATGGAGCGGACTAATAAACTGAAAAAATGTTCCATAATGTCTTTCCTTTACTTGTTATTCCTTATCTTGTAATTCAGGATGCTTCGCACGCTGGTACCATATCAGGCAAGCCACGATAATCAACGCCATCGGCGGCATCAGCATCAATCCGTTATTCACATAGCCTGCCTCGCTAATAGCCGGATAGTTCAGTACATTGAATCCCAACAACGTGCCAGAGCCTAAAAGCTCGCGGATGAAAGCCACAATGACCAAAATCTTGGCATAGCCCAATCCGTTGCCGAGACCATCAAGACAAGATTCCCAAGGACCGTTTGCCATCGCAAACGCTTCAAGACGTCCCATCAGGATACAGTTGGTGATAATCAGGCCGACATACACTGAAAGCTGAACGCTTACATCGTATGCAAAAGCCTTAAGCATTTCGCTTACTATAGTCACTAACGCGGCAACAACCACCAACTGGACAATGATACGGATACGGTTTGGAATTGTCTTGCGGATTAACGAAATAACCACATTCGAGAATGCGGTAATAATGGTTACCGAAAGCCCCATCACGATGGCCGGCTCTAGTTTTGAAGTTACGGCAAGTGCCGAACAAATACCCAGCACCTGCACGGTGACCGGATTATTCATGCTTATCGGGTTGGAGAACACTTCCCTATTCTTGGCTGAAAATAAATTTCCCATATTAATTTCTCCTCCTATTATTCTTTAGCGGTTAAAAACTTGGTATAGTTTCCCATGCAGTTCTTCAGCATCTGTCCTACGGCAACTGAAGTAATCGTACCTCCTGAAATACCGTCCACCTGGAATTCAGGCTTATCGACCTTTCCATTCTTTACGACATCCAGCCCGATAGCATCTCCGTCCAGCACGTTTTTATCTTTGAATTCATTCTGAAAATGCTCGGTAGCGATTTCCGCGCCCAATCCTGGAGTTTCTGATGCATGTGAGAAGTAAGTGCCGTAAACCGTATCCTTGTCATCGTTCAAAGCCACATAACCCCAGATGGCACCCCACAATCCTGTTCCGTAAACAGGAATAACGTACTTCTTCTGTCCGTCTATTTCGCAGACGAAAATATGGGCTTCTCCTTTTTCCTTATATGCTTTCTCATATCCGGTAACAAAACTGCCTTCGTACGGCTTCAGCGAACCGTCTTCAGCCACCAGCATATCTTCTTTCACTACTTCGGCAAATTTGGCTTCCGCATTTTCCACTTCACGGATACCCAAAGCCGAAAGAATTTGTTTTTTCGTATCCAGCTCTACGTTCTTTCCCTGCAGGTCGCGCAAAGAAGAATTTACGAAAGCCAGCAAGAATGCTACGATAACAACCATTACCGAAGCATAAATGATAGTATAAGAGTTACTATTCGTATTCATCGTATTTTCGGTTTTTTATTTGTTAGACATAGCACGTTTTGCACGACGCGAAATATTGTTCTGCACTACCACATAGTCAATCAGCGGCGCAAAGATATTCATCAGCAGGATAGCAAGCATCATGCCCTCAGGATAACCGGGGTTGAGCACACGTATTATGATTGCCATGGCACCAATCAGGAATCCATAAATATATTTGCCGTTCTCCGTACGTGAAGAAGTGACAGGATCGGTCGCCATAAATACGGCACCAAAACAAAAACCGCCCAAACACAAATGTTCATACCAAGGCATGTGGGCTATCGCAGTATCAGGTCCCCATTGGTTGAACACCAAACCCATCACGGCACCTCCTACAAATACAGACAGCATCGTTTTCCAGCTTGCCACACCCGACCATAACAAAATCACGGCACCGATGGCAATGGCAATCACACTGGTCTCACCAATGGAACCAGGTATCAAACCAGTCACCATGTCCCAAGAGAAGTCAGGGCATTCGGCAACTTTTGCCACACCCAACGGAGTAGCGGCAGTCAACCCATCTACAGTCTTGCCTAAACCGAAAATGCTGTTGCTAGCCACCCATACAGTGTCACCGGACATCTTAGTAGGATAAGCGAAGAACAAGAATGCACGTGTAATCAATGCAGGGTTGAAGATGTTCATACCTGTACCACCGAATACTTCCTTAGCGAAGATTACAGAGAATGCTGTAGCTACGGCAAGCATCCACAACGGACAGTCAACAGGAACAATCATAGGAATCAACATACCAGAAACAAGGAAACCTTCCTGAATTTCTTCCTTCTTCCACTGAGCTACAACGAACTCGATTCCAAGACCTACAACGTATGAAACGATGATTTTTGGCAATACGGCAAGAAAACCGTAACCGAATTTCTGAATGAAGCTACCTTCGATGCCTGCAAAAGCATAGTGCTGGTAACCTACGTTATACATACCGAACAGCAATGCCGGTATAAGCGCAATAACCACGATAGACATGATACGTTTGCTGTCTATAGCGTCGTGGATGTGCGTACCAGTCTTAGATGTTGTATTCGGAACGAAAAGGAATGTTTCGAAACCGTCGAATACAGAACGGAAAGCCTGGTATTTGCCGCCCTCTTCAAAGTTTGGCTTTATCTTATCGATATAATTTCTTAACGCTTTCATTATTATTTATATTCTTATATACACATTATATATATTAACACATTTCACGACGGAGCATGTCAAGACCTTCGCGGACAATACGCTGAAGTTCCATCTTCGAAGAACATACGAACTCGCAGATAGCGAAATCTTCAGGAGCTACTTCGTAGATACCAAGCTGTTCCATGCGGTCGATATCACCGGCAATGATAGCTTTGATAAGATATTCAGGAAGAATATCCATAGGAAGTACGCGGTCGTATTCGTTTGACATAATCATGTGACGTTCTCCACCTTTGATACGAGCGTCAAGAGTATATTCTTTCTTGCCCATCAACCAGCTGAAATATGAGTGGCTTGTACTGAACTCGTTGAAACGAGGCATGATCCATCCCAACATTTCGTGAACATCGTTACCTTCAGGGATTACAGTTACCTGACTGTGGAATGCGCCAAGGAAACCGTTGGCAGGAATCTGTTTTCCTGTCAAAGGATTACCGCTGATGTAGCGAAGTTCCTTATCCTTATTTACATTACCTGCAAGGATGTCTGTAAGCAGAGCACCAACTTTCAGTTTGCAGTAAGCCGGTTTCTTAACTTCAGAACCTGTGATAGCTACTGTACGAGTCATATCAACACGTCCTGTGTTCATCAGACGTCCGATGAAGATTACAGCCTGTGGGTCGATAGTCCAGACAGTTTCACCTTTGTTTACAGGAGCGATGTTGTTGATCTGAACACCAACATTACCTGCAGGATGAGGTCCGTCGAAAGCTGTTACAGTAACGTTCTTAGCCTGTGTAAGAGCTGCTGACTTCTGGTTAACACTAATACTTAAATAAGTCTTGGCCAATTTAGCCAAAGCATCAAGTCCTGCCTGGAAGTTGTTCTCTTCGCCTTTCAGAGCTACTTCAAAGTCAGGAGCAAGCGGATTTGTGTCGAAAGCAGAAACGAAGATAGCTCTTGGAGCCACTGTCGGATCTGCGATTACATCGTAAGGACGCTGCCTGAAGAAAGCGAACATACCTGAATTAAGAAGAAGTTCCTTAACTGCCTCTGCACTCATGGCAGATACATTCTGCTTACCGAATTCTTCGTAATCCTGTTCGGCTGCTGCCTCTACAGTAATACTCATTACCTTACGTCTAGCTCCGCGCTCTACGCTTGTCACTACGCCACTAACTGGCGAAACAAATTTCAGTTCAGGATGATTCTTGTCAATAAACAAGGGTCCTCCGGCCATTACATACTCTTGTTCTTTAACGACTACCTTAGGAGTTACTCCTGTAAAGTCATCCGGTACTATAGCATAGAACCCAGGTGCCTTTACAGCCACAACTTCTGCAGCTGCCTTACCTTTCAAGTTGATGTCCAGGCCTTTACGTAATTTAATTACATTTGCCATATCGGGTTATAAAAAATGGTTTTTAAATTTTGCCGCAAAATTAAAGAAAAAATAAGTAAAAAAGAACTTTTTCGACAGATAAATAAGGAATTTTTTCCTTATTTAAAAGAACAGTTATAAACAAATACTTATTTGGTCTGCAACATGCATTTATCATTGCTTTTTGCTTCTGTCTCCATTATAGTTTTTATCTATAATACAATAGATAAAGACTGTTGTAAACCAATAATAAAATTGATATATTTGCAAAAGAAAATCATCTGATAAAACAAATCATTCACACTAAAACATTAATTTGATATGAAAAGACTATTATTTTTCTTAGCATCTGCCGTTATCATAGCTCTTTCCACTAAAGCCCAATCCGTATCATCTGACAGCAACGGCAAAGTTATACATATAGGAAAGACAGAATTCGTGGAGAAAATATATGATTATGAAAAGAATCCTGATAAATGGATTTATAACGGAAAGAAACCTGCCATCGTAGATTTCTATGCTGACTGGTGCGGACCTTGCCGCATGTTGTCTCCAACATTGGAAAGCCTTGCCCAGAAATATAAAGATAAGATTATTATATATAAGGTGAACACAGACAAGGAACGCGAACTTGCTGCAGCTTTTGGCATAACCAGCCTTCCTACCCTGCTGTTTATTCCGATGGACAAAATGCCTCAGGTTGCACAAGGAGCACTACCAAAAGAGGACCTGGAAAAAGCAATCAACGATTTCCTGTTGAAATGACATAAAAAACGCTTTGACGTTTTACTTAAAATGCTTTGTTATTTTGCCTAAAATGACAAAGCATTTTATTTTTTAATTATTCCGCCATCAATAACGCTCCACAATTAGCCTAAACAGTCATGACATAATGTCAGTCATCAAACGTATGGCATTTATTTTGCTGATAGAATTCACGTCGATATTTCCAAATATCATAAAATCACGATTTATTAATAAAAAACATAACAGATATGCAAAAAGGTAATATCGGGGTAACTACAGAAAACATATTCCCCATCATTAAAAAGTTCTTATACAGTGACCATGAAATTTTCTTGCGCGAACTTGTTTCAAACGCTGTTGACGCGACACAGAAGTTGAAGACTCTTGCTTCGAAAGGAGAATTCAAGGGTGAATTGGGAGACCTTACCATTAGAGTAAAAGCTGAAAACGACACTATCGTAATTTCAGACCGCGGACTTGGTCTTACTGCTGAAGAAATAGACAAATATATCAACCAGATTGCATTTTCAGGTGCAAATGACTTCCTAGCCAAATATAAAGACGATGCAAACGCAATCATCGGTCATTTCGGTTTAGGTTTCTACTCTGCTTTCATGGTAGCAAAGAAGGTGGAAATCGTAACCAAATCATACCAGGAAGGTGCACAGGCTGTAAAATGGACTTGTGACGGAAGTCCTGAGTTCACTCTTGAGGAAACTGAAAAGGCTGACCGTGGTACAGACATCATACTTTATGTCGATGATGACTGCAAGGAATTCCTTGAAGAAAACCGTCTGAAAGGATTGTTGAACAAATATTGCCGCTTCCTGGCTGTGCCTGTAGCATTCGGAAAGAAAAAAGAATGGAAAGACGGCAAGCAGGTGGATACTGACGAAGACAACATCATAAACGACACATGCCCTATATGGACAAAGAAGCCAAGCGAACTTAAGGACGAGGACTACAAGAAATTCTACAGAGACCTCTACCCTATGTCAGACGAGCCTTTGTTCTGGATACATTTGAATGTTGACTATCCGTTCAATCTGACTGGTGTACTCTACTTCCCGAAAATAAAGAGCAACATCGACTTGCAGAAAAACAAGATACAGTTATACTGCAATCAGGTTTATGTAACAGACTCGGTAGAAGGTATCGTTCCTGACTTCCTGACATTGCTTCACGGTGTAATCGATTCTCCGGATATTCCGCTTAACGTATCACGTTCGTACCTGCAGAGCGACTCTAACGTAAAGAAGATTTCTACATACATAACAAAGAAAGTTGCAGACAGACTTCAGTCAATCTTCAAGAACGACCGTAAAGAATTTGAAAACAAATGGGATGACCTGAAGATTTTCATCAACTACGGAATGTTGACTCAAGAGGACTTCTATTCTAAAGCTGACAAATTTGCACTCTTCAAAGATACAGAAGGCAAATATTACACTCAGGAAGAATACAAGACTCTTATCAGCGGAAACCAGACCGACAAAGATGGCAACCTGATTTACTTGTATGCAAACAACCGTGACGAGCAGTATGCTTATATCGATGCAGCCGTAAACAAAGGCTACAACGTACTGATGATGGACGGACAGCTTGATGTTCCGATGATAAACATGCTGGAACAGAAACTGGAAAAGAGCCGTTTCACACGTGTTGACAGCGATGTTATAGACCGTCTGATTGTAAAAGACGAACAGAAAGGCGAAGAGTTGAAAGAAGACAAGCGCAGCATACTTTCTACAGTATTCAGCGGTCAGATGCCAAAACTGCAGAAGACTGAATTCCATGTAGAAACTCAGGCTATGGGCGAAAACGGTTCTCCGATAATAATCACTCAGGCCGAATATATGCGCCGTATGAAGGAAATGGCAAATATTCAGCCGGGAATGAGCTTCTATGGAGAAATGCCTGATATGTACAGCCTTGTACTGAACAGCGACCATAAACTGATCAAACAGGTTTTGAGCGACACAGAAACAGCATGCGCCGAAAAATTGGTTCCTGTAGAATCTGAAATAGCTATACTGTCACTCAGAGAAAGCGAACTCCGTAAAGCTCACGAAGGCAAGAAAGATGAAGAAATCCCTGTTGCCGAAAAAGACGAGCTGAAAGATGTAGAAAAGAAACTTGATGAACAGAAAAATCAGAAAAACAGCATTTTGAATGAATATGCAGCCGGAAACAAAGTTGTACATCAGCTTATTGACCTGGCATTACTGCAGAACGGAATGCTGAAGGGTGAAGCTCTTACAAACTTCGTAAAGAGAAGCATCGAAATGATTTAATCCCAACATTATTAATATTTAGGGCTATGCCGTTATACCAAAATGGCATAGCCCTATTTTTCACCTTATAGATACAAATCGAAATGCATATTATATATGCATATTTAGCAACAAAGCACAGCGACTAACAGCCTGGGGAAACACCGGTCAGAGTAAACAAATGCGATTTTATGTCAAACAATAAAAAAATACGGATATAATTCGACTTAGATATAAAATTTGAGTATCTTTGATAATTGACAATTACGTAACACAATCATTACTTAAAGATGGTATGAAAAAAGCATTTGCACTAATATTATTTCTAATAATCCATATAAGTGGTTCAATATTCGCACAAAAAGTCGGATTGGTTCTTAGTGGTGGCGGTGCAAAGGGAATGACACATATAGGAATAATACGTGCTTTGGAAGAAAACAACATACCTATAGACTATATTACAGGAACATCTATGGGAGCCATTGTAGGCTCATTATATGCCATGGGCTATTCTCCTGATGATATGGAAAAAATGCTCAAATCGCCTGACTTCAAGAAATGGTACTCATCCGGAGGTATAGAAGAAGACTACATGTACTATTTCAAGATGAATCCTACCACACCGGAATTTATCAATATACATCTGTCTAATATGAAAATGGCAAAAAAGGTAAAACCACGTTTTTTGCCATCAAGCGTTGTCGATCCTATGCACATGAACATTGTATTCGTTGAATTATATGCTCAGGCAACAGCAAAGTGCAAAGGCAATTTCGACAATCTTTTCATTCCATTCAGATGTGTCGCTTCGGATGTGTATAACAAAAAAGCGCTCATAATGGACAAAGGAGACCTTGGAGATGCCGTAAGGGCATCAATGAGCTTTCCGGGAATGTTCAAACCTATTGAAATAGATTCTGTATTGGCATACGACGGAGGTATATATGACAATTTCCCCGTATCTACCATGATAAAAGACTTCCATCCGGATGTAATAATAGGCAGCGTAGTCAGCTCAAATCCAAGCAAGCCCAAGGAAGGCGACATCATGGGACAGCTGGAAAACATGATTATGCAAAAGACAGACTATTCTATTCCTGATTCATTAGGCATAATGATGACATTCAAATACACCGATGTAAGTTTAATGGATTTCGACAGATACGATGAACTACACGATATCGGTTATAACAGAACCATACAGTTAATGGATTCCATAAAACAAAGGATATCCAGAAGAACAAGCTACAGAATGCTTGAGAAAAAACGTATTGACTTCAAACGTGAGATGCCGGAATTCAAATTCAGAAAAATAATAATAAACGGCACCAACGAGCAGCAGAAAAAATATATTATACGAGGATTCCATGCAAAAGACAATGAAATCTTCAGTCTGGAAGACTTGAGAAAAGGATATTTCAGACTGTTATCAGACAATATGATTGAAGAAATATTGCCACATGCTCAATATGACTATAATGACAGCACATTTACACTTATACTGGATGTAAAAATAGCAGAAGATATATCATTAAGGATAGGCGGTAATGTAGGTTCAAACGGAGCGAACCAAATTTATTTGGGGGCATCATACCATAATCTTGGAAAATACTCCAAAGAGTTTGCCATCGAAGGACAGTTGGGACAGATATATAACAATCTACAGCTTACAGGAAAAATAGACCTGCAAACAGAAATTCCGACATCGTATAGAATGATAATGTCATTATCATCATTCGACTATAAGGGACAGACACAAAACTTCTTTAACCAGATAAACAGTCCTGTTTTCAATAAGAAAGACGAAAGGTTCCTGAAAGCATATATTAGTATGCCATTCCTGAGCAAACACAAAGCTGAATTTGGAATAGGCATAGCAAGTCTTTACGACCAATATTTCCAGACCAATGTAATAGATTTCACGAACAGCGCAAGAGATAAAAGCAAATACGAGATATTGGGAGGCTCCGTAGTAATGGAAGGAAACACCCTCGACAGCAAGCTTTATGCTGTAAACGGAAAAAGGGAAAGACTTGCGGCAAATATTTACTGGGGAACGGAAAGATTTGAACAAGGTACCGGAACCGACCCATACGACGGTAATTTCAAATATACTCAGGCATGGCTGCAGATTTCATACGAACTTGAAAAATACTTCCGTCTTGGGAAGAAAATATCATTAGGTTCTTATCTGCACGCTTATTACTCTTCACGCAACTTCAGCAATAACTATCGTGCCACCATGATGCAGGCAGGAGAATTCTCTCCTACTCCACACAGCAAGATCAGTTATAACGAAGCCTTCAGAGCCAACCAGTTTGCAGGTTTAGGAGTCATACCGGTTTATAAATTCAATAATATGGTACATGCCAGATTAGGCATATACGGCTTTGTTCCTTTCTTCCCAATATATTGCAATGAAACAAATAAGGCTACTTACGGCAAAATATTCAGCAAATTTGAATATATGGGAGATTTATCATTAGTCGTAAGATTGCCGTTCGGCTCTGTAAGTGCATATTTGAACTACTACAGCTCGCCAAATAAGAATTGGAATGCCGGAATTTCCCTAGGATGGCAGATTTTTGGAGAGAGATTCATGCAATAAACAAATATTTTTTATTTTTCTTCAAAAAAATCTCTCAAAAGCTTGCACAATTAAAAATAAAGGCATACCTTTGCACCCGTTAAAAAAAGATATGGCCGCGTAGCTCAACTGAATAGAGTAGCTGACTACGGATCAGCCGGTTACAGGTTTGAATCCTGTCGCGGTCACTCTTTAATTTTAACAAAAATATAGCATTGGCCGCGTAGCTCAACTGAATAGAGTAGCTGACTACGGATCAGCCGGTTACAGGTTTGAATCCTGTCGCGGTCACTCTTTAATTTTAACAAAAATATGGCTTTGGCCGCGTAGCTCAACTGAATAGAGTAGCTGACTACGGATCAGCCGGTTACAGGTTTGAATCCTGTCGCGGTCACAAAAAAAGACATCTTTAATAAGATGTCTTTTTTGTATATCTCCATTACAATAAAGGCTTATGAAAATTCAATATTAATGAATTGCTTCATAAGCCTTTATCAATTATCAGCGTTTCAAAAGTCCAATCTTAAAATTCAGTTTAAAATAATATACGCCATTTTCACGTTCAAGGTAGCCGTATTTATCTTTTTCTGTAGAACCTTTTTCCAGGCGTGTGTTATAATAAAGGAAATCGGCAAACACTTGTCTGTATGCTTTCTGATAACACAATACCTCACCTTCAGAAGTAACAAACATAAAACCGGAAATTGCCGATTCAGTGCCATTATACATCTTGGCAGGACGCATACCCATAGCCAGCGCCAAAAGCAACTCCTTTACCTTATATTCATAGTAGCCGTGCTTGTTTATCAGTTCATCCTTTATTTTAAGCGGATTAAGTTTCTTTATTTCTTCTGTAAGCTCGGAAACTTTTGTAATACCGTCAAGCCACATTATACGTACCATCTCCGCAAACATACGGCCTGCATGCAAGTCTATCAACGAAAGATTGCTTCTGAATATCTTGTCGGCAACATCATTATATTTTAATACGCCTCCAAGGCGTTCTATCATCAACATTCGTGTTGTCACGTCGTCCTCCTCGCCTTCCGCATTTATTTTATTAATTGTAGGCACTGCAAACTTGATACCAGTCTGTTCGAACTTGAAATTGGCAGAACGGCCACCATCCAACAAAGGCAACATTTTACCTCCCAGTCTGGAGCGCACACAAAATCCTACAAGAGGAGCATTTACATCATAGAAAGCCACAGAAAAATCCGTACGATCCTCTGTCTGCGCCTCAAGATTGAAAATAGCCACTTCATCAAGGAATTCCTCTACCCCATCAGGCGACATAACATCATTGCCTGAAGTATTTTTTATAGCTTCGCGGATGAGTTCAGCCACAGTTTCAAAATCCTCTCTTGGTATCTGCTTGTCGATGTTCTCGCCCTTAATTCTTATATAATCCTTCTCAATGATGTATTGACGCGTACCATCATGTTCCTCACGCTGTACCATTGCAACCGGTATCACATTCGTTTCATCAGGTTTCACATCAGGAGTTCCCGCAGAGACATTACCATCCGCCAGAATTCTAAAAAAAGCGTATAATTCGCCCCATTCTCTTTTTGTTGCTTCAAATGCCATATTAATCATTATTAATCCGTTACAAAGATACGGATATTTATTTAACTTTGCAGACATGAAACTAATATTCTATTCAGCGGATTTAAGTACAGAACTGGATTTGCCTTTTGCCACAGAAGGCATACGTGCAGGATTTCCCAGTCCGGCTCAGGACTATATGACAGACAGCATCGACTTAAACAAGGAACTGGTGCTACATCCTGCCACAACATTTTATGCCCGTGCCGTAGGCAATTCAATGACAGGCTTTGGAATATCAGATGGCGATCTTCTGGTAATAGACAAATCCATTGAGCCTGTTGACGGAGATATAGTAGTGGCATTTATCGATGGAGAATTCACTCTCAAAAAAATAATGAAAGATGAAAACGAATGCAATCTTTGGCTTGTTCCCGGTAATGAAGACTATCCTCCGATAAAAATTACAGAAGAAAATGATTTTATTGTATGGGGAGTACTCACATATAATATAAAGAGGCAGCTGATAAGGTCGAAAAGGAAAAGAGAATAGAAACAGGATCAATCCAGATGCACCTCAATTATATCATTTATGTTTGTTGTAAAACGTTTGGACACATGTTCCCTTTTAAGTCCCCATTTCATGTCATAACCTTGTACAGCAAGTCGCACGGTATTAAATCCATTTTTACGGTTAATCTCATCAATGGCTTTTGTCAATGAAGCCCTCTTTTCACGATCTACAACATCAAACAAATCCCCCTGTACGGCATTGTCGCTGCAAGTATTCCATACCACCACTCCGGCTTTTTTATAGTAATAGCATCTACCGTCGGTTTTCCAGTTTTCCCTCAACACTTTTACTGCCGTTGAAACAAGTTCCATCATATCATTTGTAGGGACGGGGAAATACACATTAAACTGCATATAATCACTTGGCAAGTCATTCCTGAACCTGCTTGTATATGCAAACACGCTCATAGCTCCACATACAGTACCATCTTCTTTAAGTTTTCTAGAGCATTGAGATGCAAAATTGGCAACAGCTTCTTCCATCAGACCAAGGTCACTAATTCCTTCGTCAGGAAAACTGCGACTTGTACATATAGACTTCTTATTAGGCAATTCCTCTATACTGATACAACTTTCTCCTCTCAATTCCTTCCATGTGCGTACACCTGTCACAGTCAATTCTCTTCTCACCCACGCCTCGGATTTCTGCACAAAATCCCATGCCGTCTCCACTCCTATGCTTTTCAGCCTTCTGGCTATCCTGCGTCCTATCCCCCACACATCGGCTATATCAAAAAGTTTCAGTGCCTTCTCTCTTTTTTCATCAGTATCAATCATACATACTGAATGATAGCCCTTATACTTTTTGGCAAATTTACTTGCCATTTTTGCCAAAGTTCTGGTAGGCGCAATTCCAAGAGATATAGGTATTCCTGTTCCTCTGGTAATATATTTCACTATATCATGCGCATATACAGAAAGTTCTTCCGGGTTTCCCATTCCTGACATATCCATGAAAGCCTCATCTATGGAATATATGTCCAGTTTTGGCGTACATGCCGACAGTAGCGTCATAACCCTGCGGCTCATATCGCCATACAGCACATAATTACTGCTGAATACAGCAACGCCATTATCCTCAAGCAATTGCCTGACCTGATAAAAAGGTGCCCCCATCTTTATACCTAATGCCTTTGCCTCATTACTGCGGGCTATCACACAACCGTCATTGTTTGACAGTACCACACAAGGAGTGTTCCTCAAATCAGGACGGAACACTCTCTCGCACGATACAAAGAAATTATTACAATCCACAAGGGCTATCATAGGCTACTGACAGATATATTAAATTTTAAATTCAGCGGTTACCGAACTTCCGCAACGTATTCCTTCAGGAAGAGTCACTTCATACTGTTTTCCATTTATTGTTATTGTAAGACTCTTTATGGCCGGATTCATAGTAGCCTCTGTAACAGAAATTCTATATTTCCCGTCTGTTTTCTGCACCATAACTGCAGCAGGCTCTGAAACCGACATTGACAAGCCCTTATATTTCAATCCTTTATTACCAGGATAGAAGACTGCCTGCACTACTGTTTTGTCCAGTGACCTAACAGCCTGCACCAACGTGTCATTACTCATAACCTCAAACGGCAATTTCCCTTCAGGAATTCCTTTACCGGCATATACCACATATCCGTATTTGTCATCTACTGGTTTACGTCCATGCTCTGCCCAAATTCTCAGAATATTCACGTTTTTAGGCATTGACGGTGTTATCTTATTGGAAGGATTAAGTTTCTTCCAGTCAGTAGGACGTGTTTCACATGATACAAATGCTTTATTGGTGAATTCAGGTAGGACAGTATAACAGAATTTTCCGGTCTGTGACAACCATACCGGATTTTTCATGTCTGACTTCAATACCACAGCTTCACCTTCGTTTACAGGACTTATCTTACCATTCTTTACAATACACACATCATTCTCCCATGCAGTCTGGTCAATGGTGGTGCGCAAATCACCTTCTATTTCAGGTTCCATATTGGTAAGTCCGGCACCTAAAGCCACAAAATAATCTCCCAGAATGAAATATCCTTTATAGACCTTAAAACCATAAAGCATTTCATTTTCAGCTTTACCGGCATCACCTTTGTCATTTACGCCTTTCTTTTCGGAGCCGTTCATTTTTTCAAAAATAATTCCTGCCACTCCATTCTCACCACCGTCTGTTGCTCCTGCCGCAAAGTTATGCTTACTGCAATACCCTCTCCAGTTTGTCACAGGAACAAGTCTATCCATTCCTTCTCTTGCAGTTACACCAGGCATGGCCGTCACATCCCAGCCTCCCATAACTTTGAAATACTCATCACCATCACGCTGGAACAACGTAGCTCCATCAGTAGGATAGAAATTATAATTATCCGCAAAAGCCGCACTTTCCAGACCATCCGTTCTGAATGAAGCCATATTTATATCTATATGATAATCTGAGTTTTTCTTTATAAGGTCATCGTTATTGAAAAACCATCTCACACCTTTATACATTCCGTCAGAATATCCATCCATGAAAATTCTGTTTGTCTTCACTTCCTTCTGTAATGCCATAAGTTCTTTCTGTTCTTCTGCACTAAAAGAAGAAAGCCAGTTTTTCACTACCCCATCCAACATTTTTGCATATGGGATACTTTTTTCATTTGGATTATAAACATATGACCCTCTATCAAGTCCTGGAAGTCTGTAACCTTTATAATAATACCAACTTCCCCCTCTGAAAAAGTTCATCAGGGCATCAGTGTTTGTTTTATCCAACTGTTGTGCCCATGGAGTACCACGCAGCATTGTAAGCATATTGAGTGCATTTGAAGCCCCGTCTATAGGATATCCCCAAACCAGGCACTGCATACCGTGTCCCCATCCCGCACCATCTGCTGTAAAGCCTTCTGTCCAGAACGACTCTTCGTAAGTCACCTGCGAAGTCATACTTATACTTCTCTGGCATACTTCAGCAAGCAAATCAACCATAGGAACAGAGCTATACATGGCTGCTACAGGCAACAACGAACGGTATGCCAAAGCATTGCCTCCAACCCACCACACGTGATTACGAAATCTCTCGATAGAAACCACATTATTATCTGTAGCATCATTTCTCAATGGTTGTGTCCATGCCTGAAGACCTACTACCTTCAACATATCACAGGCATCTGTCACCAAAGGACCGGCTTCTCCTTTTTCAGCCTTGTCCATCAAGTCAACCATTGCAAAATAAATATTTACAGCAGCAGTAGGAATAGCAAAACATGAAGCATGGAAACGCGGTTTGTCATTAGGACGTGAGATTTCCAGCATACCATAATGTTTTATTGCTTTCATTACCTTATCAGACAAAGCTTCTTCAGCGGGCAGGTATCCCATTCTGTAAGCGCTGCATATCTGAAAGATTCTTTCCAGCGCATCGCCTATAAAGATTCCCACCTTATCGTCCGATGTATTTGCAAAACCTTTATTATATGCATCGTTCTCCTCAAAAGCTTTTTCCGTCGCATCCATATCAGAAAATGTACCATTCCCGGTAAGCAAAGAAACATACTCGCGTGCCTTCACACCATCTTTCAAAACTTTCAACCTATAAGGATTCTCGTGAAAATAGCTGCGCAATCTTTTTATAGCCTCTGTTTTATCCGAACTGGCTTCAACAGATTCTACATTATAATATTTCTTATAATTCTCAAACGCCAGATTAATTTCACTTTGCTGGGCATATACCGAACATCCCCAAAAAACCGGTAATAATAAAAGATACTTTTTCATTGTATTTATTGATTTCTTGTTTGTCGAGCAAAGATATAAAAATATTATAAAAATAGATCTTCAAAAAGGCATATACAGCATTTTATTTCGTCACGAGCGCATATTTGCGTATTTTTTTTAACCAAGAACCTTTACTAAGCCGATAAATTACATAAAAAGACAACTATTTATTCATTTTTTTATTTTATATTTGCGCAATAAATTCAAATTATTAATATCATGGAAATTAAAAAGAATTTAGGATTGGCACTTTTGTCTGCTGCAGTACTAGCATCATGCAGCACAAAGCCTGAAAAGACTGAAAGTTTTATTGATGCCGAAATCAGCAACATGGTAGCACAGCATACCATTCAAACAGACATTATCGAAAAGAGCGGTAAGATTCTCAACCCTCGTACTCTTGACAAGAACGGAAATATTCACTATGTACCTATCGATGATTGGACAAGCGGATTCTTCCCTGGAAGTATGTGGTTGGACTACGATCTGACAAAAGACGAGAAATGGAAAAAACTTGCTGAGAAATATACTGAAGCTCTTGATTCAGTGAAATACCTTAAATGGCATCACGATGTAGGTTTCATGATAGGATGCAGCTACCTTACAGGATATAGAGTTGCAGACAAACCAGAATATGTTGACGTAATCGTTGAAGCAGCAAAATCACTTTCCACTCGTTTCCGTCCGGGAGCAGGTGTAATCCAGTCATGGGATGCTGACCGCGGATGGCAGGGTAAACGCGGATGGGAATGCCCGGTTATCATTGACAACATGATGAACCTTGAATTGCTTTTCGAAGCTACTAAACTATCCGGCGACTCTACATTCCACAAGATTGCGGTTTCTCACGCTGACCAGACAATGAAGAACCACTTCCGTCCTGACAACAGCTGCTACCACGTAGTTGACTACGCACTGAAAGACGGAGCTGTTCGCAGCCGCCAGACAGCACAGGGATACGCACACGAATCAGCATGGGCTCGCGGTCAGGCATGGGCTATCTACGGATACACTACATGCTACCGTTACACTCACGACAAGAAGTATCTTGACCAGGCAGAAAATACTCTTAACTTCTACCTCAATGACAAGAACCTTCCTGAGGACCTTATCCCATACTGGGACTTCGATGCTCCTAACATTCCTAACGAACCAAGAGACGCATCTGCTGCAGCATGTATAGCATCTGCATTGTACGAAATGGATGGCTATTGCCCGGGAAAGAACTATAAGGAACTTGCAGACAAGATTCTGACAAACCTTTCTTCTCCTAACTACAAAGCCAAAGTTGGTGAAAACGGTAATTTCATCCTTATGCACTCTGTAGGTAGTATTCCTCACGGACAGGAAATAGATGTTCCATTGAACTACGCCGACTACTACTATCAGGAAGCAATTGTTCGCAAACGTAATCTGGAGAACAACCAGCCATTACCATTTGTAGGAAAATAAATTACAAGAGAGAATAAGTTAATAATTAAAAATCAAATCGGGAGAATCCCGTAGAAATATCTGTATTGCTTTGGGATGAAAAAGAATCTCGACATCACTATACGCAATACAGATATTTTTTTCTTGAAACCATCAATCAAAGCTATAAAAATCATGAGAAATCTAATTCTTCCTCTTACCGGTCTGTCACTCTTTTCTGCCGGATGCGCACAAAAGCAGGAGCAGAAAACACCGGAAATGCCTAACGTAGTATATGTTTTCCCGGATCAGTACAGAAACATGGCTATGGGCTTCTGGAACGAACCGGAATTCAACAAGAACGTCAACTTCAAGGCTGACCCAGTACACACTCCAAACATAAACAGATTTGCCAAAGAATCACTCGTGCTTTCAAATGCCATGAGTAACTGTCCTTTGAGTAGTCCGCACCGTGGAAGTCTTCTCACAGGAATGTATCCTAACGAAAGTGGAGTACCTTTGAACTGTAACTCCAACCGTCCTATCAGCTCATTGCGCACAGACCTTGAATGTATAAGCGACGTTTACAGCAAGAACGGATACGACTGTGCATACTTCGGTAAACTGCACGCCGATTTTCCAACCCCTAATGATCCGGAAAACCCGGGCAAATATGTAGAAGAGAGAATACCTGCATGGGATGCATATACTCCTAAGGAAAGACGTCACGGATTCAACTACTGGTATTCTTACGGAACTTTCGACGTACACAAGAACCCGCATTATTGGGACAACGACGGAAAGAAACACGAGCCAAAAGAATGGTCGCCTATACACGAAGCGAAAGAAGTCGTTTCATATCTGAAAAATGAAAGAAACCAGCGCGACACAAGCAAACCGTTCTTCATAATGGTAGGTATGAATCCTCCTCACAGCCCATACCGTTCGCTTGACGACTGTATGGAAGAAGATTTCAATCTCTATAAGGACCAGCCTATTGACAGTCTGCTTATCCGTCCTAATGCCGACAAGAAACGTGAGAAATCCGAATCTGCAAGATATTACTTCGCATCCGTAACAGGTGTTGACCGTGCCTTCGGTATGATACTCGACTGCCTGAAAGAAATGGGATTAGACAAGAACACAATAGTAGTATTTACTTCCGACCACGGCGAGACCATGTGCAGCCAGTTTACCGATGATCCGAAGAACTCACCGTATGCAGAGTCAATGAATGTTCCTTTCATCATCAGATACCCGGGACACCTTCGCCCAAGAGTTGACAATCTGATGATTTCAACTCCTGACATCATGCCTACAATGCTGGCTATGTGTAACCTCGAAAAGTTCATCCCAGAAGGAATACACGGACATAACTACGCTCCACTCTTCAAAGAAGAAAACACAGAGACAATAGTACGTCCTGAAGGAGCCCTCTACATACAGAACATGGATGGAGAAAAAGACAAAGACGGAAAAGTAATAAGCTATTTTCCACGTTCTAGAGGTATAAAGACACACAAATATACTTTGGCACTCTACATCGACAGGGAAAACAAGCTTACAAAGACATTACTTTTCGATGATGAGAAAGACCCGTATCAGCTGAACAATCTTTCACTTGACGAGAACAAACAGGCAGTAGAAGAGCTTCTGGCACTTATGGGCAAACAACTGAAAGAAATAAACGACCCATGGTATAAGGAACAGATACTTTCCGACATGGTAAAATATTAATACCTATTATGTCCGGCTGCCTTAATCATTCTGATTATAAAGCAGTCGGATATTTTTATCATTTCTCATAATAAATTTAAAATGAAACGCATATTATCAATTCTTCCATCACTGGCCTTTGCCACCTGTGTCATGGCTGAAAACATTACAGTAGGCACAACGCAAGACCTCGTAAATGCTGCGGCAACAGTAAAACCCAGCGATACTATTCTATTGACCGACGGAACATACAGAGACCTACGTCTTACGGTAACTGCAGACGGAACAGGCGACAAGATGATAACCATAAAAGCCAAGAACCCGGGCAAAGCATATATCTCCGGCAATTCAGCAATCGAACTACGCGGAGATTACATCCACCTGTCGGGATTGTATTTCAAGGACGGCAGCAGGAATCCTAGCGAATGGAAAACTCACGGCCCTGGTATAGTAAGCATTTATGCCGACCATTGCGAAGTGTCAGACTGCCTGTTCTACGATTTCGATAACGCTAACTCATCATATATATCTACCAATCTCGACGAAACAGGCCATGTACCTCAATATTGCCATATACACCACTGTGCATTTGTAGGCAAAACAACCCAAGATCAGGTTATAAATCTTAATAACACCAAAAAGAAAACCCTTGAAGGAGAACCTGGAAAACCGATGTATCACCGCATCAGCTATTGCTATTTCTCCAATCCCCCAAAGAAAGGCAATGCCGGAGGCGGTATCAGAGTAGGCTACTGGCGCAAAGACTACGGAAGATGTCTGATAGACCACAACCTGTTTGAAAGACAAGACTCTGAAGCCGAGATTGTGACAAGCAAATCTATGGAGAATGTATATTTCGCCAATACATTCATCAACTGTCGCGGAACACTTAATTTCCGTCATGGCGACAAGCAGGTTGCCCTGAACAACATATTCATAGGATCAGACGAAATGTACGGTTATGGCGGCATGTACATCTGGGGCAGTAACCACATTATAGGCAATAATTTCTTTTATCTTCCTAAAACGATGAAAGACAGAGGATATGCAGGTATATATTTCAACTGTGGACCGAAAGCAAGCGAACACGCTCTGGCATACGATATGGTGGTAGTGAGCAATACTTTTATAGCTGTACAAGGAACAGCATTCAACCTTGCGCCTATGTATGACAGACGTCTGAAAGCCTTTGGAGATGCAGCAGAATTGCCTCACGACATAACATTTGTCAACAATTATATATCTTCCCACAACAAGACAAAGTCTATCTGGTACGAGGAAAAAGGCAACTCAGCCAATCAGAAATGGGAAGGCAATGTGTGTTCAGGCATAGATGTTACGGGCATAAAAGGCTGGGAGAACGGTACAGCACCAAAAGGCATCACCGCAGAAGAGTTAACAAGAATTCTTCCATACACATCTATCGAAGGAATAGACATGGATTTCGTAAAGGTACTCTCCACTCCTCTTCAGGACAAACCTCTGAACAAAAAGATTACCGGCCCTTCATGGTGTGACGAATACCCGGGCAATTATGCCGAAACGGGCATCTTCGCACAGTAAAATACAGTTCTGGTGGACACGGTCACTCCTTTCCTGCCAAGATATAGACAGGATGGAATTTCGAAGCAATGTTCTTCAACACACCGTTGTCCACCAGAAGTTTTATATACCTCGACGATTTTGACAAGTTGAATCCCGTCAGTTTCTCAAAATCCTTACGCTGCATATATTCATTTTCGGCAAAATAGCCTTGCAGTCTTTTCATCACTTCCTCATCAGTCATTTTCTCCGAGTGTCGCGACTTGTCTGTCACTCTCTGTAAGTTCGCTGTTTCAAATTTTTCCAGAAGTTCCTTTTCGGGAACAAATTTTATTCCCCTCACCCATACATCAACATCAGCCTTATTTTCCGAACCGGCTTCAGAATTACATCCAAGACTCAGACTGAAATACCCCAGCCCGTCAATATGTACCGAATAACCGTCGCTCAAAGCATTATACAGTTCGTCGCTTAAGGCTGTAAGCACCGCAACCACATCGGCAGGTGTAGCGGTACACTTCATTGTGATATACTCACGAATATTTTTTGTTGTAATGACGTCCTTAGTCACTACCTTGGCATGCAGTTTTTGACTGCCGTTTTCCTCATTGCCGGGATTCTCATATAAATCATATTCTATTTCCATAATTTAAAAAACTTTGTTTCGTTTCACATTTCCAGACGTCATTATTCGTCTGTCTCCACACGTTCGTGTCAAGATCTCCACACGCTCGTGTGGAGTACTGCGCACGCTCGTGTGGAGTACTCGACACGGCCGTGTGGAGGTAAAGATGCTTAAATTTTTCGAAACGACAAAACTAACGGATAAGTTATAGTTTACTGTAACAGTATTTGTCCGCATTCGGTCTATAAAACGGAGGGAAATATCGGGATAGTGAGAAAAACTTATTATTTTTGTAGAATATTCAGCAAACGGGGAAGTCCCTGAAACAAAATTGAAAAACAGTTATGGCAAAGAAAGCAATCAAAGAAAAAAGCATAGAAGAAACATTGTGGGAATCAGCAAACAAACTGAGAGGTTCCGTAGAACCATCGGAATACAAACATGTAGTATTAAGCCTTATATTCCTGAAATACGCAAACGACCGTTTTGAAGAACGTCGCAACGAACTTATTGCCGACGGCAAGGAAGCCTTCATAGACCAGGCAGTGTTCTACAACGCAAAGAACGTATTCTTCCTGAACGAAGTAAGCCGCTGGAGCTATATCATGGAGAATGCCAAACAGAACGACATAGCCATAAAGATAGACACTGCACTTTCCACAGTGGAAAAGGACAACCCCACTCTGAAAGGAGCTTTGCCAAGCAACTACTATTCCGGTCTTGGACTTGACCGTACCAAGCTGGCCGCCCTGCTTGACGAGATAAACAAGATAGATACACTTAAAGACCCTGAACACGACCTCATAGGCCGAGTATATGAATACTTTCTTGCCAAATTCGCCATAGCCGAAGGTAAGGGAAAAGGAGAATACTATACCCCAAAGACAATAGTCAACCTCATAGCCGAAATGATCGAGCCATACAGAGGAAAGATTTACGACCCGTGTTGTGGTTCTGGCGGCATGTTCGTACAGAGCATGAAATTCATCGAAGCCCATCACGGCAACAAGCGCGACATCTCCGTTTACGGTCAGGAATACACCAACACCACATATAAGCTGGCTAAAATGAACCTTGCCATCCGTGGTATAGCCAACAATTTGGGCGAACAGGCAGCCGATACATTCCACAACGACCAGCACAAGGACCTCAAAGCCGATTTCATAATGGCAAACCCTCCTTTCAACCAGAAATCATGGCGTGCCGACAATGAGCTCAAAGACGACCCACGCTGGCACGGCTACGACGTTCCTCCTACAAGCAATGCCAACTACGGATGGATATTGAACATTGTGTCCAAAATGTCAGCCAACGGCATGGCCGGTTTCCTCCTTGCCAATGGGGCATTAAGTGGCGACGGAACAGAGCTCAACATACGCCGCCAGCTGCTGAAGAACCACCTTGTGGAAGCGATAGTAATCCTTCCCCGCAATATGTTCTATTCCACCGACATCAGCGTAACACTATGGATATTGGCAGGCAACCGCAAGGCACGCACCGTAGAACAGAACGGCGAGCTTGTGAAATACCGCAACCGCGAGAATGAAGTTCTTTTCATCGACCTCCGTCAGTGGGGCGAACCGTTTGAGAAGAAGTACATCCAGTTCCCGGCTGACCATATATCCCAAATAGCCGAGAATTTCCATAACTGGCAGCGTGAAGGACATGAAAATACCTATAAGAATATCCCTGAATACTGCTATTCCGCCACACTCGACGAAATCGAGAAGAAAGGCTGGAGCCTTGTTCCAAGCAAATACATCGAATTCAAGAACCGAGATGAGGGTGTGGACTATGACACAAAGATGAAGGAACTGCAGGCAGAAATGAAAGAGCTGCTGCTTCAGGAAGAAGAAAGCAAGAAAGAATTGTTGAATCTGTTTAAGGAATTGGGATATGGAATTGAATAAAACGGATTATAAACGATTGGGGGATTATATCCGCGAGGTGGATGTGAGGAACAGAGATTTGAAGGTGACAAAACTTGTAGGCCTTACTATTGATAAAGCATTTATTCCTTCAGTCGCTAATGTAATAGGTACAGATCTATCCAATTATAAGGTTATACGCAAAAAACAATTTGCATGTAGTCTTATGCAGGTCAGCCGCGACCAGAAAATGCCTGTAGCTATGTTTAAAGAAGATGAGGCAATCATGTCTCCTGCTTATCCTATGTTCGAGGTAATAAATGAGAAGGTATTATTACCTGAATATTTAATGATGTGGTTTACACGAAAAGAATTTGATAGGGAAGCAAGCTTTTATGCCGTTGGAGGTGTTCGTGGTAGCCTGACATGGGAAGATTTTATGGATATGACCCTTCCCATCCCTCCTATCGAACGCCAACGAGAAATAGTTTCAGAATATGAAACCCTCTCCCGCCGTATTGAGCTAAACAACAAAATGATTTCCCGCCTTGAAGAAACAGCCCAAACCCTCTATAGCAAAATGTTTATAGATGGGATTGATAAAGAAAATTTACCGGATGGGTGGAGAATGGGAACATTAGGAGAGATTGTAGATGTGAATACAAACAATTATTCATCAAAAGAAAATTGGACATATTTGAAATATATAGACAGCAGTAGCGTTACAGAAAATATATTTGAAGAATATCAAATATTTAATAAATCAGATTTGATTCCGAGTAGAGCAAAAAGGAAAGTACAGAAAAATGATATATTATATTCAACAGTACGTCCAAATTTAAAACATTATGGCATTATAAAGGACAATACAGAAAATATTATAGTATCAACAGCTTTTGCCGTTATCAGATCAAAAGTTAATTATTTTTCCAATGACCTAATATATCTTTTACTAACAGACCCCAAAAATACAGAGATATTACAAGGTATTGCCGAAATGAGTAAAGCAACGTATCCTTCTATAACACCAGAAAATATTTTAAATTTAAAAATTAATATACCAAAACATATAGATAATGAAATAATATCAATTAATAAAAATATAAAGAAAATTTTTGATTATGTGTATTTATTACATCAAGAGAATAAAAATACTAAAAAATTACAATCTATTTTATCTACGAGAATGGGAAAATAAAACATTTATAAATACACATAGTTTTGATATATAAGTGCAATTAATTACTTTTGTGAAAGATTAAATATGATTTTTTACAGATGGAAAATAAAACATATATAGAAATAAAATCAGTTGGACCGATAAAGGATGTAAAAATCTTTCTCAACAAAATAAATCTGTTTATCGGACCTCAAAGCAGTGGTAAAAGTACAATTGCAAAAGTGATTAGTTTCTGCTACTGGTTGGAGAAAAATGCGTTAATGAATCAAGGAATACAGCATATTGGTAAAACATTCTTTGAAAATAAACTTATTGTTTTCCATAAGATGAGCAGTTATTTCAGTGAAGATTCATACCTGAAATATGAAGGAGAAGCCATTAGGTTTGAATATACTACGGAAAGTTTCAATATTGAAAAGACTGAAAATTTCGGTCAACTGAAAGTTGGCAAAATAGCTTATATTCCATCTGAAAGAAATATCATATCTCTACCGGGAATATCTTCTCTTCCTTTGCCGGAAAACAATATAAGGAGTTTCCTGTTCGACTGGCTGAATATTCACAACAAATACACAAAAGAGAATGCAGTTCCATTATTCGACCTCAAAATGAAATATTACTTTCAAGAAAGTTCGAATAAGGACATCATTGTATTGGAAAACAACAAAGAAATATCGCTTGACGAAGCTTCAAGCGGAGTGCAATCTGTGGTACCTCTCTATGTTTATCTTTATTATTATACAAAATGGATATACGATAATGAAGAGGATATCTCATTCGAGAAAAAAGAAAGAATAGAGAAGGCTTTGATAAAAAGATTCATGGACGAAACGACAGTTCATTTAGGCTTAAAGAACAATTTTACAGACGAAACATACGACAAGTTCTATAAAGCGGATTTTGCTAAAGAAGTCAGAGATACATTAATAAATCGTATATATAACGATTCGGATAAATTATTATCAGAAGTAAGAGATAATATAAGCAGACCTCATTTCTCAAATATAATAATAGAAGAACCGGAACAGAATCTGTTTCCACAGACACAGGTAACACTGATGTATGATATTCTGAAAAATATCAACAAAGACAGGGACAGTCTGGTTATAACGACTCATAGTCCGTATATTCTTTATGCGCTTAACAACTGTATGTTGGGATGGATAGTAAGAGAGAACGTTCCTGAAGAGGACGAGGAATGCATGGCACAGAAAGATTCATGGATAAACCCTGAGAATGTTTCTGTCTGGGAAATAAAGGATGGCAAGTTTACTCCGTACATGGACAGCGAGAACGGAACAATACAAGACAAAAACGGCCTGATAAGAAATAACTATTTTGACAGGATTATGAAAAACGTAATGGCCGACTTTAATTCTTTGATCGGTTACTGGGACGATTAAACGGTACGGATATGGACAAAATCTTTAACAAAGCCAAGACTTACTGCAGTGACTGCTACGTTGTGGACTATACCAACGAAACTAGCAGCAGACGTGGTGTTGAGATTCACACAGAGCAACCTGAAGATATAGCCTACTTTCATGTAAAAGATCCTAAGAAGATTGAATACTGGGGAATTAACTTTGAAGAACATCCGGCTTTTTTCAAAGGTGTGAGTCAATGCGAATGCATGTTCGCTTCAAAAAAATTCAACAAGAAAGGATGGGCGTGTTTGGTAGAACTTAAATATTGCCTGGAGAAAAATGTTGAATCAAATTCAGGAGCGGCATTCGCACAGTTGAACAACACTTTGGATTTTCTTAAGGAAAAAGGTGTTCTGGACTCTGACAATTATAGAATATATCTGAACATATCTATACCTGACCACAGCAACAAAGAACCTTTTCTTTCATTCATAAGTACGCAGGATGATGTACTGGACAAACTGAAGAATGAAAGAGTACAGGTATTAGGATATAATCAGGTTTTGATTCTCAACGAAGGATTTATAAAAGTTCCAAAACAGGAAATATGATATTTATTCCTATTGCCTGAATATAAACGATAAGATTATGACCCACTTCAACGAACATTCCTTAGAAATGGCTATAATGGAGCTGTTTCAGAATGAGGGATACATATATACTAATGGCGAAGAGATACACAAGGAAATGGACGATGTACTTCTTCGTGATGATCTGCGTATGTATTTGCGAAGCCGGTATTCTGCACAGGGAATAACACAGCTTGAAACGGAAAGTGTGATTGCAAAGCTGACTGCCGACAACGGATTTACGCTTTACGACAGGAATGTGGCTACTTATCGCCTCATGACGGAAGGATTTTCGCTGAAAAGGGAAGATGCAGGACAGCCGGATTTGTTTATCGAGCCTATAGACTTTGAGAATGAGGGAAATAACATTTTCCGTATAGTAAACCAACTGGAAATACAGGGTGAGGTAAAACGTATTCCTGACGGAATTGTATATATAAACGGGCTTCCTGTAGTGGTGCTGGAATTCAAGAGTGCAGTAAAGGAAGATACCACCATAATGGATGCTTACAGGCAACTGACTGTACGCTATCGTAGGGATATTCAGGAACTGTTCAAATATAACGCGTTCGTTGTGATAAGCGACGGGGTGAACAGCAAGTACGGTTCTCTGTTTACTCCATACGATTTCTTCTACGCATGGCGCAAGGTTAATGCCGACGACAAGGCAACGGACGGTATCAGTTCGCTGCTCACAATGGTACAGGGGCTTTTCAGAAAAGAAAGGCTGCTGAGTGTGATGAAAGATTTCGTATTTACACCGGATTCGTCGAAAAAGGAAGAGAAGATAGTTTGCCGCTATCCTCAGTTCTTCGCTACTCACAAACTGTTTGAGAATATCCGCAAACATTCCAAACTGAATGGCGGAGGAGACGGTAAGGGAGGTACTTATTTCGGAGCTACGGGGTGCGGAAAGAGTTATACTATGCTGTTCCTGACACGCATGCTGATGCGAAGCCGTGAATTTGCCAGTCCTACCATTCTGCTGATTACGGACAGAACGGACCTCGACACGCAGTTGGCGGCACAGTTCGGAAGGGCAAAGGCCTTTATTGGCGACGAGTGTGTGGTGGAAGTGGAAAGCCGCGCCAAGCTGAGGGAACATCTTTCAGGCAGGACAAGCGGCGGGGTGTTTCTGACTACTATACATAAATTCACCGAAGACACGCAACTGCTGTCCGACCGTGCAAACATTATCTGTATATCAGACGAGGCTCACCGCTCGCAGACAAATCTGAAACAGCAGTTACGCCAGACTGACAAAGGATTGAAACGCAGCTACGGCTTCGCCAAATATCTGCATGACTCATTGCCTAACGCCACTTACGTGGGATTTACAGGTACTCCGATAGACGCAACCATTGACGTGTTCGGTCAGGTGGTGGATACTTACACCATGACAGAATCTGTAGCAGACGACATTACCAGAAGAATAGTATATGAAGGCCGTGCCGCAAAGGTTCTGCTTGACAACGAGAAACTTCAGGAGATTGAGGACTACTACAAGCAGTGTGAGGAAGAAGGAGCCAACGAATATCAGATAGAGGCAAGCAAGAAGGCTGTCACAAAAATGGAACAGATATTGGGCGATCCTGACAGGCTTCAGGCTGTAGCGGAGGATTTTATAAAGCATTATGAAAACCGTATAGCCGAAGGAAGCACCGTTGAAGGTAAGGTCATGTTTGTTTGCTCAAACCGCACTATAGCATATAATCTGTACAAGAAAATTGTAGCCTTACGTCCTGAATGGGCAGAAATCCCCAAAGCTAAGGTAGTAAACTTAGGTACAGGCGACACTTCGCTGGAAATTGCGGCAGCCCCTATTACAGAATATGGCAAGAAACCTCTTCCTATAGAGAGAATCAAGCTGGTAATGACACGAAGCAAGGACGATGAAGAGGATTTATACAACCTGCTGGGCAATGACGAAGACAGAAAGAAACTCGACGTACAGTTTAAAGACCCGAAATCGAATTTCAAAATCGCTATTGTTGTGGACATGTGGATTACCGGATTCGATGTGCCGTGTCTGGACACTATGTATATAGACAAACCTTTGCAACAGCATACTCTGATACAGACCATTTCAAGAGTGAACCGTGTATATCCGGGAAAGGACAAGGGACTTGTAGTCGACTATATAGGTATAAAGAACAATATGAATACTGCCCTGAAGCGTTATGCTATGGGTGACGCGAATACAGACTCGGTGGAGAGTGTGGAACAGTCTGTCACAATGGTCAAAGACGAGCTGGACATACTGCGACGCATGTTCTCCGGATTCGACTATTCAAAATTTACAGAAGGTACTCCATTGGAGCAGCTGGACTGTCTGAACAAAGGAGCCGAATTTGCACAGGCTACAAAGGAAACCGAGAACAGGTTCATGGGACATACACAGAAAATGAAATCGGCATTCAATCTGTGTACCAACAGCGAAATGATTTCTAAAGAAGAGCGTGAGGATATACATTTCTTCTGCGGTGTGCGCTCAATCATCTATAAACTTACCAAAGGAGAAACACCCGATACGTCTCAAATGAACAGACGTGTAAGCAAAATGATAGAAGAGGCTTTACAATCGGACTATGTAGAGGAAATTATCCAGATAGGAAATGATAAGGAGAATCTGGATGTCCTGAGTGAGGCATACATGGAAAGGCTGGAGAAACTGAAGATGCCAAACACTAAAGTGAAACTGATGGAAAGACTGCTGAAAATGGTTATCGGCGACTTTTCAAAGGTTAACAAGAAGCAGGGTGTGGACTTCAGCAAAAGGCTTAACGCCTTAGTGGACAAGTATAATGACCGTAAGGACAGTGCTATTTTTGCTGACGAAGTTCTTACCGAAGTGGCAAGCCAGATGGCTAACTTGCTGAAGGAGATAAACAAGGAAAAACAATCGTTCAAGGAAATGGGTATATCGTACGAAGAAAAGGCTTTCTACGACATACTGAAAAGTATAGCCAGACAATTCGGATTTGAATATCCTGAAGAAAAACTCAAAATTCTTGCAGCGGAAATAAAAAAGATTGTTGACGACAAATCAAAATATACCGACTGGGCAGCACGTGACGATATAAAAGCCGAACTGAAAATGAATCTTATCTTGGTATTGGCTGAACACGGCTACCCTCCTGTCACAAACGATGAGGTCTTCAAGGAAATTTTCGAACAGGCAGAAAACTTCAAGAAATACAATAACGAATAAGGCTTTGCAAACCTTTTGCAAAACATTTTCAAATGCCATTTAAATACTGCTTAATCAGTGTTTAAATGGTATTTAAACAGAGCATAGAAAAATGCTTGTTTCTGTAAATGACTTTTATTTAGGCAGTCTGAATGTTTGCCGTAATCCAATTAAAATGTTCAACCTGATACTGTATCATTGTATCTTTATCGTAATGGAGCTAATGATACAAGCTTGGATGTTAATGATACAAGCTTAAGTGCCAATGATACAAGTTTGAATACCAATGATACAAGCTCTTATAAATGATTTCGTAAACCGACAGCAATATGTAAATATTATATTTCCAAAGGATATAAAAAACTAAAACCTGAAAACATCATTCCAAATAAATACTTATCTTTGAATGCATTATTTGCCAGATAAAATGAGAAAATATATGGTAAAAACCATAGGGATATAATAAAGAAGACCATATTTCAGCAGAAAGAAGTCAGAATAATGACTTAAGAACAAACGAAAGGAGAAGTTTATGGAAAGCAAGAACATTATACATTCACAGGAACATCAGTTTGGTGAGGTCGTTGATATAATACTTCAGCATCGTAGCCGCGCTTCGAAAGCAGTAAATGAAGAAATGTTGCTCACTGCATGGAGTGTAGGATCTTATGTCTCCGGAAAGTTGAAAAGTGAAGAATGGGGAAGCAAGGTTGTCACACAGCTATCTGAGTACATTCGTTCACACCGCCCGGATTTGAAAGGATACAGTCGTAGCAGCATTTACAATATGGTGATGTTTTATGATGAATATTCTTCTGAGGCGTTCAGAAACACTGTGCAGCAATTCTTTTCTAATGGAATTGTGCAGCCAAAAACTGCACAATTGATGGCAAGTGATAAAGAATTTGTCCAGACAGCGTCTGGACAAATATTCAACATACTGAAAATGACGTCATTATCAAATCATTTCGAGATACTTTGCCGTTGTCGTAGTCAGGAAGAGCGTCTGTTTTATATCCTTTATTCATACAAAGAGAAATTGGCATATAGGGAACTTCAACGTTGTATATCCAACCAGACATACGCAACACTATTAGGCAATAAAAGTAATATATCGAAGGGGATGCTTGAGATTTATCCAAATGCTCCGATAATGTTCAAGGACACACTATTTGTGGATTTTCTCGGACTTCCGAAGAAACATAGTGAAACGAAATTGCGTAACGGGCTGATAGAACACATGAAGCAGTTTATTCTTGAACTGGGAAAAGACTTTATCTTTATGGATCAGGAATACCGTTTGAATGTTGGTGCATCGACTTACAAAGCTGATTTGTTATTTTTTCATAGAGGTTTGCAGGCTCTTGTGGCAGTAGAACTTAAAAAGACAAAATTCCATCCTAAAGACTTGGGACAGTTGGAATTCTATCTGGAAGCTCTCGACAGAGATGTAAAACGGTCCAATGAAAATCCGTCTATCGGTATCATTCTTTGCCCTGAATCAGACCGGGTAGTTGTGGAATATGCCATGAACCGCTGCATGAGTCCTACTATGATTGCTGAATACAAACGTATCCTCATTCCACAGGAGCGTATGCAGGAACAGCTCAGAGAGTTTTGTAATTTCTTTATATGAAGGATGAAAACGCTTATTCCTGTTGATGACCTTTATGTAGGCTGTCTGAGTGTTTGCCATAATCCCAATAAAATGTTCAACCTGATACCATATTATTGTGTATCTTTATCTTAATAAAGCTAATGATACAAGCTTGGATACCAATGATACAAGTTTGGATGCTAATGATACAAGCTCTTATAAATGATTTCATAAACCGACAGCAATATGTAAATTATTATATTTCCAAATGCTGAAAGAATTATGTTCTGAAGGTTATCTTGTTTCTGACGGTATCGGAAGAGGAACTACATATCATTTGAATAAAGATAGTAATCTTAATAGTTCAGATGGAAACCTTAACAGCTCAGATGAAAACCTTAATAGTTCGGATGAAAACCTTAACAGTTCCAATGATGATTATCTTAAGACAAATACTCAAAAAACAATTAAAAAGAAATATAGCCAAAAAGAATTATTTGGAATAATACAGAATAGTACCCAAACTTGGAAATCAGTTGAGGAAATAGCCCTTGAAATAAGGCGAAGTACACAATATCTGAAAGGGGAAATTATTCCAGTGATGGTGAATAAAGGACTTTTGGAAAGAGAACATGCTATGCCTAATCATCCGGCTCAAAGATATAAAAGGAAGTTTTGAAATTTACTCAAAAAACAGGAAAATGAGCGTACAAGAATTCATTTGCAGATTTCTAAAAACTTCACACTATGAAAGAACTGAAACAACAAGTCATTATAGAGGAACATCCTGATATAGAGATAAATTATGTAGAGGATGCAAATGTCCCTCAAGATGTCCCTCAAGATGTCCCTCAAGAAGAAGATTTAGATACCTGGATTGAAGAACAGGTTGCCACTTATCCTAAAATTACAACTGAAGAATTGGCTTCACAATCAGGGAAAGGCATAAGAACGATTAAACGCCATATAGCTAAGATGAAGAAGCTCTGATATTGATGCTACATCATTTGAGAAGTTTGAGAAGTTTTTAAAAGAAAATTAGGAAATAAAGAAATAAATTGTACTTTTGCATTATATAGATTATAAATCCAAATATATGAATGTGACAGTTTTTAATCCGGCTCAATTGCAAGTGCTTGAAATGATGTCGTTTGTGGACAGTCCTGAAGCATTAGCTGAACTTAAAAAGGCTATTTCTGACTATTTCGCCAAGCAAGCGCAAAAGGAGATTGACCGCTTGTGGGAGAATGGAGAATTGAATGAGGAAAAAGTCGATAAATTCCATCAACTACATGAACGTACTCCATATAAATGAATATGAGAAACATTGTATTGGATACTAACTCACTTATTATTGCTATTTCAGCAAAGAATGACTGCCATAAAGTGTGGCAATCATTCTTAAATGGGGATTATACGCTATGTATAAGCAACGAAATCTTAGAAGAGTATCTGGAAGTCATGACACGCAACATAAACAAATATGTAGCTGAAGCGATTATCTATACGATTCTTACTCGCGAAAACGTAAAAAGACTAACTCCACACTACCGCTTTCATTTAATTACATCAGACCAGGATGACAATAAGTTCGTAGACTGTGCGATTACAGCCAATGCTGAATACATCGTGACAGAGGATCATCATTTTAATGAACTTAAAAATATATCTTTTCCATCAGTTGCCATTATTAATCTAAAGGACTTTGCAAAAACATTATAAGTTCATTAGCTTGCATTCACTATTTTTTTGTGTATTTTTGCGAATAAACGTGCGAACAATATGAAACAAATGAAACCAGACATACACCCTTTCGTCGAGACCATGACCCTTGCAGAACTAAGAAAATTTGTCATGTTACAGCTTGAAGAGAACTACGAAAAGAGCATGGAGATAAATGACTTGAGGACAACTGTAGATAAACTCATAAAAAGTCTTGAGGAGGCCAGAATGACTATTAGTACCCTTACGGAAGCTCAATATGATAAGGTGAATGGTGAGATGGGAGATGGAAACCTAAACAAGACCTAAAAACTTCACACTATGAAAGAACTGAAACAACAAGTCATAATAAGAAAATACCAGTTCGAAGAACTTACTGACTCCGACAAACGGCTGATAGAGGCAGCCAAGGAAGCTACAAAGAGAAGCTATGCGCCATACTCGCATTTCCATGTGGGTGCTGCATCCATGCTTGACGACGGTACGATAGTGACCGGCTCAAACCAGGAGAATGCCGCCTACCCTTCCGGACTTTGTGCGGAACGCACTACCCTGTTTCATGCCGGCTCTGAATATCCCGACAAAGCTGTAACCACACTTGCCATTGCGGCGTCAAACAGCGAAGGTTTCACTGAACAGCCTGTCACTCCGTGCGGAGCGTGCCGGCAGGTGATGCTTGAAGCGGAACAGAGATACCACCGCCCAATACGTATGCTGATGTACGGCACAGCCTGTATATACGAAACAAGGGGAACAAAAGATTTGCTCCCCCTGTCGTTTGGTATTGAATCAATGGAATGATTATTTGTCGCCGTACATACGCGCGCGCATTTCCTTGATATGGTCTGACGTGATGTATTCATCATATTCCATCATCTTGTCGATGATACCGTTAGGTGTAAGTTCGATGATACGGTTGGCAACAGTCTGAATGAATTCGTGGTCGTGCGACGCAAACAGCACGTTACCCTTGTATTGTTTCAGATTGTTGTTGAACGCCTGAATAGACTCCAGGTCGAGGTGGTTTGTAGGAGTGTCGAGAATAAGACAGTTGGCATTTCTCAACTGCATACGTGCAATCATGCATCGCATCTTCTCTCCTCCTGAAAGTACGTTCACTTTCTTCAGAACTTCTTCGCCGGAGAACAGCATACGTCCGAGGAAACCCTTCATCTCAACTTCATTGCCCTGTCCGTACTGGCTCAACCAGTCAACAAGATTAAGATCGCAGTTGAAGAAATCGGTATTGTCAAGTGGAAGATATGCGGTAGTGATAGTCACACCCCAGTTGAAATGACCTGCCTGTGGCTTGCGGCGTTCGTTGATTATTTCGAAGAATGCAGTCATGGCACGCGGGTCACGGCTCAGGAATACAATCTTGTCGCCCTTCTCAACATTGAAGTTTACATCGTTGAAAAGAACAATTCCATCTTCAGTTTCGGCACGAAGTCCTGAAACTTCAAGAATCTGATTACCCGGCTCGCGGTCCATAGTGAAGATAATACCAGGATATTTACGTGATGAAGGCTTGATTTCATCCACATTAAGTTTCTCAAGCATCTTCTTACGGCTGGTAGTCTGTTTTGATTTTGCCACGTTGGCAGAGAAACGGCGTATAAATTCTTCAAGTTCCTTACGCTTTTCTTCAGCCTTAGCTTTCTGGTTCTGCTGCTGACGAAGTGCGAGCTGGCTTGATTCGTACCAGAAGCTATAGTTACCGGCAAAGAGGTTAACCTTACCGAAGTCGATATCCACTGTGTGGGTACATACAGAGTCGAGGAAGTGACGGTCGTGGCTCACTACAAGTACTGTATGTTCGAAATTTGAAAGATATTCTTCCAGCCATGTCACAGTTTCCATGTCGAGGTCGTTGGTAGGCTCGTCCAGAAGCAGGTTGTCAGGATTACCGAACAATGCCTGTGCAAGCATGACACGCACCTTTTCCTTACCGCTGAGGTCACCCATCAGCATATAGTGCTTGTCTTCCTTTATACCAAGTCCGCTAAGAAGAATAGCAGCATCGCTTTCTGCGTTCCATCCTTCAAGTTCTGCAAATTTTTCTTCAAGTTCTGCAGCCTTAATTCCGTCTTCATCGGTAAAATCTTCTTTGGCGTACAGTGCTTCGCGCTGCTTCATGATGTTCCAAAGCACAGTGTGTCCCATAAGGACTGTATCCAGTACAGTATGTTCGTCGAACTTGAAGTGGTCCTGACTAAGAACTGAAAGACGTTCGCCCGGTCCCAGCGTAACGCTTCCCTTAGTAGGGTCAAGTTCACCGGAAATTACCTTAAGAAATGTTGACTTACCTGCACCGTTGGCACCTATCACACCGTAAATATTACCGTTGGTGAACTTCATATTCACATCGTTGTACAATACTCTCTTACCGAATTGAACGGCTACATTAGAAACTGTAATCATTTTATAAGTTTGTTTGTATGTATATACCTAAATTATACTGTTATTCTGAAATTTGCGTGCAAAGGTACTAAATATCCCGCTAATTTACAATGCAGTGAAAGGCATATCACTCCCAGAACACGGCTTTTTATAAGTTTTTTTGTGTCAGTATGTCAGTTTTTTAGTAATTTTGCGGCTGTTTATGCATACAGAACATTACAGGCACGGTTTTTGTAGTACAGCCAACAGCCGTATGCAAGTCCGGCACTTAAATCACAGATTAATAATAAAATAACAACATAAAGACATGAATAAAAATCAGAATCAAAATCCGGAAGAAGAAATATTGAAGAACGAGGAAGCTGAAAACCAGCAGCAGGAAACTGAAACTCAGGCTGAAGAAACAAACTCTGCCGAAAATGCAGGTGAAGAGAAGGAAGCCGAACTTTCAGAAGAGGAAAAAGCAGCAAAAGAACTTGAAGAGACAAAACAGGCTCTTGAGGACTATAAAGACAAATATCTGCGTCTTTCGGCTGAATTTGACAATTACCGCAAACGTACAATGAAGGAAAAAGCCGAACTTATCAAAAACGGTGGCGAAAAGGCTATCTCGGCTATTCTGCCTATCCTTGACGACTTGGAACGTGCTTTGCAGAACATGCAGAAGGCAGACGATGTTAAGGCTATGTACGAAGGTATTGACCTGATACATCAGAAGTTCCTGAAAAACCTTGGTCACGAAGGGCTTGAAAAGATGAATCCTGTGGGAGAAGCTTTCGATACTGATTTCCACGAGGCAATAGCTCTTGTTCCTGCTCAGGAGGAAGCACAGAAAGGCAAGATTTTGGACTGTGTACAGACTGGTTACAAACTGAATGACAAAGTTATACGCCACGCCAAAGTGGTAGTTGCTCAATAATACAATAAAACCACATCGCAAATATGGCTACTAAAAGAGATTACTACGAAGTGCTTGGCGTGGAGAAGACAGCCACAGCAGACGAAATAAAGAAAGCATACCGTAAGAAAGCAATCCAGTATCACCCTGATAAGAATCCGGGAGACAAGGAAGCTGAAGAGAAATTCAAGGAAGCCGCAGAAGCATACGAAGTATTGAGCAATCCTGACAAGCGTTCACGCTACGACCAGTTCGGTCATGCAGGCGTAGACGGTGCTGCAGGAGGCGGATACGGAGGTTTCGGCGGACAGGGTATGTCTATGGATGATATATTCTCTATGTTTGGTGACATCTTTGGCGGACACAGCGGTTTCGGAGGATTCGGCGGTTTCGGAGGTGGCGGAGGCCAGCCAAGACAACGCAAATTCCGCGGTGCAGACCTTAGGGTAAAGGCTAAACTTACGCTGAAGGAAATTGCTGAAGGAACAGAAAAGAAATTCAAGGTAAAGAAATATGTTCCTTGTTCACACTGTCACGGAACAGGTGCCGAAGGAAACAGCGGAACAGAGACTTGTCCTACATGTCACGGAACAGGTAGCGTGACACGTACTCAGCAGAGTATCTTCGGAATGATGCAGACTCAGTCCGTATGTCCTCAGTGTAACGGTGAAGGAAAAATCATCAAGAACAAGTGTAAGGAATGTAACGGCGAAGGCGTAGTTTACGGCGAAGAAGTAGTTACAGTAAAAATACCTGCCGGAGTGGCAGAAGGTATGCAGGTTACCATCAACGGTAAGGGTAATGCCGGAAAGCACAACGGTGTGGCAGGCGACCTGCTTGTTCTTATAGAAGAAGAAAAGCATCCTGAACTGATAAGAGACGAAAGCGACCTTATTTATAATCTGCTTCTTAGTGTTCCTCAGGCAGCGCTTGGTGGTACAGTGGAAATCCCTACAATAGACGGCAAGGCTAAAATCAAGATTGAACCGGGAACACAGCCTGGTAAGGTTCTCCGTCTGAGAGGCAAAGGTCTGCCTAACATCAACAGCTACGGCTACAGCACCGGAACAGGTGACTTGCTGGTTAACGTAAGTGTATATATCCCTGAAACTCTTACAAAAGAAGAACGTCAGGCACTCGAAAAATGGCAGGAATCCGAAAGTTTCAAGCCTAACACCAGTCTGAAGGAAAAAATCTTCAAGAAATTCAGAAGTCTTTTCGACTGATTGATACATATATAAAAATAGAGCGGTACTTTTCTTAAAGCGCCGCTCTATTTTTTTGCATTATTCAAATATTATTTCAACTCCAAAGTTACGATAGATTTGGCAGGAAGTTTCACATTCAAGACATTCTTCGAAATCTTTGCTCCCTTGAATTCTTTCGGGCAAACTACGTTTGGCTTTTCAAAGGTATTGTAGTCATCTATATTTTCAGATGTCAATATTCTTCCTGACACTGACTTGAGTGTTTCGCCGTCAAGTTTAATGGTTATTTCCTGTTCCTCGTCAAGGCTTACGTTCGACAGTGATATATGTGTCACACCATCCTTGCGTGAAGCTGTTGCGCTCACCATCGGAACTTCGCGGTTGTCTCTCACTACCTTGTAATTACATTCAAGGTTCAAAGGAAGATATGTGGCATCCTGATGAACATTATACATTTCGAACACATGATATGTAGGAGTAAGCACCATCTTGTCTTCTTTAGTGAGAATCATTGACTGAAGAACGTTTGCTATCTGAGCAATGTTAGTCATCTTCACACGGTCTGTATATTTATGGAACACATCAAGTGAAAGAGAAGCTACAAATGCGTCACGCATAGTGTTCTGCTGATAAAGATGTCCAGGAATAGAGCCAGGTTCCTGATCCCACCATGTACCCCATTCGTCAACCATCAGGGCAATCTGTTTCTTAGGATCGTATTTATCCATTATGGCGATGTGGCGTTTCAATACGTCTTCAATTTCAAGACACTTACCCATTGTCCAGTAGTAATCATCGTCAGTGAATTCCGTAGCCGAACCTTTGCTACCTTCCCATCCTGTAACGGTGTAATAATGCAAAGAAACACCGTCCATTCTGTGACCGATATTCTTCATCAATGTTTCAGTCCAATCGTAATCATAGTCGCTTGCACCGCTGGCAATCTTGAACAGAACATTTCCGTTATAGTTTCTGCAATATGTTGAATAACGGCGATAAAGGTCTGAATAATACTCAGGACGCATGCTTCCACCGCATCCCCAGCTTTCGTTCCCTACTCCGAAATATTTAACCTTCCATGGCTTTTCACGTCCGTTTTCCTTACGCAGTTTCGCCATAGGGCTACCCTGTTCGGCTGTCATATATTCCACCCATTTTGCCATCTCCTCTACAGTTCCGCTTCCTACGTTACCGCTGATATAAGGTTCGCAACCAAGCATCTCACATAGATTGAGGAATTCATGAGTACCGAAGCTGTTGTCTTCCACTGTACCTCCCCAGTTGTTGTTCACCATACGCGGACGGTTCTCCTTAGGTCCGATTCCGTCCATCCAGTGATATTCGTCGGCAAAACAACCTCCCGGCCATCTCAATACAGGAACCTTCAGTTTCTTCAATGCTTCAAGAACATCTGTTCTGTAACCGTCAACGTTAGGTATTGAGGAATTCTCGCCTACCCACAGACCACCATAAATACATGTTCCAAGATGTTCTGCAAACTGCCCGTAAATTTCTTTCGGGATAATCTGATTTCCTTTCTCAGGATAAATTTCGATACTTGCTTTCTGCTGTGCAAATGCAGGAATTCCTGCCATAAAAGCCAATGCCAATAGTGTATTTTTCATGTTTGTAAATAAAATAAATTATAAGATTATAGTTTGAGTATGGAGCAAAGATACTATAAATATGATATTAGCAAAAAAATAATTGCCAAAAATACACTTATTTTCATATCTTTGTAGCATTAACCAGTTTTTTATATGAAGAAGAAAGCATTAATTATCTCCTTTTCCGTGATTTCAGCAATTATTCTGTCTGCTGCAATCGGCACATACTTATTGTTATTTAGCAAACCTTTCAACATTAATAATCCTACGTTTATTTATATAGATGAGGACGACTCTTCCGACTCTGTTTTTGTCAAAATTGAAAGAAATCTTAACCCCAAAAGTATGTCAGGGATGAAGTTTCTGGCAAAAATCAAAGGTTATGGAGAGGACATACATACCGGAGCATACAGGATAAGCCCGCAATCATCCGTACTTGAAGCCTTCAAAAAGATTGAATCCGGAAGACAGACTCCTGTGAAACTGATAATTCCGAGTGTAAGAACTATGGACAAACTGGCATCAAGAGTAGCCAGACAGATTATGGCTGATTCAGCCAGCATATCTGCCCTGCTGAATGACAGCAGCTACATAGCCACACTTGGATATGACAAAGCTACTATTCCCGCACTTTTTATACCTAATACGTATGAGGTATATTGGAATATGACAGCTGAAAGCTTCATTAAAAGAATGGTAAAGGAAAATAAGAATTTCTGGAGCACAGAACGTATGGCAAAGGCAGAAGCGCTGAATATGACCACTACCGAAGTATGCACCCTGGCATCAATAGTAGATGAAGAAACTGCCAACAACGCAGAAAAGCCTCTTGTGGCAGGACTCTACATAAACAGGCTCAAAAGAGGGATGCTTCTCCAGGCCGACCCTACAGTAAAATTCAGCCTACAGGACTTCGGACTTAGAAGAATACTGTTCAAACATCTGGAAACGGACAGCCCCTATAATACCTACAAATATGCCGGACTACCTCCCGGACCAATCAGAATTGCATCAGTAGCGGGAATAAACAGTGTTTTGAATTATTCAAAACATAATTACATTTACATGTGTGCAAAAGAGGATTTCTCCGGAACTCACAATTTTGCCTCTACCCTAAGCGAGCATAACATAAACGCAAGAAAGTATCAGCAGGCATTGAACAGAAGAAACATAAAATAAACATCTGATATAGACAGAGGGATTAGTCTTGACATTTCATCAATACTAATCCCTAATGTTTTTATAAAGCTATACTGTCTTTATTTTACAGATTTCCAGAACTTGATAAAATCGGCATACTGACCATAACAAACCAGACCGTCATCCTGTTTCAACTCGTAATCCTCAGGATAAGATACTTCTGAAACTTTCTCAACCTTTGATATTCCAAGAATATTTGAAGTATGTTTTCCCATAATCACGGATATAATACGTATCTTGAATTCTTCCTCTATGCTTAACTCATTGATTTTATATCCTATGAGTTTGGAAGGTATTGAGAATTTAAATACGTAATTGTTTTCATCAACGGAGAAATGCTCAACTTCGGCATTAAGCTCCATAAGCTGTACCAGAAGCCTTGCAGCATCTTTTTCCGGAGTCAATATTCTATCCAATGAAAATGCGTCAAGAACAGCCTTATGCACTTCATCTACGGCACGTGCATATATATGCTTTACGTTATGTTTCTTCAATAATGATACAATCCTTACGGAAGCTCCGAAGTTCTCGCCTATGGCCACAATGACTATATCCACACTGTTAAGAGGCAGAACAGACAGCGCCATCTCATCTGTAACATCGAGGACATACGTTGTGGCAACCTTGTCTTTATAACGTTCCGCCTGAAGTTCCTCTGAGTCAACACCGACAACTTCGTGACCTAGAGCCGTAAGCTCTTCTGCCAACACTCCACCATAATTGCCTAATCCTATAATAAGATATTTCATATCGAATGTATTTTATTGTTTTATCAGTTTATTATAATATTGTCGCTTGGATATTTGTAGTTTTTCTTTTTCTCCTGTCTTATAAGTCCGCTTACCAATGTAAAAGCTCCTACACGTCCTACAAACATAAGGACTATTATCAGAAGTTTGCCGGCATTGCTCAAAGTCGGTGTAAGATCAAGGCTGGAGCCTACCGTACTCAAAGCAGATACACATTCAAAGACTAATGCCATGACAGACGCATTCGGTTCTATGACAGTCATCAGGAATATTGCAAAGAAAACAATAAGAAGATAAAGAATCAAAGCCGCATTTGAACGTTTTACCGAATCGGATGAAATCTCGCGATGTAGAATATATGTTCTCTCCACCCCTCTAAGCACGGCAAAAAGGTTTATCAGAATCACAGCAAAGACATTTATCTTCACACCTCCGGCAGTTGACTGTGTTCCGCCACCTATCATCATCAGAATAATCATAAGCAGAAGAGTCTGTGTGGAAAGTGTGGTAAGTCCGACACTGGCAAAACCCGCAGTTCGTGGACATACGGAATTGAAGAAGGCGTGAACCACTTTGTCTGCCGTATCCATACCGGCAAAAGCATGATTCCATTCAAAAAGAAGAATGACAATTGTTCCCAGCAACAAAAGTGCTCCTGTCATAAACAAAACAATCTTGGTATTCAGATTGTACAAATGAATTTTCTTGATGAACCTGCGACGACGGAAAAACAGTCGGGAAAAACAATATCGGAAATAATAGAATATCGTGTCTTTCATATTCACCAATATAGGGAAACCTATACCGCCAAATACAATAAGCAATGACAATACGATATAAAGAAAATTGTGATTATGCATCACCATGTCATTACCCATTCCACCAGGAAGTGTAGAAAAACCGGCGTTACAGAATGCTGATATGGAATGAAAAGCTGCAAAATAAAGCTCCTCATAAAACGTCATTCCAAGGGTTCCGTGTATGTCAATCCATATCAGAAACATACCTATTCCCTCAATGGCAAGAGTAAATCCCAATATATATAATAATGTAGATAATAATGAGTTCAATGAATTGGTACTTATCATATCACCTACAGCCAACTGGTTGTAAAGCGACGTATTCCCCATAAAGAACATGGCGAAGAAGCTGGTTATAGTCATCACTCCCAAACCACCTATTTGAATAAGCAGCATTATTATAATCTGACCTTCCATGGTAAATGTGGAAGGAACATCAACAGATACAAGTCCGGTTACACACGTTGCACTGGTGGATATAAACAACGCATCTATCCACGATATGCCATTATATGTAGCCCTTGGAAGCATCAGAAGTCCGGCTCCGACAATTATTATTATAAAAAAGCTTGACGCCAGAATAAGTGAAGGATTTGTTTTTCGTCCCAAAAGCCGGACAAAAAAACCGGACAGCAACGTAAAGGACATAAGCAGAAGAACAGCTCCCTTGTAATAACTGCTATTGAAGAATATCCATATCCAATATGCCGCATTACCAGGTTCCGGCAGATGAAAGACAACAGGCAACAGTGTAAGATAAAGACCTATATCAAGCAACCAAGTCCACACTGTGAACTTATTGCCTTCATCGTTTGAAAACAGATGACTTAATGCTGTATTGACCAAAAAAACAATCCAAACGGAATTTGAAACAGTATGAAGTACGGAATGTACATTTTCCGTAACCGTGAAACCGTAACGATATACTATAGAAGCTATGAATAAAACAGCAGCAAAACATGCTAGCCATGAAAACCAGTCAACCACCTGATAAATGCGGGGCAATACAAGCTTCTTTCTATATAATATTAAACGTTCCCAATTATCCATATTCTTTTTAACTTTAAAAAGAGACATGCAAACTTACGGAAAAAAAATGGTGAAACAGCCAATAGCATACAAAAAGTTGAGTTTACCACTCAATTAGCACAAAACGCAATTATTAAATAGATTTTTCCTTACATTATTCTATCTATTTTTAATATTTAGTATCAAATAATCGAGTATTTCTTTGCTAAATAAACTTTTTTGTCTATTTTTGAGCAGAACTTTAAAATAAATAGCCATGAGCGAGAAACAGAAAAGATTTTTCCTAAAGGAAAACGAGATACCTACACACTGGTATAATATTCAAGCGGACATGAAGAACAAGCCAATGCCGCCACTCAATCCTGCTACAAAAGAACCGTTGAAGGCAGAAGATCTTTACCCTATCTTTGCAAAAGAACTGTGCCATCAGGAGCTGAACCAGACTGACGCATGGATAGAAATTCCGGAAGAGGTTAGAGAAATGTATAAATACTACAGAAGCACCCCACTTGTAAGAGCATATGGTCTGGAAAAAGCTTTGGGAACACCGGCACACATATATTTCAAAAATGAAAGTGTAAGTCCGATTGGTTCTCATAAACTTAATTCGGCACTGGCACAGGCATATTACTGCAAGAAGGAAGGTGTGACAAACATCACTACCGAAACCGGAGCAGGACAATGGGGAGCTGCCCTGTCATATGCGGCCCGCGTGTTCGGACTTGAAGCTGCAGTTTATCAGGTAAAAATCAGCTACGAACAGAAACCTTACAGACGAAGCATAATGCAGACTTTCGGTGCACAGGTCACTCCTTCGCCATCTATGTCAACACGTGCAGGAAAAGATATTCTTACAAAATATCCAAATCATCAGGGATCACTGGGAACAGCCATCTCAGAGGCTATAGAGCTAGCAAGAACAACTCCTAACTGTAAATACACTCTTGGATCGGTATTAAGCCACGTTACACTGCATCAGACCGTCATCGGACTGGAAGCCGAAAAACAGATGGAAATGGCAGGAGAATATCCTGACATAATTATCGGATGCTTTGGCGGTGGTTCAAATTTCGGCGGTATCTGTTTCCCATTTATGCGCCACACTATCCTGGAAGGCAAAAAGACAAGATATATAGCAGCAGAACCTGCATCCTGCCCTAAACTGACAAGAGGTAAGTTTGAATACGATTTCGGAGACGAAGCCGGATACACTCCTCTCCTGCCAATGTACACTTTGGGGCATAATTTCGCACCTGCCAATATTCATGCTGGAGGTTTGAGATATCATGGTGCAGGTGTCATCGTGTCACAACTTCTGAAAGACGGATTAATGGAAGCTGTAGATGTGAAACAACTTGACACATTCGATGCCGGTATCATGTTTGCAAAAGCCGAAGGTATAATTCCTGCTCCGGAATCATGCCATGCAATAGCAGCTACAATCAATGAAGCCAAGAAATGTATCGAAACAGGCGAAGAGAAAGTAATTCTGTTCAATCTGTCAGGACATGGACTTATTGACATGAGTGCATACGACCAATACTTGTCCGGCAACCTTACAAACTACGAGCTTAGTGAAGAGGAAATAGAAAAAAATCTGGAAGAAGTAAAAAATCTTGGACAGAAATAAGGAATACACACAATACATATAATAATTAATACAACATCCTTAAAATAAGTATGTTAATTAATAAAGTCTGATGTTATCTTCAATTTCCATAAATGAAATAATATCAGACTTTATCTTTTTTGAGCTGTTTTTACGTCGAAAAGTTTGCATATTTAAAAAATATTCGTACCTTTGCACCCGCAATCGGAAATCATCACCGAGGCAATAAGAAAACCGGATATTCCGGAACATAGGATGGCCCGTTCGTCTATCGGTTAGGACGCAAGATTTTCATTCTTGAAAGGGGGGTTCGATTCCCCCACGGGCTACAAAAAAACAAAGCTGCCGGATATTCCGGAGCATAAGGATGGCCCGTTCGTCTATCGGT
>NZ_JANRHK010000017.1:0-80638 GCF_024733815.1 Bacteroides sp. ET336
GAAAAAGTTTTTTTTCAGTTTGAAAACCAGACTTTCTTTCTCGCTCCCTTGCTACTACAAGGTAAGATACTCAAAAGAATTTTCAGCTCTCCTTACTCTGCTTCAGCATGTCAACTTAACCGCTCTCCCTCTCGAAAGCGGATGCAAAGGTACAGACTTTTTTCATTTCTGCAATAGTTTAAACGACTTTTTTTCAAAAAAAATATCACTTTTGGCGTAATATACTGTAAATCAAAGAAAAAGAGTTCAATAATAATTTAGTAATCTTGAAAGCTATATCAAATAGTAAAATTTATACACATAATAATATTTAGTAAATTATATACAGGCATATATTATTTATGGCATAAAACTTCGCTTTTCGAAGCGTGCGCACGTTCGATTTAAAATGGGCGCACATTCAATCCAAAACGTACGCACATTTTGCCTAAGACGAAAGGTCATTTTTTTAAACGTATGAAACAAGAAAAAAAGCGAAACTACATCGCTGCAGTTTCGCTTCTACTAAATACATATAAAACCAAAACAGATTGTAATTAATGCCATGAAAATTGGCAGGACATGGCATGTTTATATATATTTCTCAATACGTTGCATAGCCTCTATACAGTCCTCGCGTTTTCCGAATGCAGTAAGTCGAAGAAAACCTTCGCCCGAAGGACCGAAACCTACACCCGGAGTACCAACTAAATGTGCTTTCTCCAACAGAGTATCGAAGAATTTCCATGAATCATAACCTTCAGGAGTCTTTAGCCACAGATATGGCGAATTTACTCCTCCATAAACCTTCATTCCGGATTTCATCAAACCTTCGCGCATTATATGTGCATTTTCCAGATAATAGTCGATATTCGCTTTTACTTGTTCCTTACCTTCGGGAGAATATATTGCCTCGGCAGCACGCTGTGTGATATAACTTGTACCATTAAATTTTGTACACTGGCGCCTCAACCATAATTTATTGAGCTGAACTTTCGCACCCCCAGCAGCTGTAGCAACAAGTTCATCAGGAATTACAGTATAGCCACAACGTACTCCTGTAAATCCGGCTGTTTTAGAGAAACTTCTGAATTCTATGGCACAATGTCTGGCCCCATCTATCTCATATATTGAATGCGGAATGTTCTCCTCGCGTATAAATGCCTCGTATGCAGCATCGAAGAATATTATAGAATCATTTGCCAGAGCATAGTCAACCCATTTCTTCAACTCATCTCTGGTAAGTGTCGTACCAGTAGGATTATTGGGATAGCACAAATATATTATGTCTGCTCGCTCCATCGGCAATGAAGGGACAAAATTATTCTCCTCATTACAAGGCATATATGTAATGTTGCTCCAGCATCCGTCACTAGCCAACTCTCCTGCCCTACCAGCCATAACATTGCTGTCTATATATACAGGATAAATAGGATCGGTAACAGCTATCTTATTCTCACGACTGAAAATATCGCCTATATTTCCAGTATCACTCTTTGCTCCATCATTTATGAAAACTTCATGAGCTGAAAGTTTTATTCCACGTGATTCGAAATCATTTTTTATAATTGCCTCTATCAGAAAATCATACCCTTGTTCAGGACCATATCCGTGAAATGATGCAGATGAAGACAACTCATCTGCAGCACGGTGCATAGCCTTGATACAAGCTTCTGGAAGCGGACGTGTAACATCACCTATTCCTAGTCTGATAAGGTCGATGCCCGGATTTGCCGCCTTGAAGCTGTTCACTTTCTTTGCTATGTCCGAGAAAAGATAACTGCCAGGCAGTTTCAGAAAATTATCGTTAATTTGCGCCATTATATTTAATTTGTTAGATGTTAGAAGAGAGTTGTTGGTTGTTAGACCTAAAAACTTAAATAGCTATCTCTCCATCAAAAACTTTTACAGCAGGACCTGTCATATATACATGCCCGTCTGCTTCATTCCATTTAATCTTAAGTGTGCCACCATCCATTATCACCGATGATTCCCTGCCACACTTGCCGATATATGATGCCGCCACAGCTGTAGCACAGGCCCCTGTACCGCATGCCATGGTTATACCAGAACCTCGTTCCCATACTCTCATACGAATGCTTCTATCCTGATAAACCTGTGCGAACTCAACATTTACACGATTAGGGAACAACGGATGTTTCTCAAGCGCCGGTCCTACGGTATTGATGTCCACCTCTGATATATTATTTACAAATATCACCAAATGAGGATTACCCATTGATACAGAAATTCCTTCCGTATATCCATAACCGTCGCCTAACTGAACCTTTCCCAAAACATTAGGAGCACCCATATCGACAGTTACAGCATCCACATGATTATCATTTGTCAAATGAAGTTTCAGAATTTTTATTCCGGAAAGGGTTTCCAGTGTTACTTCGGTCTTTGCCGTCAGTCCCTCCTCATAAAGATATTTGCCTATACAACGGCTTGCATTACCGCACATCATTGCTTCCGAGCCATCGGCATTGAATATACGCATGCTGAAATCAGCAATTTGCGACGCTCCTATAAGTACAAGTCCGTCGCTGCCTATTCCGGTGTGATACTTACTCCACTCCACAGCCAGCTCTTCAGGGTCATCTATAGGATATTGGATAGTGTTGACATAGATATAGTCATTACCGGCACCATGCATTTTTGTAAATCTGATATTCATCTTTTTAGTTGTTAGTTGTTGGGAAAAGAGTTGTTGGTTGTCAGTTGTTTAAACTAAAAACAAACGACTAATACCTCAATAAGCCGATTCATGTACTCCTGCCACAGCACGTCCGCTAGGATCGTTCATTCCTTTGAACGATGCATCCCAAGCCAAAGCTTCGGCCGTAGAGCAGGCTACACTAGGAACACTAGGAACCGATCTGGCAGCCGATTCACTAGGAAAATGTTCTTCGAATATGCTGCGATAATAATATTCTTCTTTGTTCTGAGGCGGATTGATAGGGAACCGATCTGCTGCATGTACCATCTGCTCATCTGTAACTGCCGCAGAAGTCACCGCTTTCAGAGTATCAATCCATGAATAGCCTACACCATCGGAGAACTGCTCCTTCTGTCGCCATGCCACTTCCTTAGGGAGAAGTGAGGAGAATGCATCACGCACAACCTTCTTCTCTATCTCCTTGCCGGGACACATCTTGACAGCCGGATTAAGACGCATAGCCACATCAAGAAACTCCTTATCAAGAAAAGGTACCCTGCCTTCCACGCCCCATGCAGAAAGCGACTTATTGGCACGCAGACAGTCATAAAGATGAAGTTTTGAAAGTTTACGTACTGTCTCTTCATGGAATGCACGTGCATCAGGTGCCTTATGGAAATACAGATAACCTCCAAAAACCTCATCAGCACCTTCACCACTCAACACCATTTTTATACCCATCGACTTGATGACTCTTGCCAAAAGATACATAGGAGTGGATGCACGTACTGTAGTGACATCGTAAGTCTCTATATAATAAATCACATCGCGTATAGCGTCAAGACCTTCCTGGATAGTATAGTTTATTTCGTGATGTACTGTTCCGATGTGTTCTGCCACGAGACGGGCCTTTTCCAGATCGGGCGCTCCCTTAAGCCCTACAGCAAATGAATGAAGCTGCGGCCACCATGCATCCTGTTTTCCATCAGTTTCCACACGTTTGTCGGCAAACAGTTTCGCTACGGCAGAAATAACAGACGAGTCAAGTCCGCCGGAAAGTAATACGCCGTATGGGACATCACTCATAAGCTGTCTCTTCACAGCATCTTCCAAAGCCAAACGTACATCACTCACCTGAGCTTTGTACGCCTCATCATCAGGCATCTCAGTATATCTGTCTTTCACTGCTTCATATTCTGTCCAGTCGCGGTTATACCATCTGTGCATCTTACCTTCACGACTCCAGTAATAATGTCCTGGCAAGAAAGGTTCATATTCATCACACATTCCTTCCAGAGCTTTCAATTCACTCGCACAATATACTTTACCGTCAGCATCATGTCCTATATACAGAGGTATCACTCCTATCGGATCGCGCGCTATAAGGAACTCATCACGTTCTTCATCATAAAGTGCGAAGGCGAATATTCCACTCAGTTTCTCTATAAAATCGACTCCGTACTGACGATAAAGAGCCAGTATTACCTCGCAGTCACTTCCTGTACTGAAATCATACTTTCCTGCAAATTCCGCACGTATATCACGATGATTGTAAATTTCACCGTTCACTGCCAAAATCTGTTTTCTGTCAGGCGAATATAATGGTTGTCCACCACTCTGAGGATCGACTATCGACAGACGCTCGTGTGCCATAATTGCAGAGCCACCGCAATATATCCCGCTCCAATCCGGTCCACGGTGGCGTATGCGTTTCGCCATAGTGAGAGCCTTTTGTCTCAACTCAGGCGATTGCTGTTTTATATTGAAAATACATGCTATACCACACATAGTTGTAATTAAGAATTAAAAATTAATAATTAAAAACGAGTTCAATTAAAAACTTATTCAATTAAGAATTAAAAATGAGTGGATAGCATCTCCACTAATTATTAATTCTTAATTATTAATTTTTAATTAGTCATTATCATCTTATCTATCTCCGCAGCCGCCTTTCGTCCCGCAGCGATACATTTCACCACTAGCGACGGACCTGTAGCGGCATCACCTGCCACAACTGCATTCGCAGGCAATTCAGGAAGCTGAGGTTTCAGGAATCCCATAGCCAACAGGACAAGGTCTGCCTTTATTGTATCTTTCTTGCCTGTAGGTTTCATTACAGGACGTCCGCCATCTGCAGCCGGAATCCATTCTACTTCTTCAACTTCCACTGCTGTCACCTTTCCATTTTTGCCAACAAACTTATTTGAATTCAAGCACCAGCGACGTGTACATCCCTCTTCGTGGCTTGAACTTGTTTTCAGCACAACTGGCCACTGTGGCCAAGGAGTAGCAGGATTATGTCCAACCGGAGGCTTAGGCATAATTTCTATCTGAGTAACACTTAACGCACCCTGACGATGAGATGTTCCTATACAGTCGCTACCCGTATCTCCACCACCAATTACCAGTACATGCTTTCCGCGGGCAGATATCCTGTCTTTCTCTGCGATTTCCTGCCCTGCAAGCACTCTGTTCTGCTGTGCCAGCATCTCCATAGCGAAATGGATACCTGACAGTTCACGTCCCGGTATTGACAAATCCCTAGCCTGTGGAGTACCTGTACATACGGCATACGCATCAAAACCTTCAGATAGTTTCATCAAATCAATTTCTGAATTAGTCTTAAAGATTATACCTTCAGCTTCCATTATCCTGAGACGCCTGTCTATGATATTCTTTCCAAGCTTGAAATTGGGTATTCCATATCGTAAAAGACCTCCAAGCATCTCATCGCGTTCGAACACAGTAACTTCGTATCCACGTTTGTTCAGTTGGTTTGCAGCTGCTAGTCCGGCAGGTCCCGAACCAATCACAGCCACCTTTTTCCCGTTTCTTTCATATTTTTTCGGAGAGATATATCCTTCGCGGAATGCTGCCTCAATAACGGCAGCCTCATCTTCGCGAATAGTTACAGGAGAGTCTATACTGAGCTTCAGTACACACGATTTCTCACACAGAGCAGGACAGATACGACCTGTAAATTCAGGAAAGTCGTTTGTAGCGCTCAATATTTCGTAAGCCTTGCGCCAGTCGCCTTTGCACAATGCATCCTGAAACTCGGGAGGGCGATTTCCCAGCGGGCAAGCCCAATGACAGAATGGTACTCCACAGTCCATGCAACGGCTGGCCTGCAATTTACGTTCGCTAGTGTTGAGTGTCTGTTCCACTTCACTATAATCGGCAACACGTTCGTGAACAGGACGGTAGCCGGCCTCTTGTCGAGGTATATTTAAAAATGCTTTTGGATTTCCCATGTTATTCAATTAAAAATTAAGAATTAATAATGAGCGGATGACATCACTCCTAATTATTAATTGTTCATTATTCATTATTAATAGTCTCTCTGTACCTCCGCAATCTTCTGCTGCAGTTTCTTCATCTGTTCCTCGGCCAGAACACGTTTGTATTCTATAGGAGTAACCTGGATGAATTCATCTATATGATTCTGCCATTCATCAAGCAAGGTGCGGGCCAGTTTCGAACCGGTAAATCTCCAATGACGTTCGATAAGTTCCATCAACTCCTTACGTGATGCAGAGTCCTCAAGCAGATTAAGCTCCACCATCTCCATATTACAGAAATAGTCGAAACGATGTTCAGGATCCCACACGTAAGCTATACCGCCACTCATACCGGCAGCAAAGTTTCTTCCGGTATCGCCAAGCACTACCACACGTCCGCCTGTCATGTACTCACAGCAGTGGTCGCCAACTCCTTCAACAACGGCTATTGCACCTGAGTTTCTCACTGCAAATCTCTCTCCTACACGTCCGTTAATATAAACTTCACCTTTAGTGGCACCATACATCAGAGTATTGCCTGCAATAGTATTCTTAGATGCGTCGAACAGTGAACCTGACGGAGGCAACAGACAGATACGTCCACCGCTAAGACCTTTTCCAACATAGTCGTTAGCCTCGCCTTCCAGACGGAATGTCACTCCCGAAGTCAGGAACGCACCGAAACTCTGTCCTGCCGAACCTTTAAACTTCACGTTAATAGTACCGTCAGGCAAACCTGCATGACCGTATCTTCTTGCAACCTCACCTGATAGCATGGCACCTGCCGAACGGTCTGTATTGGAAATAGTATATTCAAGCTCAACAGGCTTCTTATTATCCAAAGCTTCTTTCGCCGCCGAAATCATAGCCCTATCCTTTATACCCAATAAGTCAAGAGGCTTGTCGGCTGTATGATGAATGTCAGCACTGCTCTCTACTTTATGTAAAATTCTTCCGAAATCCAGACCTGACATTTTTCCTTTACTGTCCGAAGAATCAACTTGAATAAGGTCTGTACGTCCTACTATATCCTCAAGTTTTGTAAATCCCATTTCTGCCAGATATTCTCTTACTTCTTCTGCCAGGAAACGGAAATAATTGACAACATATTTATAATGTCCACGGAAATGCTGACGCAATTTCTCATCCTGAGTAGCTACTCCGACAGGGCACAGATTGGTATGACATTTTCTCATCATAACACATCCCAACACTATCAGTACAGAAGTTCCAAAAGCAAATTCCTCAGCTCCCAGCAAAGCCATACTTATAATGTCACGTCCTGTTTTCAGCTGTCCGTCAGTCTGCAGACGTACCTGTCCTCTAAGCCCGTTCAGCACAAGCGTCTGCTGAGTTTCGCTCAGACCTATCTCAGGCGGAATACCGGCATATCTCATTGACGAAGCAGGAGAAGCACCTGTACCACCTTCGGCTCCTGAAATCACAATCAGGTCGGCCTTAGCCTTTGCCACACCTGCCGCAATGGTACCTACACCACTTTCAGCCACCAGCTTAACGCTTATAGCAGCTCGCGGATTGACGTTCTTCAAGTCGAAAATCAACTGCGCAAGGTCTTCTATAGAATATATATCGTGATGAGGTGGAGGAGAAATAAGCGATATTCCAGGAATAGAATGACGTGTACGGGCAATTACTTCATCAACTTTAAATCCCGGCAGTTGTCCACCTTCTCCCGGTTTTGCTCCCTGTGCCACCTTTATCTGGATTTCCTCGGCATTGACCAAATACTCAGTTGTCACTCCGAAACGTCCAGAAGCTATTTGCTTGGTCTTGCTGCACAGACTGATATCTCCGTCTTCGGCATGATAAATTTCAGAGAATCGGTTGCTGTCTTCACCACCTTCACCGGTATTGCTTCTTGCTCCAAGACTGTTCATTGCCAATGCAAGAGCCTCATGAGCCTCCTTGCTGATTGCGCCAAACGACATTGCGCCAGTAACAAAATGTTTCACTATATCTTCTACTGGCTCCACCTGGTCTATACTGATAGGATTCCTGCGGAAACCGAAAAAGTCGCGAAGGAAAATAGGATTTTCCTTTTTATCTGCTTTAGCTGTAAATTCCTTGAACTTTTTATAACTGCCTGTACGTGTAGCAAGCTGAAGCAAACTTATAGTATCGGGGTTCCATGCGTGCTGTTCACCATCTTTTCTGTAAGAGAAAAGACCGATATGATCAAGCAATGCTCCTGCCTCATCTTCAGATATAGCAACACCCGAACGATGGAACCTGAGGTAATCATGAGCTATATCGCCGATACCAGCTCCGCCTATTGTTGACACCTCGGTACCGAAATATCTTCTCATTATCTCTGCATTCAAGCCAACAGCCTCAAATAATTTAGCTCCTCGGTATGAACGTATCGTGCTGATACCCATCTTGCTCATAACCTTATACAATCCCTTGCAGAGAGCTTTAATATAATTCTTTTCAGCTGTAGCGTAATCAAGCTGTACATCACCTTTCTTCACCAGTCCGTCTATCACCGCAAAAGCCATATACGGACAGATTGCACTCGCTCCATATCCCAAAAGCAATGCAGCATGCATAACTTCGCGCGCTTCACCACTTTCAACTATCAACGCTGTCTGCACACGTTTCTGTACTGAAATCAGATGATGATGAACTGCGCTTACGGCAATAAGTGAAGGCACAGGTGCATATTCAGCATCTACATCCCTGTCTGAAAGCACTATATAGTTTGCACCGGCGTCAACAGCCTCTTCCGCACTCTTACACAGATTCTCTATAGCCAGGCGAAGTCCTTCCTCGCCATCCGAAGCCTTGAATACCATTTTCAACTTAACAGTACTGAATCCCTTGTATCTGATATTGCAGAGAATGTCAAGCTGTGTATTAGTAAGCACAGGATGCGGCAGACGCACCATCTTGCAATGTCCTGCGCTCGGACTGAGAATATTGCTTCCTACGGCACCGATATACTCTGTGAGCGACATAACCAACTCTTCGCGTATAGGATCAATAGCCGGATTAGTAACCTGCGCAAACTGCTGGCGGAAATAATTGAACACCGACTGAGGTTTTTCACTCAATACCGCCAAAGGAGTATCGTTACCCATTGACGCTGTAGGTTCCGCACCTGCGGCACACATAGGAGTAAGAGTACGCTCAATATCTTCGCGGGTATATCCGAAGATACGAAGTCTTCTTCCTGCATCCTTCACAGAATTTTCCACCTTACGTCCACTACGCAAAGTATCAAGCTCTATTCTGTTGGCAGCCAGCCATTCTGTGTAAGGTAAAGCCGATGCCAGATCTTCTTTAACTTCTTTATCGTAATATATTTTACCTTCCTGTGTATCTATCAATAATATCTTGCCAGGCTGCAGTCTTCCTTTAGCTTCTATTTCATCAGGATTGAAACTTATTGTACCTGTCTCACTGGCAACTACCATAGTTCCATTCTTGGTAACCAGCCATCTGGCAGGACGCAAGCCGTTTCTGTCAAGCATTCCTCCGGCATATCTTCCGTCGCTGAAAAGCAATGCGGCAGGACCGTCCCACGGTTCCATCAATATGGAATGATATTCATAGAAGTCTTTAAGTTTCTGGCTGATAGGGTTTTTCTCGTTTATAGACTCAGGTACCATCATGGCAAGCGCATGAGGCAGACTAAGACCTGACATAACGAAAAATTCAAGTACATTATCCATTGAGGCACTATCGCTCATGCCAGGCTGTATAATAGGACGTATTTGAGAAATATCGCCAAGTCTTTCTGACGACAAAACACTTTCTCTGGCTTCCATCCAGGCACGGTTACCACGAATTGTGTTTATCTCGCCGTTATGGGCCATCATACGGAAAGGCTGTGCCAGACTCCATGTAGGAAATGTATTCGTACTGAAACGCGAATGCACCAAAGCCAATGCACTGGTAAAGTATGGCTGCGTAAGGTCTGCATAATATTCACGAAGTTGTGTAGAAGTAAGCATTCCCTTATACACCATATTCTTACTGGAAAGTGACACTATATAGAAGTCTTTGTGTTGTATTCTATTCTCTATCTTTTTCCTGATGATATACAGTTTTTTCTCAAGCTCTGCCTCGTCAGCCCCGGCTGTAACAAAAATCTGCTTTACATCAGGCTCTGTAGCTTGCGCGTCCTTACCTAATATATCCGAGTTTACCGGCACTGTGCGTACATGCATCAACGTCATCCCTTCACGCTCTATTTCTTCTATCATCACGCTCATGATATCCTGCTGTGAGGCTTTATCCTTAGGCATAAACACCAATCCTGTTCCATATTTACCTTTTTCAGGAACCGGAATACCTTGTAGAAGAATAAATTCATGCGGTATCTGAATCATGATACCTGCACCATCACCTGTTTTACTGTCTGCTCCTTCTGCTCCACGGTGCTTCATGTTTTCCAACACCTTCAGGGCAGAGTCGATCAATTCATGCGACTTTGCGCCATGCAGGTTGACTATCATTCCTACACCACAGGCGTCATGCTCATTTGACGGACTATATAATCCCTGAAGAGCATTTTCTCTGATAAAATGATTCTCTTTCATTGCGTTTTGGTTTCTTTACGTACTAAATTCCCGTTTATATGTATTATTTTGCACTACAAAAGTAGATATTTATGTGTTTTGTGATTACTTTCATATACAATTTCTTAAAAAAAAGATAGTAACGACTCTAAAATGCTTACAAAACGCTTGTCCAATAAGCGCTATAAAAATAAAACTGTAATCAAAATATGATATTTTTGTTTTGATTTATAAGTTTAAGTCTAAAAAAATCAAATTATATATATTATAAAACATATTCTTTAAGCAGGAAATACTTATTTTTGTATTGAATGAAAACAAGTAAATAAATATGTGTGGAATCGTAGGATACATCGGTAAGCGTCAGGCATGGCCTGTGCTTGTGGAAGGTCTCCGAAAATTGGAGTATAGGGGATACGACAGTGCCGGAGTGGCACTTATAAATACTCCGGGAGACCTGAAAGTTTATAAATCAGTAGGAAAAGTTGCAGACTTGGAACAAACCGTAACAGGTAAAGACACATCAGCGTCAATGGGTATTGCACATACACGTTGGGCAACACATGGAGAACCTAGTACGGTAAATTCTCACCCTCATACTTCTATGAGTGGTCGTCTGGCTTTAGTACACAACGGGATTATCGAAAATTATGCTCTCCTAAAACAGAAACTTATAGATAAAGGATATGTCTTCAAAAGCAGTACTGACACGGAAGTATTGGTACAACTTATCGATTATATCCAGACAGAAGGAAATCTGGATCTTCTGACATCTGTTCAGTTGGCATTAAAAGAGGTAATTGGAGCATATGCCATAGCCGTAATAGACAGAAATCATCCTGAAACAATCATTGCAGCAAGAAAGAGCAGTCCTCTGGTGGTAGGTATTGGCGAAGATGAATACTTCCTTGCATCGGATGCCACCCCTATAGTGGAATATACTAATAAGGTGATATATCTGTCAGACGGAGAAATAGCAGTACTAAGAAATGGTGAACCGATCAAGATTGTTGATTTGGACAATGTGGAATGCTCGCACGAGGCACAAACCATAGCATTAAATATCGGACAGTTACAAAAAGGCGGATATCCTCATTTCATGATAAAGGAAATATTCGACCAGCCTGAATGTATAGCCGACTGCATGCGTGGTCGTCTTAACCCGGAAACTATGTCAATATTGCTCTCGGCGGTAAAAGAACATAGGGAAAAGTTCATAAAAGCACGACGCTTCATTATCGTGGCATGCGGAACATCATGGCATGCAGGACTTATAGGGAAACAACTCATTGAAACAATGTGTCGCATACCTGTAGAAGTGGAATACGCTTCGGAGTTCCGCTATCGTAACCCTGTAATTTCGCCGGACGATGTAGTAATGGCTATTTCACAAAGTGGCGAAACGGCAGACACACTTGCAGCGATTGAACTTGCCCATAGCAGCGGAGCATTTGTTTATGGAATATGCAACGTAGTAGGTTCATCCATTGCACGTGCAACCGACTCCGGTTCTTATATACACGTTGGACCAGAAATCGGTGTGGCATCGACAAAAGCATTTACCGGTCAGGTTACTGTACTTCTGATGTTTGCCCTGTCACTGGCACAGGAAATGGAAACAATATCAACCGATGAATACAAAGAAATAGTATCATCACTCAATGACATACCTGAAAAAATGCGTCAGGTTCTAAAACAGAATGACTACATTGCCAGTCTGTCAAGAATGTTTACATACGCACGTAATTTCATTTATCTGGGACGAGGATATTCATTCCCGATAGCACTGGAAGGAGCCCTGAAACTAAAAGAGATATCATATATACATGCCGAAGGTTATCCGGCAGCAGAAATGAAGCATGGACCGATTGCACTGATTGATGCCGAAATGCCGGTAGTGGTCATCGCAACAAATTCACCACTCTACGACAAGGTTCTGAGTAACATTCAGGAGATAAAGGCACGTGGCGGAAGAGTGGTAGCTATTGTTACAGAAGGTGACACGGTAATCAGCTCACTTGCCGATTTCAGCATACCGGTACCTGCAGTTCCTGAGTGTCTGGACGCTCTGGTAACATCCATTCCGCTACAACTGATGGCATACCATATAGCAGTATGCAGAGGACTGGATGTTGACCGTCCACGAAACCTTGCAAAATCAGTGACCGTGGAATAATCCACCGTCACCTTAGTCTTGTAAGGGCAATCTTGATGACTTTCTGCACAGGCGCATCCGGTTCTTCATGAAGAATCTGTCCGACAACCTTCTGCGACGGTGCCTGTGCAAATCCCAACATAGTCAAAGCAGCAACTGCCTCTTCATATATTTCATTATTGGCAGCAGATATAGGTGTAGGAACATTTCCGGTGCTTTCTACACCTATATTTTGTATCTTGTCCTTCAGTTCCACTATTATACGCTGTGCAGTCTTCAGTCCGATACCTTTGACCATCTTCAGCAATTTCTCATTGCCTGAACTTATCACATTACATAATTCAGACGGACTTAAAGCAGAGAGAATCATTCTGGCTGTATTACCACCAATTCCCGACACTGTTATCAGCATAAGAAAAAGCTCCCTTTCCTGTTTTGTCGCAAAGCCATACAGTACATACGCATCTTCCCTTATAGCCTCGTATATATATAGTTTTACATCCCCCTTCCCTTGTATAGCAGAAAATGTATTCAGAGAAATATTCACACCATATCCAACTCCGTTACAATCGACTACCGCCATGGTAGGTGTAACATCAGCAAGTTTTCCTTTTATATATTCAATCATATTTAAGTTATAAATTATAAGTTAACGACAAAAATAAGCATAACAAAGTTATAAATTGTAAGTTACGTCCGAAATATTTCAAAAAACGTTCTCCTTTTTCTCTTTAGAACAATTCTAATTTTTTATTTTTGCATCGTCAAAAATACAGGATACATTTCTTGTAACAAAATGAATAAGAACAAATAATTAAACACCAATAAAATTATGAAAAAGATTAGAGCTGCCGTAGTAGGTTACGGAAACATTGGAAAGTTTACAATCGAAGCACTTGAAGCTGCTTCTGATTTTGAAATCGCAGGTGTGGTTCGCCGTAATGGTGACGCAAACAAACCAGCAGAACTTGCACCATATAAAGTAGTGAAAGACATCAAAGAACTTGAAAACGTTGACGTAGCAATTCTTGCAACTCCTACACGCAGCGTAGAGCAATACGCAAAAGAAATCCTTGCATTGGGAATCAATACAGTTGACAGTTTCGATATACACACACAGATCACATCATTACGCCGCACATTGAACGAAACAGCTAAGGCACACAATGCTGTTTCAATCATTGCTGCAGGATGGGATCCGGGAAGCGACTCTGTAGTACGTACACTTCTTGAAGCAATCGCTCCAAAAGGTATCACATATACTAACTTCGGTCCGGGCCGCAGCATGGGACACTCTGTTGCAGTACGCGCCATCGCAGGTGTTAAGGATGCATTGTCAATGACAATCCCTGTAGGTACAGGAATCCACCGCCGTATGGTGTATGTAGAACTTGAAGAAGGTGCAGACTTCAAGACTGTTGAAGCAGCAATCAAGTCGGATGCATATTTCGTAAACGACGAGACTCACGTTATTCAGGTTCCTTGTGTTGACGACCTCAACGATGTTGGTCATGGTGTAAACCTTGTACGCAAAGGTGTTTCCGGTAAGACACACAATCAGTTGTTCGAATTCGACATGAAGATCAACAACCCAGCTCTTACTGCTCAGGTATTGGTTTGCGTGGCACGTGCTTCTATGCGTCAGCAGCCAGGATGTTACACAATGATCGAAGTTCCTGTAATCGACCTTCTTGAAGGCGACCGCGAAGAACTTATCGCTCATCTGGTATAATCATCAGACTATTTATCAATCTTTCCATAAAATCTCTTTCCCTATTCATTTTGGGAGAGAGATTTTTTTATTTCCTTTGCATATATAATTCAAAAAACTCAAAAGTATGATTTTAGGAAGCATCGTTTGGGACGTAGATCCCATACTTCTTCGCCTTGGTTCTATAGAAATCAGGTGGTATGGACTAATGTGGGGCTTGGGATTTATCCTGGCATACGAAATGGGCTCACGCCTGTTCAAGAAAGAAGGTCACCCTGACGACTGGGCAGACAAACTATTTGTTTATTGTATAGTGAGCGCCGTTGTAGGAGCACGTTTGGGACATTGCTTGTTCTACGAATGGGATTATTATGGCTCACACCCATTAGAGATACTTAAAATATGGAAAGGCGGACTAGCCAGTCACGGAGGAGTATTCGCATTGATACTTGCCCTGATATGGTATTCCAAAAAGGTTACACACAAAAGCGTATGGTGGTTATTCGACCGCCTGATACCTGCAGTGGCAGTAGTATGTGCATGTATCCGTTTCGGAAATCTGATGAACTCCGAGATATTCGGCTATCCTACCGACCTCCCATGGGGATTTGAGTTTGTACGTTCACGTGAATGGCAGGAACTTTACAACCAGAATGGAGTGGCAAAGGCATGTCATCCTACACAGATATACGAAATGCTGTACTGTGCGGTAGCTTTTATATTCTCATGGCTGGCATACCACAAATTCGGCCTTCAAAAACGAATCGGACTTATCACCGGAATTTCACTTCTGATATTCTTCGGAGCGCGTCTCGGACTTGAATTCATCAAGAATCCTCAAGTGGCAGAAGAAGTAGGCATGACGCTCAATATAGGCCAATGGCTCAGTGTACCACTTATTCTGCTCGGTATATATCTGATTTTTACAAGCGGAAAGCGTAAAGAAGCATTCTGAGAAACTGAATAAAAAGAACAGGAACCAATCTTTTTGATGGAAGGATTGGTTCCTATTTTTTATTTCTCCATTTTCATACAAATATGTTCTGAATATTATTGTAAAATCTCATTCCTCTATAAAATAAAAAACATTCATATCTCTTACCTGTAACTACTACCGGCTGCGACATGAGCCGAAAACCCCGTTTCCCCTTTTGTGTTTCCCTCTATTTGCACTATCTTTGCAAAAATTTTAATCAATAAATCAATCAATTATGACAAATGAAACAACAGGAGCAGACTTAAAATCTGCAACTGAACAGGACAGCAAGAAACTGTTCATCGAGACTTACGGATGCCAGATGAATGTGGCAGACAGTGAAGTAATAGCATCCATCATGCAGATGGCAGGCTACTCTCCATGCGAAACCCTTGAGGAAGCTGATGCAGTGTTTATGAACACGTGTTCTATCAGAGACAATGCGGAACAGAAAATTCTGAACCGTCTGGAATTCTTCCATTCTCTGAGAAAGAAAAGGAAAAACCTGATAGTAGGTGTATTGGGCTGTATGGCAGAACGTGTGAAAGAAGACCTGATAGAAAACCATCATGTTGACCTCGTGGCAGGTCCTGATGCATACCTGACTCTGCCGGAACTTATAGCATCGGTAGAAGCAGGAGAGAAGGCTATCAATGTAGAGCTGTCAACTACAGAGACCTATCGCGACGTAATTCCTTCGCGTATCTGTGGCAATCACATCTCAGGATTTGTGTCAATCATGCGTGGTTGTAACAACTTCTGCCATTACTGTATCGTTCCTTATACAAGAGGTCGCGAAAGAAGCCGCGACGTGGAAAGTATCCTGAACGAGGTTCACGATCTTGAAAAGAAAGGCTACAAGGAAGTAACCCTACTAGGACAGAACGTAAATTCATACCGTTTCGAAAAAGACGGAGAAACAGTGACATTCCCTATGCTACTGCGTATTGTGGCGGAAGCTGTGCCTGGAATGAGAGTACGTTTCACAACATCACATCCTAAAGATATGAGCGATGAGACACTCCATGTCATAGCAGAGGTGCCAAACGTATGCAAGCATATTCACTTGCCAGTACAGAGCGGAAGTTCACGCATACTGAAACTGATGAACAGAAAATATACACGCGAATGGTATCTTGAGAGAGTTGATGCTATACGCTGCATCATTCCTGACTGCGGACTCAGCACAGACATATTCTCAGGATTCCACAGCGAAACGGAAGAAGATCATCAGATGTCACTGTCGCTTATGCGCGAATGTGCATACGACTCTGCATTTATGTTCAAGTATTCCGAAAGACCTGGTACATACGCATCAAAACACCTTCCTGATGATGTGCCAGAAGAGATAAAAATCAGACGTCTGAACGAAATGATTGAATTGCAAAACCAGCTTTCTGCCGAGAGCAACGCTAAAGATGTAGGAAAGACATTCGAGGTTCTTGCAGAAGGCGTATCAAAACGCTCAAAAGAACAATTGTTCGGTCGTACAGAACAGAATAAAGTCGTAGTATTCAACAGAGGTTCACACCGTATAGGTGACTTTGTAAAAGTAAAGATTGCAGAATCAAGCTCAGCTACCCTGAAGGGTGTTGAAGTTACTGAATAAAAAAAGAGGGTGTGTCAAAATTCATTTTTTGAAAAAATGAACTTATAATTTGAAATTTGAGCACCCTAAAAGAGTAAAAAAGGGCCGCATCATTACTCAATACAGAGTTTGATACGGCCCCTTTTAAATATTATAGTTATAATCTGTAACTTTAGGGAGTAGTCATTTTAGTTTTGATACACCCTCTTTTTTGTCAATTATTTATTCGGAGTTTCCCAAACCTTAGTTTCTGAACAGCTTAAATCAATCCACTTATCGCCACATTTCAGTTTGAAGTCACCTTTCTCCAGACGCCACTTGCCGTCATAACCCACAAAGGCCAGATCACTTCCCTTTATCTTCATACTTACGGTCTTAGTCTCATCTGGCTGTAATGAAACCTTCTCAAAGTTACGAAGACGAATGTTGTCCGGAGTACTGCTTGCAACCATGTCTTTTGAATACAGAAGAACGGCCTCTTTACCTGCTACACTTCCAGTATTAGTTACATCTACAGACACCGTTATTTCATCAACTGCAGTGAAAGAAGTCTTGTCTGCACGGAGATTATCATAACTGTATGTTGTATAGCTCAAACCGAAACCGAACGGCCACTGGACATCCATCACTGAATCATAGTTATAGTTACCGCCCATCTGACCCATATTCTCACAAGGCTTGTAATCGTATGTTGCCAAGGCATTGATATATTTAGGATATGTAAATGGCATCTTGGCGCTGAAGTTGGCATCACCGGACATAAGGTTAGCTAAAGCGTCACCACCATAGTTGCTTGGAAGCATCACATTGATTACTCCCTGAGCCAATGGTTCTATATCATTTATGATACGTGGACGTCCCTGATTCAATACCAAGACAATAGGCTTGCCGGTCTTTGAAAGTGCCTTAACCAGATTACGCTGATTTTCTGAAAGGGTAAGATCGGTAAGGTTACCAGGTGTCTCACAATATGAGTTCTCACCTATACATGCAACTATGACATCGGCACGGGAAACTGCCGATACGGCCTTACCTATTTCAGGAGCGTTCTCCTCCCACCAGTTGTCATTCTTATAAGGAGCATATGTAACACCTGGTTCATAAATTATATTTTCCTTTCCATACTTGTTGCACAAAGACTCATATATAGTATTATATGCCTGCGCACACTCGTCGGCACGGTGTCCCTGCCAGCTGTATGACCATCCGCCGTTAAGACAACGCATGGAATTTGCATTTGGACCGGTCAACAGAATCTTACTACCTTTCTTTATTGGAAGGATATTATTCTCATTCTTTAAAAGAACTTCAGATTCTTCGGCTGCCTGAAGAGCTACTGCAGCGAATTCTGAAGAACCGAACTTGTCATACTTCTTGATATCCCAGTATGGATTCTCAAACAGTCCCAAACGGTATTTGAGGCGTAAAACACGTGATACGGCATCGTCTATTCTGCTCATTGGGACCTCACCCTCTTCTACCAGTTCTTTCAGATAAGTACAGAAACTTACCTCATATGGAACCATAGACATGTCTATACCCGCATTGATTGCTATCTTTATAGCTTCCTTCTTAGTGGCGGCAATATGGTCGCGTGTACAAAGATTATTGATGTCGGCCCAGTCTGTTACTATCATACCGTCCCAGTTCAGGTCTTCTTTCAACCATTCAGTCAGTAATTCACGGTTGGCATGGAAAGGCATACCGTTGTCAACACCGGAATTTACCATTACACTCAATGCACCGTTACGGATAGCTGCAAGGAAAGGAGCAAAATGTTTCTCGCGCATATCACTACGGGATATTGATGAAGGTGTACGGTCCTTGCCGGATACAGGAACGCCGTATCCCATATAGTGTTTCATACAAGCGGCTACATTATACTCACCGATATGATTAGGATCTTCTCCCTGAAAACCGGCAACTGCCGCCTTACCCATCTCGGCATTTACATAGCAGTCCTCACCGTAGTTCTCCCACATACGCGACCAGCGTGGGTCACGGCCCAAATCAACGACAGGAGCATATGTCCATGGAATGCATCCGGCCTTGGTCTCGTAGGCAGAAATTTCTGCTCCCTTACGGACAAGGTCACGGTTAAAAGAAGAAGCCATGTTTATACCTTGCGGAAACATAGTACCGCCTAGAGTATAAGTCGTTCCATGTATCTGATCGACACCATATATACAAGGGATTCCTATTTCCTTCATGGAAATGTCCTGAATCTGCTTTATTGCCTCGGCCCATTTCTCCTTGGTCTGTGCGATACTCAAAGGGACATTAAGGAGTGAACCTACCTTATATTTCCCTATTACTGTGTCGAGCATAGCAGGATTAAGCACAAAGCCGTGTTTCTTGCTTTCCTCAAAATCGCTTACCACATCTATTGTTATTTCACACATCTGACCTATCTTTTCTTCCAAGGTCATCTTGCCAAGCCATTCCTTTATGTTGGCTTCAATCTCAGGATCTGATGGGATGGCAGCAGGAAATTTTTTCTCCGGTACGCTGCACGAACTCACGCCTACGCATAAAGCAGAGGCGATAAACAGGTTCTTTAGTTGATTCATAGTTATTTATATTTGAAATTTATAATGTAATCTTTATCTCTCTCTGTATCAAGTTGTAAGATTCCTTTGGAACTATACTCTTTACCATTAACCGTTATCATACTACAATATTCCGGAAGTTTAATCTTTAATTCAGGCATCCAACCACCTTTTATTATAGCCTGCACCACTTTACCATTCTTCCATTTCAATCCAACGGTAGCTCCTCCTCTCACCTTCATGCCATAGAATTCACCTTCTTGCCAGCTATCCGGTATTGCCGGTAGCAAACTAACGAAACCATCCTGACTTTGAAGAAGCATTTCTCCTATACCCGAAGTTCCACCCCAGTTTCCATCCATTTGAAATGGCGGATGCGAACAAAACAGATTTGGGAATGTACCACTGCCATGCTGTTTAGGATTATCATGAGTGTATGCAGGATACAGCAGGCTCTTGAACAGTTTATAAGCTCTATTACCATCACCCAAACGTGCCCAAAAATTAATTTTCCATGCACGGCTCCATCCGGTACCTTCATCTCCACGTCTGTTTAAAGTCACCTTACATGCCTCAGCCAACTCCGGGGTATTATAAACCGAGATCTGATTGCCAGGATGCAATCCATATAAATGCGACACATGACGATGGTGTACATCTGTTTCCTCATAATCTTCAAGCCATTCCATCAGGTAACCTTTCTTACTAATTTGATGAGGAGGAAGCTGACATATAGCCTTCTTCAAAGAGTCTGCATACAATGAATCGACAGACAATATATGTGATGCCGTTATTACATTAGAATATAATTCTCGAACCAGCTGTATGTCCATAGTAGGTCCCATACAGACGCTTATGGGTGTACGGTCTTTCCCTTTCAGATAGAAAGAATTTTCAGGAGATGATGTAGGAGCTGTTACCAGCCATCCATGTTTTGGTTCTTTTACCATAGTAGAATAGAAAAATTCTGATGCTCCTTTAAGAATAGGATAAACCTCCGCCAGATAATTTCTGTCTCCGGTAAAAAGATAATGTTCCCAAAGATGCGCACAGAGCCATGCACCACCTGTATTTGTAGCTCCCCACGACGGATGTTCTCCGGGAGCTGTATAATTCCATACATTTGTCATCATATGAAGTACCCATCCCCTGGCGTTTTCTCCATAAAAGGACTTGGCACTTTCCTCACCACTCTCAACCAGACGTTTTACCAAATCAATCAATGGAAGATAAAGTTCTGTCAGGTTACCCTGTTCCAATGGCCAATGGTTCATCTGGACATTAATATTTGTATGATAATCTCCATTCCATGGAGTGCCAGGCTCATTTGCCCATAAGCCCTGCAAATTTGGAGGAAGGCTACCCGGACGTGTACTGCTTATCAACAGATACCTTCCATAATTATAATATAGTGCAGCCAGTGAAGGGTCGTCGTACGACTGAAAACTCTCTATACGTTTGTCTGTAGTAAGATGTGAAGTATTGGAATTCTCAGGCAAATGAATACCCACACGGTGAAAATAATCGCCATATGCCGAAATTGTTTCCGCTTTAAGTTTGTTCCAGTCATAATCCAAAACATTATCCAGAACACGCTCAGCCTCGGTAGAATACACTTCTCCATTCAGATACGAAGTCTTGGCTGATACAAACAGCCATGCTTCATCAGCATTTCGTACAGATATATAATTCTCCCCGGTTTCTCTCTCCGCTTTATCTCCAAGACCTACAACACTTGTTATGGCCGAATATCGTACACCTCTTGCCTTGCTTCCGCTATCAAGTTCGCCAGATATAAGAAGTTTGCCGTCAGAAGGACTTTTTACTTTTCCTTTCTCAGGTCTGCTCATATTCATTCTGAAAGATATTGAATTCTTTTTATCAGCCTTTATGTGTACAACCATTACATCTGCAGTTCTGGATACATAATACTCACGTACATAATTTACTCCACCTTTTCTGAAAGAAGTATAAGCAACACTCTCACTCAAGTCCAACCAACGTCTGTAATCGCTCATGCTTTCATCGGCAACCGGATAGGAATATTCTATATCCATATCGGCAAGCATCTGATAAGCACCGTAAGTACCACCCTTTTCAGGTTTCTTAGGTACAAAGCTTTTATACATAAGTTCCTGTGCTTCCTTGTTTTTCCCTTTAAAAAGCAGTCTGCGTATTTCAGACAAACTGGTTGATGCTTCAGGATTAAGATAATCAGCTTCCGAACCACTCCACATACTTATCTCATTGAGAACAATACGTTCTTTATCTGTTCCGCCGTCGGGCATCATTCCAAGTCTTCCATTACCCAAAGGTAAAGTTTCCTCCCACAGTGCAGCCGGTTCGTCATACCATAATACCATCTCAGGACGCCTTAGTTCAGGCAAAAGATCCATTCCTGTAATAGATTTATAAATAGTCTCAGCAATTATCCTCGCACCATACTTGTTCGGATGCACCCCATCCTGATATTCATTTGGATAATAAGGTCTCATAGCTGTATTGAGGTCTATCATGCTGATGTTCCGTTCCACAGCCACTTCTTTTATAATCGGAATTATACAATTATATATTATACTGTCATTTATTCCCCAACCTTTATTCTCTGAAGGGATAGGCAAACACAAATATATTTTAGGTGAAGACGACAAAGCAGAAAAACTATCCAACAATGTATTCAAGTCATGCTTAAAATCATCCTTATGCAGCCAGTTATGAGGTTTGGAATCGTTTGTACCAAGTTTTATTGTAACAATATCCGATAGAAATTCAAGTGCATCCTTAAAACGCTGTTCCTTCATATAAGGCAAATCGCCTTTCATGAGCAATGTTCTGGCACTGAGTCCAAAATTTTCCACTTCGTAATCATCACCCAACAAAGACTGAAGAACAGCCGGATAACTTTCCTGCGACGGATTTTCCAGCCCAAAGCCTTCTGTTATACTGTTACCTACACATGCAATTTTAATATTGTCTGCTTTAACAGAAAACACAATAAAGGTGAATAATAAAAATGACAATATATGTTTTAACATTCTCATTAGATTTTGATATTTTCAGTTTTCAAAAAAACATCTTTTTATGGGATTATCCAATAAAACCATTTATAAATGGTCAATTTTATAAATGCAAAGCGCTCCACCAATATAAAAATGATGGAGCACCTTCAAATATTTTATTCCCAATTATCTGTTCTGAATGGATATAAAGGAAGACCACGAAGGTTTGCTACATTACCCGGTTTATAATCGCGGAATCCATACCTTACGGCAACAGGATTTTTTACATTTTCACATGTTACTTTTATCTGATTACCACACGCTTCAGCCTCTGCGGGATAGAACACTTTGTCTTCGCCTGCCATCTCAAAACCTTCCATGTCTGACATGCGATTGAAGCCTTCCGGAGCATTATCAAATGTGAGGTAAACATCACCATCCTTCATATACATTGACTTATAAACTGGTCCATACGCCTCAATACCACGTACACCATAGGTTTTGCTCAACGCCATATAAGCAAGTCTTTTCCCAACATCTGTCTTATTCTTCGGATGAATATTTTTCATTTCATAAGGCATAACCAAATCATTTGTAGAAATCATACCACTGTTAGGAATCATGGACTGAGCTTTGAACTGAGACTCTCGGAGAAGAGCAAATAAATTTGTTTCTGGAGAGTTGAAAGGTGCTATCTCCACATAGTAAAAAGGAAGTTCACCAAGCCCCCATTCTTTACGCCATAATTCAACCATTGTCCTCAAGCGTTCGGCATAAGTATTATGTTTTCCCACATTGGCTTCACCCTGATACCATAAGAAACCTTTAATAGTATAATTTTGTAATGGATGTAACATACCATTATACATCAATGTAGGGCTAGTATAATGCCACCATCCGTCTTCTCTCCTTATATCACGTTCCAGGTCAATATCAGGATATTCTGCCACTATTTCACGAGGTAACCACCCTTCTACGGTAGAACCGCCCCAACTACAATTTATAATACCAATAGGAATATCCAAAACCTGATTCATCATCATAGCAAAATTAAACCCTGTGGCACTGAATTCAGGAGCATTTTCAGGATTACTAACTTTCCAACTGCCCCTACAGTAATCAACAGGTGCTGTCTGCCCGTCCCTTCCTATTGTAGCAACTCGTATGCCTTTCCATTTCGAGGCCGTAGCTATCAATTCATTTGCACCTTCTATTGGAGCATTCCAAAAACCCCTTAAAGGCATTTCCATATTAGACTGTCCGGAGCAAAACCAAACCTCACCTATCAGAATATTACTCAACTTAGTTTCCTCGCCATCGGATAATGTTATGGCATAAGTCTGGTAACTTGCAGATGGAGTCTCTATTTTTATTATCCATTTGCCATCCTTATCTGACATTGTTCTATAAACATTATTCGTCCAAGAAGGACAAATTGTTATTTCCTTGTCACTATCTGCTTTCCCCCACAGACAAACATCTGTTTGCTGCTGCAAAACCATATTGTCACTCAAGATTTCAGGCAATACTATTTTTGCCATTGCTCCAGCCTGCATCATCATCAAGCATGTAATCGTAATTAATTTTTTCATGTTTGAATTAATATTATATTAAACTTATTATTTATCTTACTATTTACACTTTGCATAGCAGGTATTATTTCATAACAGATTAATTTCAAAATAGGCTATTTTATTTTAAAATGTTACCAATTATTTATTTAAAGGCAAAAATTTTATACTCCTCTCATATTTTGTTACTGGTACTTTATATGGTAACATTATAGACCTGCATGTACATCCAACTCCAGAAGTTGCATAATCAAGATTCAAAGTGACAGTCTTACTCTTCTTCAACTGATAAGTATATAATGATTTGGTTAGATTATCAGTCGAAAACGGATATACATTAAAATTAAACAATTCATTCATAGAGATTTTTAAGCCACGTCCGCTCTTATTCTTAATCATCAACCATCTGTTATCACACCTCAAACCATAATCTTGCGGTATCAGATAAGGTTCATACATATCATTAACATTTGAGCTATATTGTCCAACCGGATATCCTGTTTTTCTATCCGGATAATTTTCTTGAGGTCCTCTTCCATACCATAAAATATTATTATAAGTAGAATCTATTTCCATTGTAAGGCCTATCCTCATTAACCACCTCGGAAGTCTACCTTGTGGAACAATCATATGGTTTATATCAATCTCTCCAGTATTTTTAACGCAATATCTATATATATTCTCAAATCCATTTATCTGAACGCCTGATATATACTTATCTAGTTTTCCATAAGACTCATCAGGAGACAATTTATAGCTTCGGCTATAAATATTGACAACATCATTTCCTTTATTATAATCAAAAGATACCATGATATCCTTCAATTTATCAATCCCGAAAGAATATTGTTCATTGACGGTACGCATACCATATTCTTTCTTCCAGCCAGTACGATCTTCTCCCCATGCAGCCCAATCGTCCAGTTCATTAGCAAGAGGGGCTCTCCATACATTAAAATCAACATCTGATTTTATTACCTCCTCATTATTTATATATAAAGAAAACAATCGTCCAGTTCCTTTAGAAAATCCATATTTAAAACCATCTCCTTCGACCCACAAACAAGTATCAGTATCCACACAATTCAAATTATGGTTTCCACATTGCATAGGTAAAACAATGTCCCTATGCCATGGCAAATCAAGCTGTTCCCATGCAACTATATGACCTTTATCGGCCCATATCTCTTTACTCTTCAGGCTTACCTTAAATTCCAATCTATATTCTACATTATCTTTTATTTCAGGTATAGAAATAGGTATAGCCACATTCTTTTTATGCAACGGAGCTATATTCTCATCTACAATGCCACGTTGGACAATTTTACAATCCTCCGTAAGAAACCATTCAACCAAGTATTTATCCAGTTCTATAAAACTATGCTTATTCCATATCTCAACAATAAAATTGCCATTATTATCTATCCAGCTGAAATCAACCGGTTGTGCTGATTTTCTCATTTGCCACATTTCCGGTTGCGGCTTTCTGTCAGGCCATATTGAACCGTAAGTCCTTGCACCAATACCATAGCTATAAAATGTCCCTGACGAGTTTTCATTCTCAAAATCAAGCCATAGTACAGAATTTTCTTTACTCAAAACATTTGCTGAATAGATTTTATCAAATATGGCGACATTATCAATCATTGCGTCACATATAGCAACATTAATATCACACCCCTGGGTTTCTGAATTACGACCTATATTTACCGGGAATGGCAGATTCTTAATATGACCATTAGCAGGCATCTCTGCCAATTCTATATTATCTACAGATATAGACATGAATTTTCCATCATACTCACATAATACACTATGCCAATTATACTCCCAGTTTAACGGAAGTTTTGCTGTCAGTTCGTACCTTTTGTCAGTGAAAATATAAAACTTTATTTCATCTACTCCGTTTTGATGTACCCCAAATTGATTATTGCCCTTAGTTATAAAAGAGCCTGAATCCTTACATGAAGCACGCGGATATACATCAAATTTTAAAATAAGCTGATTACTCGTCAACTCCAGATTCTCTCCTCTGTAAATCTCAATCCATGCATCATGACCACTAAAGTCCGCAACCGTATTATTCCCAATCCTTTTCAAGGATACTTTTCCCATAATGTTTACAGGAGTATCAAATGGTGAGCCGTCCTGTATCCTCCTTACTTTTTCTTCTATACCAGGACTAACAAAATCCCAAATAGCTCCACCAATTATCCTTGAATGAGAATTTATGACACGCCAATAATCATCCAATCCACCGCCTCCATTTCCTGCGACAGACAAATATTCATCCATAAAAGAAGGTCTTATATCATTATCATAGCCCATACCTTGCTGTATTTCCAACTCTATCGGACTAGGATATCTAGGGCCGACAATATCCTCTGCTTCATGTTTTGGTGCATTTCCACCATACATCCAAAGCCTTGTTTCATCATATTTCTTGCCTTCTTTCACAACTTCCGTAATATTAAATCCCTCACCAGACTCATTTCCAGCGCTCCAAAACAAGACACAAGGATAATTTCTATCCCGCAAGACCATCCTTCGCACTCTCTCTTTATACATTTCCGTAAAATCACTTCTTTCAGATACCCATTCTGTTGCATGAGCTTCAACCCCTGCCTCATCTATTACATAAAGTCCATACTCATTGGCCAATCTTAGATATGAATTCACAGGAGGATAATGCGAAGTACGCACGGCATTAAAATTAAACTGTTTCAATAATTCAAAATCCTGTCTGATAACATCCTCACGCATCACATGTCCCCATCGCGGATGTTGCATATGTGAATTCTGAGCATTGATCTTTACAGGAACTCCATTCAAGCAAAATACTCCATCTATTATTTGCGTTTCCTTAAAACCTATTTTTGTTTCAATTTTATCAATTATCTTATCCTGACTGTTTAAAAGTAACAAATGCAAGTCATATAGATTTGGTGTTTCAGCAGTCCATTTCAAAGGATTGATTATTTCTTTTGATATAGATACAGACTGTTCCCTCTCTATTTCAAACAAAGGAGATGAAAACTCACTTATTATATCGGAGTGTCTATCCAGCAAAACGGCTTTTACTTTCAACTCACCTTCTATACTATTTCCATACCTTTTTACATCCACTCTTAGATTAAGTTCTGAGTTGATATAATTATCATCCAATTCTGTTTCAACACACCAATCAAACAATCTTGTATCCGGTGTTGAATAGATTATGACATCATCAAATATTCCTGCAAAGCGCCAATAATCCTGACCTTCAAGATAATAGCCGTCACTATATTTGACTACCAAAACAGAAATAACATTTTTACCTTCCCTTAAACAAGACGTGATATTATATTCGGCAGGCTCCTGAGCCCCTTCATTATATCCCACCTCTTGCCCATTTATCCATACGAATGATGCTGAGGCAACTTTCTCCATACGCAAAAATACTTGTTTGCCATCCCAATCATCAGGTATTGTAAAAGTTTTCCGATACAGACCTGTAGGATTATAGTCTCTCGGCACAAACGGCACATTGACTTTAAATGGGGCATTCACATTTCTGAAGAGCTTGTCACCATATCCCAACATTTCCCAGTTTGAAGATACTTCTATTTTATCCCAGTTATCATCATCGTAACTATAACTATAAAAATCAGCTGGTATGCTATCCGGGGTAACAAACCACCTAAAATTCCATAAGCCGTTAAGTGAAATGTTACTTTCTGGTATGTAATAACTTCTTCCCGGCTCCTGATTAACCTCAAATATTGCCGGATTCTCTATATAATAATATATATTGTCAAGAAACGCTGTTTGGGCTGTTCCAATAACGGCCTGAATAGATAGAATAAAAAATATTATCTTCTTCATAGGATAAATATAAAAACTACTTGCATTCAATTGTATAAGAAGTTCCGGCAAGCCCTTCTCCTTCTACTGTTAAAGTAGCCGTTCCCTTCTGTGTATCAGATTGCAATAAGATTTGTGCCAAGCCATTGAATGATTTTACCTGATAGTGGCGCGTGCCTCTATCCTTCGGCGAATCACCATCTTTATATGCAGGATCACCATTCCCTACACCTAAAATCCGTATAGGGCCTTCAACGGTAAACTTTAACAATGGACAAGCTGTAGGAACAAAATTATTCTTCTTGTCTTTTAGCTCCACATCTATAACAGCTACATCTTGTCCGTTTGCAAACAATGTATCCTTGTTTGCAGTCAGTACAATACGTTCCGGTTTCCCTGATGTACGAATCATCCGTGTTAATTGTCTTTTACCGTTCTTAAATCCTATAGCTTTGACTGTACCAGGATAATAAACGGCATCCCATGACAAATGACCATTTTCAGGCATCTTTTTACGTCCAAGTTTTTTATTATTAACAGTAAGTTCCACTTCGTCGCAATTACTGTAAATCCAAACCTTGATACTGTCGCCTTCATGTCCTCCCAGGTTCCAATGAGGGAATATATGAAGTGTAGGTTCATCAGTCCACCATGATTTTAAATACCATGCCTCATCCTTTGGGAAGCCACAATAATCGAAAATACCTTTATGAGTTCCGGTCTGTGGATAACCTATTGGATTAGGTTCACCACGGAAATCAAATCCAACCCAATAAAACATACCTCCTAACCAAGGACGCTCGCAATAAAATTTCCATCCACGTTCTATGCAGTTAAGTACACTGTCTTTACCATTAGGCTTAAGATTAAGTGATGCCATATGCCCGTTCTTAAAATCATCAAAATATACCCCTCTAGTTCCGCACCCTGAGATTTCTTCAGTACCAATACCACATCGTAATGGATATTGCCCACGGTATTTGTCAATCGGATTCTGGAGAATGTAATTATAACCTGCCACATCAGCAGGAACAAGGACTGAAGGTCCACCGCTTGATGCTACAGTCATCATCCTGCTTGGATCAAACCTATGGCAATATTCACGCATAGAAGCTATCACACGTGTACCCTGTTCACTCCATTCCATACCCCATTCCTCATTACCGACACTCCAAAGTATAATACTAGGATGATTCCTGTCACGCTCAATCATACGTTTCAACAGACGCACATGCTCATTATTTATTCCTGTAAGACGATTTTCTTCTATTACAAGAATACCCAGACTGTCGCATGCGTCTAGCAATTCAGGAGTCATCGGATTATGCGAAGAACGGTAAGCATTGCATCCAAACTCTTTCAACCTCTTCAAACGAAAAATCTGCAAGGCATCTGGAATTGCAGCCCCAACACCGGCATGATCCTGATGCATATTCACTCCCTTCAGCTTCACCACTTTTCCGTTCAAAAGGAAACCTTTGTTCGCATCAAATTTAACTTCACGAATACCAATTGTAGTATTGTAAGTATCAACTTTCTTATCATCGACAAAAACCTCTGTCATTACATTGTACAGATATGGATTGTCTGTACTCCAAAGCTCCGGATTATCCACAGTCAATTGCGAACATACTGTTTGTGAGGTCTTTGGATATACATTTTCGCCATTACCATCACAACTGCCAACTTCTTTTCCTTCACTGTCAAATAATATATGACGTAATTTGAAAGATGTTGCTTTCATTCCGGAGTTTTCTATATTTGTTTCAATATTTAAAACTGCAGAATCATATGTAGAGTTAAGCCTGCTGCTTATGAAAGTTCCAAAAGGAGCCACATGTAAGTCAGACATTTTATGCAACCACACATGACGATATATTCCTGCACCTTCATAAAACCAACCCTCGGCCATTGAGGCATCTACACGAACGGTTATCAGATTTTCTCCCCCGTAATTCAGGTATTCCGAAATATCATACGTCTGTGTAGCATATCCACTTGCCTCACCTCCTAAATAAAATCCGTTGACCCATATTTTTGAATCCCTGAAAATGCCGTCAAACTGCAAATACAAATGACGTCCCAAATCTGTTTCCGGTATGTTTATAATCTTACGATACCATCCCACACTATTTTCAGGATATTTATACCCCAACATTTTATATCCATGGCTATGTACAGCATTTTTATCATATGGTAAATACACTGCCCAGTCATGCGGCAAATCGACCTTCTCCCATTCCGAATCATCAAAGTCCTTTGAATAAGGACCTTTGTTATGAACTGAATTGGCTTTAGTCAGATAATTGAAATCCTCTGTTCCACATCCAAAATCTTTTTCCGGAGATGAAGCGGAACCTAAGGCAAATAGCCATCCTTCATCCATTAATATGCGTTCACGTTGTGAATAAACATATAAAGGATACCAAGGCATCATCATGGCCAATAATAATGTAAAAATATTTCTTCTCATGTTTAATGGTTTATTCATATTTACTATTCAAACTTCCATGAATCAAAACTTAGACTCTGTCCTTTCAACACAAAATAAAGGTCAGTTTGCCCTTTAAACTTTTTGAGGACTCCGCTTTTTATTATTTCCATATTACCGTTATTCACCATCAATGTAGCAATTATTTCTCCAGAAGGAGTTCCACGACGTACCTCAATGATTCCCTTCCCGCAAACCTTAGCTGCAAAAGAAGAAGGTTTCTTAGAAAATTTCACACCCCTCAAGCATATCAATCCTTCTTCACCATTTGAAAGTCCTGCATACATATTGCCTACCTCAGGTGACTGTGAGAATTTTATATTTTGTGTTGCGGCTGTAGTCTCCGCTTGCTGAAGAACAAACGGGTTCAAGGGTTGTATCTGGTCAACACCTTTCAAGGTCTGATTTCCCATGAAAATATGCACATCCTTTTCATCTACATTTATTTCATCCACACATACATTTCGGAATCCTCCGTCGGTATTGAAACTACTTTGCAATGTTAATGTATGATAGAACAAATACCATTTATCACGGAATTTATGCAAATGTGTATGATTATTACTGAATCCAAGTCCATAGTCGCCAGGATTTTTCAGGTAATTATTATGATATTTCCAACTTGTTTTGTCAAGCGGAGTTTTGCTCGTCATATAGAACATACTACATTTCGTAGGTTTCTCTGTAGTATAGTTCCAATCGCTATAATCCTGCCAATCAGTATTGTATGTATAAACATATGTTCCATTTATATAATTCATCTCATTTGCCTCGAAATGATGAGGAGCGTTCATCTTTACTATTTCACTGTCTATGCTTATCATATCCTTACCTAAACGCATGATACACGAAGAGCCTGCACCTACAGTTAGCCATCCCGTTCCATTGGCATCAATAACTGTACCTGGATCAAAAGGAACTTTACAATCTCCAAGTCCCGGAGTATTGGCATCAATCAAGCTTTTATTAAGAGGACTACTCCATGGACCTACCGGTGATGTCGCAGTCAGTACACCTGTACCGAACCCACTATTTGAAAAATAAAGATAAAAATGAGTTTTACCGTCACTTTCCTTACGTTTTACTATAGAAGGTGCCCATGAGGCTATAATCCATGGGGCTATGCTGTTTACATTAATAACGCCATGATAAGTCCAATTCACCATATCATCTGTTGACATCATAACAAGGGACTTAATATGTTCGTATGTATTACGTCCATCACGTCCTACAGTTTCATATTGCTGACTATCATTTGTGGCATACACATAAAGTCTTCCTTCATATTCCACAGCAGTAGGGTCTGCAGTAAACATAAAATCCAACAACGGGTTTGCATCGCCAGAAATTAATTTCGGAGAAACTTCCGGCACGATTGGCATGTATTTGAAGTTGTCATAATCCGCCTGTACATCCCCTTCGGCAAACAGTCCGATATATACCCCCGTGAAACCTCCATTAGTTTCAGTACTAAGATAACGGGTGTTCATATGTCCGGCTTCTGAATAATGAGTACCGTCCGTTGAATACATCAAAGAATAAATTTCATCACTTCCCTTAATTCTCAGATAAATGAAATCGTCAGTTACTTTGCAAATATCTTCTACATGACATAGGTCGTTCAAACGATAACGGAGTTTCAATTGACCGTCAGTTACATAAAGGTCGTAATGAGCTGAAGGACAAAGATAAGCAGTCATTCCTACATTTCCATTTCCTTTTGCCTTCATCCTTGTTGTGGCTTGGAAGTTGATATCTTCCTGCCGGCGCCCCACAAACGTAGGTGAAACGCCATAATCATCCAGTTTTTTATCACTTCCTTTTATACGGAGAAAACCTTTGTTCTCCTTAAGAGAATAGTTTTCCTTTACAGGAATACCTATCCAGTTCCATTCCACTCCAAGTTCTGAATTATTAAAATCCCAATCCGGACTGTTTTTTATTGTAGTTTGCGGAAGTGTTTTCACATCCTTCATATCGAGATTTATTGTTCCATCCACATTAACCACCGGCCATCCTTCTTTGTCCCATGAAACTGGAGCAAGGAAGGTTTCACGCCCCAAGACATGATGTTGTCCATTCTGAGTACGGAACCCAAGACATACCAGCCACCATGAACCGTCGTGCGCCTGTACCATATCGGCATGTCCTACTCCTTGAATAGGATTATTTTGTGCATTCTGGTTTATATGTGTCAAAATAGGATTTGCCGGATTACTTTCATACGGTCCTTCAATATTCCGGCTGCGTGCTATAGTAACCTTATGACCATATTCAGTTCCTCCTTCGCTAATCATCAGATAATACCATCCGTCACGCTTATAGATATGCGGTCCTTCAGGGAAACGTCCGCCTGTACCAGCCCATAGGCGTTTAGATTCGGTCAACATCTCTCCTGTTTTTGGATTGATTTCACATAGCCATATGGCACCATCTGGATTACTCACCATGTAGCAATGACCGTCTTCAAAGTAAAGTGAAGGGTCAATACCACCTTGCTTAATCCATACAGGATCTGACCATTCCCCACTCGGATTATCAGTATATACCAGAAAATTTCCACGATCTGAAGTGTTTGTGGTAATCATGTAATACGTACCGTCATTATAACGGATAGTAGGAGCATAAATGCCTCCCCACATATTACCCCCTTTTATTTTCAATTGCGACTCGCGTGTCAGTACATGTCCTGTCTGTTCCCAGTTTACAAGATCACGACTATGAAAAATAGGCACACCGGGAAAATATTCGAACGAACTGTTTACAATATAATAGTCTTCTCCTGCACGGCAAATACTTGGATCGGGATGAAATCCTGGGATAATAGGATTTTTATATCCCTGTGCCATACCGCAAAAAGTAAATAAAAATAAGACTACGAAGATACTTAATGTTTTTTTCATGGATTTCAGTTTTTCTTATTCAGCTATTATAGTCAGGTTAAACAAAAGACACAGAGACACTGGTTTACAACCAATTAATACTTTATGGTGTTGTATCTCTGTGTCATCCCAAAATCTGTTATTATCAATAAGGATACTGTCCTTTTGCCGCACCATCCATCAGCATCTGATGAATTACTGGTACTATAATATCCAATGTGTTACGGTCAAAGAAACGCGCGCCCTGAATATCCCACAGGAATGGGACACAGCCATAATTTTTCGCCTGCTCTGCTACATAACCGAGGAAATAACCTTCGGACTCTTCGCATTTTTCCTGAAGCATATCCATATTGGCTACAATCTTGTCATAGTTCTTATAGTCTTTAAGCAATGGGTCATTTTCATATTCACGATATGCCAGACCAAACTCACCGACAATTACAGGAACTCCCAGGTCAACGAACTTTGTCTTCATCTTGTTCATCTGCTCATGCACATATCCCTCCTGATTGTCATAATCGAATTTTCCATCCATATATTCGAGAGCATACTGTTCGTAAGGTTCACCCCAGAAATATGTCATTCTTGCAGCCAAATCACTTGAAGGATCGTTTAAACAGAAATTGTATGGCGTATAGTAATGTACTTCTACCATCAAACGTGCAGGAGTAGGGTCTTCAGGAAGTTCAAACCAATCGTATGTCTTATCTATATTAGTATCAGGTCCCTGGACTATCAAATTACGATAAGTATTGTTTCCTCCCGTATCACGTACCGCATTCACAAAAGCTTGTTCGTAACGACGTAAAACAGCCATATCCTCACGATTTGCGACAGCAGGTTCGTTTGCTCCAGCAAACAAAAGACGTCCGTCATAATCACGGAATGCAGTAGCAATTTGTGTCCAAAAATCATAGACTTTAGCCTCTACTGTAGCTATAGAGTCTGCTGTCAGAGCAGAAGCATCACAACTCTGATCCTGCCATCCTCCATCCCAGTGAATATTGACAATGGCATACATATCTGCATTCTGACAAAAATCAACTATTTCTTTCACATGGTTTAACCAATCAGCCTTGAGTGTCTTTCCATCCGCTTCCAGATATTGAGGCTGATTCCATGCACACGGAATACGTACTGCATTGAAACCCATCTCCTTTACTTTATTAATAATAGCTTGGGTTGTAGGAGGTGCTCCCCAAGTTTCCTCTCCGTCAGGTGCTTCAAGCGTATTACCTAAATTCCATCCTATAGCAATTGATTTGGCAACTTCTATTGCATCTTTCTCCATACCTTCCGGATATACCGTATCATATTTAGAGCCTTGTGCTACTGCATATTGTTTAATATTTCCGCCCGCATTCATTGTGATAGTTGCCTTACGTGATTGTTCACCAGTATTTCTTTCGTAAGTTATTTTTATGTACTGTTCTTTAGTAGCTTTACCTGAAACATTAGACAAAGTACACCACGTCTGGTCACTTTCCAAAGTCCAACTTGTATTTGATGTTAAGGACACCATAATATGTCCTTGTCCGTAACCAAACGAAAAATCAGTTACTTCCTGTCCGTTACGGCTAAGGGAAAACTCCGCTCCCTTAACTATGCTGTCATCCTTGCATCCTTGCAATATTGTGGCAAAGACAATAAAGAATAAATATAGGTAGTTCTTTTTCATATTAGCTTAATTATTAATCTTTTTATTTTTGAGTTGGCATAATGCGGAAATTATCTAAATATATTTCCACATCAGTATCATCAGGACAGTTAGGATAAGTTATATAAAGATTCAAAACTTCATCATGTCCTTCAATAAAATCTTCCCATATATTTTCTTCCACAAGTGATTCCAACGGGATACTGCATTGCATCCACTTGCCTATTTCTGTTTTTCCTGTGAAAGCACTGACTGGAACATAACCACTTAAGGCAAAAACACCTTCGCCATTTCCTTCTCCCATTGTAATCTGGATGACGGGACCTTCCATTTCCTCACCTAAATAACATTCGAACTGCAACTCCAATTCTGAAATTCTTGTGTTGCCCTGTATTACACTTGAGCTTGGCCATACAGGTTTATTGAGTACTTGTTGCCACCACCATTGTGTAGAAGAATCTATAGTTCCTTTCATACCTGTACAGTTTCCGGTAGAGGTGTAAGGAGGCTCAGCGGTATTAGCTACCAATATTCCCAGATTTGCTCCGCTCCAGTTTGGATCAAGTCCACCCTTTCCGTCGTAATCTATTATTACGTTTTCCAGAGGATAGAAGTTACCCATTTCGGCAGTGCCCCCTATGGCTTCCACTGAAATCGTGCCAGAACATGTAGGTGCCGAAGGCATTGTGAAAGTAGCAGAATTTAATGATTCCGACACTTCTATGTCTTCTTGAGGGATAGTAATTTCATCATTAATCCTGATTTCTGATATATTGATAAAGTTCTTGCCCACTATAGTCACTTCACTTCCTACGACAGGCATAGTAGAACTAATGTCTGTAATTTCAGGCTTAGGGCCATCATAAACGAATTCAATACTTGCATCACTCGTATAACATTCCATAATGATGTAACCATTTTTCATTACGTCAGCTGCGGAGAATGTGACTATGTCATGTTCAGCACTTACCTGATAGTCAGTGATCGGCATTGTCACTTCAACAGAGTCTTTAGTAAAGTAAATCCGTTTGATTTCATAAAAGTTTTCTCCAACCAGGCTTATCTCATCTCCTGGATAAATCGGGTAAAAGGCTGATATATAGGAAATGACCGGTCCGGGTGAAAGCACATGCATCGGATACGTGGCCACCCCATGGTCTGTTTCAATACGTAACTCTGACGGAATATCCGGATTCGGTCCGGACAGTTGAAAATCTTCATCGGATGGCACAGTAATAATCAAACTGGTAGAAGTACCATAGTTAGCATTAAAACTAATTTCCTGATTATTTATATATACTTTTTTCACACCATCAAGATTCTCTCCAACAACTACAATCATCGAGCCTGGACTAACATCGGTAAAAGTGCTGTCCGCCAATGCAGGATCTGTCACACGCAAATAGTGTATAACAGGAATCCTGTCAGTTCCTCCTTCTTCCTTACAAGACGGAGTTATTACAATGGATGCAAATATTGCCAGAAACAATATCAAGCATCCCGAATTTCTTATTATATTTTTCAGTTTTCTCATGGCTAATGAAATTATTCGTTAAAATTATAAGGAACAGGCTCTTCCTTCAGCAATGGATTTTGGATAACGTCAGATTCCGGATAAGGGAAAAATATATCATCATCCGCGATATTGATTTCAATTTGCGGTTCTTCATATACTCCTTCCTGAAAAGTTCCTGTATAGTCTTCTGTACCGAGAAGTAATCGTCCTGCCAGGCCTTCATCTCTCTTAACTACAGTAGCCCGTTCTCCACGTTTCTGATTATTAAAATATACCAGCATGTAGTCCGGTTTCCAGCAATACCACGATACCATGTCGTACCAGTTACAATATTCCATACAAAACTCAACCCTGCGCTCACGTATTATATCCTCGAAATCAATGGAAGTTTTTTCCCAGTCTCCATTCCCGTTGAACGCACGGTAACGTACTTTGTTAAAATACTCCAACCCCGGTCCTTCTGTCAATCGTTCGTTGTTTCCCAAACATGCTTCTGCATATGTCAGATATACGTCTGCCAGACGCAGAATATAAGTATTGAGTGGAGAGTTCATAGACTGTACGTATCCATCGTTGTCATCGTCAGGACCTCCGACAACTCCTTTCTTTATAGGCGCACCTGTATATGTATAGGTGTATCCACCGTCAGAAATACAAATATATGGATAATATGTTCCTTGAGTAAAGAAAGTAGCATTCCTACGCAATGTGTCCCCCGGCTCCTCGTTATATATTTCCAGCATCTCTACACTGGCCGCATAGCTGCTCCATACGTTCACGCCTCCCGTCACTTCAGTAGAAAACGCAAGGTCTGCAAACAAGGTGTTGCATACGCCCCATTCACCCAGAGGCACCCACTGCATGGCTAGTAGAGACTCTTCATTATTGTTCTGTTTATATTTGAAGAGGTCTTCATAATTTGGCAGCAATTCCAAACCACTGTTATCACATACGTCAGCTGCATATTGTTTTGCAAGTTCCAGATCGGCATTGTCACGCTGTCCTCCTTTCTTCCATCCGGAACGCGCCAGATAGGCTTTAGCCAGCATTCCTTTAGCAGCCCAACAAGTGGCACGTCCAGGTTGGTCTCCTTTTTCAGGTAAGTTTTCAGCCGCATAAGTAAAGTCATTTATAATGAACTGGAATACATCTTCTTCACGATTCAACGGAAGAACAGGATTATCCACCACTTTCTGATTGTCTTCAATAAGGATTACAGGTCCCCATGCGCGCAACATATAGAAATAGGCACATCCTCGCATCAAACGCGCTTCGGCAATAGCTTTCTTTTTCGCCTCTTCGCTTACATCTCCGGTCGTTTTTTCTTTTACATCCGAAATAACAGAATTCGACATGGTGATTACAGAATAGAATGATTTCCACGCTGCGGACAGAAGTTCGTTAAGAGCTGTCACTTGAAAGGTCGTAAATTCCGGACTTCCCCACGGGCTATACATATCATTGGCACGTCCGCTTCCAATGGGAACAATAGCACGCTGGTTATAGTCGAACCATGCACGGTTATAAAGTGGTGCGGTAGCCGCTTCCAATGCTTCGTCAGAAGCATAGAAGTTTGCATCCGTATAAGAGCCTTCTGGTGTCCTGTCAAGGAAACTATCACTACACCCTGTCAGTATTCCGGCCATAAGGACAAGACCTGATAATATTTTGATTTTACTTTTCATTGCTGTAATGTTATTAAGGTTAGAAACTCAGATTCAGTCCGACAGTATAGATACGCTGTGACGGATAGCGCGCGTAATCCACACCACGGAGCAATACATTATAATTATATGCTCCAACTTCAGGGTCATATCCCTTGTACTTGGTAAAAGTAAACGCATTTTGTATGTTCATATATACACGCAGGTTTTCAATGTGCCATTTACGAGTCCATTTTTGCGGGAAAGTATATCCCAGCGAAATGTTCTTTATTCGCAGATATGAACCATCTTCAACAAAACGACTACTCATACGATTGTTGTCGTTACCATCTGCAGTATTAAGACGCTGAACTGTAGCCGATTCCGGATTAGAAACATGTACATTCCAAATTTCCTCCGGCTGCGCCGGGTCAATCAGTTCTACATGTGCTATGCCTGTAGCTTCCTTAAGCAGGTTACTGTTACGCATAGGATTAGTAAAATCCTGACGGAACAAATTTACAAGCTTGTTGCCATACACACCATTGATAAAGATGTTCATGTCGAAGCCCTTATAAGTAAAAGTATTATTGAAACCGTAAGAGAACTTAGGCTCAGGATTTCCAAGATATGTACGATCCTGTTCGTCAATAACTCCGTCACCATTCAAATCCTCAAAGATATAGTCACCTACCCAAACTTCATCTTTTGCTATATGCTGATTCTCCGGAAGCGCAACCGGAAGTCTATTACCATTTTTATCAAGAAGGAAGTTTCCGTCTGCGTCACGTTGATAAAAATCACTTTCCTCCTTGAACATACCTATAACCTTATATCCATAATATTGTCCTACCGGTTGTCCAACTGTAGAATAAGTAAGTGTCTGTGCGCCATCAATTGTTCCAGACAAGCCTGCCGTTTCTGTATAAAGTTTTGTTATCTTGTTTTTATTAAATGAGATGGTAATTCCGGTTCTCCATGTGAAATCCTTTTTGGATATATTGACCGTATTCAATGTGAACTCTGCTCCCTTATTCTCCATTGCGCCTGCATTTACCCATGGTGACTGGATTATTCCAGTAACATATGACGGTAACGAAGCCTGCATAAGCAGATTATCCGTGTTCTTTAAATAAGTATCAAAAATGAACTCAACCCGATTGTCGAAAATATTCAAGTCTATACCTGCGTTCCATGCTTTGGTTTCTTCCCATTTCAGTTTGTCGTTAGGATAGTTTCCAGCATAGAATCCGGTTCCCCAAATACTGGCAGCCGATGCCATAGTTACTCCGTAAGCATAGCTTGAAGCAGATTGATTACCTACAAGTCCCCATCCCAATCTCAATTTCAAATTGTTAAGCCATTTCACGTCTTTCAGAAATTTCTCGTTATTTATTTTCCATGCAAGTGCCATTGATGGAAATACGCCCCAACGGTTTGCCGGACCGAAACTGGAGGAACCATCTCCACGTACAGTGAAAGTAGCCAAATAGCGGTCGTCATATCCGTAATTCAATCGTCCATAATATGATTCAATAGCTGAAGAACCTCTTCCACTACTGTTTTTGGCGGTTGAAGAATCACCCATATTCAATTCATGAATAGTATTGAACAGATAATTGTCGCGGCTTGCATAAAGAGTTTCATAACTATTTTCCTGAGCCTCATGACCTGCCATGACGGAAATGTTATGTTTCCCGAATGTGCCATTGTATGTCAGATAAGTCTTTAATGTCCAGTTCGAGCCATTGTTTGCGCCGCGGCTTCCTGTAGATGACTGTACATAATGTCCGTAGTCATACGATGGGGTATATTGATAAGTATTGCTGTAGTAATAGTTTCCTGCATATTCAGCACGGAACACCAGTCCTTTCCATAATGTCACATCTGCAAAAAAGTCAACATACATCTGCAATCCCCTGTTATAGTTTTCACGCATGAGTGCTTCTGCTACAGGGTTAGAGAAATAAGTACCATACATATTTTCTGCCTGTGCTCCCCAGCTTCCATCCGGATTTCGTGCAGGAGTATCAGGCAACTGTTCTATGGCAGTACGGATGATATTACCGCTGTCTATCGTATTATTCTGTGTAGTTTGCGCCACAGAAGCTCTCAGACCTGTTGATAACCATTTCGTTATTTTATTGTCCATATTAACACGAGCGGAGAAACGTTCAAAATCCGACCCGATGGCGATACCTTCCTGCTGCAAATATCCGGCAGAAAGAGAGTATTTCACATTGTCGTTTCCTCCAGAAATATTCAACTGGTGATTATGCATCGACGCATTCTGGAAGATTTCCCCCTGCCAGTCTGTTCCTTCACCCAACAGGCTGATGTCTGCAAATTCCGCACGTTCGCCGAAGCCGATTACTTCCGCACGCAGATTCTGATATTCGGCATATTCGCGCAAGTTCATCACCCCAAGTTTTTTCGGAAGTTGCTGCAAACCGTAATATCCTTCATAAGTGATACGCGTCTTTCCGGCCTGTCCCTGTTTGGTAGTGATAAGTACCACACCATTAGATGCACGCGAACCATAAATAGCCGTAGCTGATGCGTCTTTTAATATTTCCATAGAAACAACATCCGAAGGGTTAATGGATGACAATACACTGGAGTTTGAATCATTGTTACCGGAAATCGCCACACCGTCTATCACGTAAAGCGGTTCATTTCCATTCAATGAGTTAATACCTCGGATACTAACGGATATACCTCCACCCGGTGTTCCGGAATTTTGTGTAACTGATACTCCGGCTGCCTTACTCTGCAATGCCTGGTCCAACGAAGTGACAATGGATTGTTTTATCTCATCCTCACCTACTGATACCACTGAACCTGTAAGATCGCTACGCTTCATAGTTCCGTATCCCACTACAACGACTTCATCCAAAATCTCAGAGTCTTCCTCCAACTCCACGTTTACTACCGTTTTTGAAGCCTTCACTTCTTGAGACTTAAAACCGATATAAGAAAAGACAATGGTTTCATTGGATCTTGCCTGCAATGAATACCTTCCTTCAAAATCCGTAATAGTTCCTACCTGAGGCCTCTCTTTAACTTGGACACTCACGCCTATTAACGCTTCACCATCTGTTCCCGACGTTACAACTCCGGTAACAGTCCTTTCTTGCAAAACTTCTGCAAAAGAGAATTCCACCCCCACAATACATGATACGATAAATATCAATGCGATGCGGTAACTGTAAAAGTTTTTGCAACATTTTAGAAACTCGTTTCTCATTTCAGTTTATCATTTTAAAAATTAACAAATTAATATTTTTACATTAATACAAATATCAATCAACCAAAATCATCATATTGCAAAAGTAAAGAAAATAAGAGAACACGAACTTAAAACGTGTTTTACGAATATGGCATGTTTGTTAATGTAAAGTACCCGTATGTTACCACACATGGTATAAAATGTTACCTGTCCTCGTCAGAATACCGTACAGACAGCATTTTTATCAAAAAACAGGATTCTATCACCCCAGCCTTACAATATATATAATCATGTAATACCATCCCATAATAAAACATGTTTTATATATACATAAAATATGTCTTGTGCTTTCATTTTCTATAAATACAACTTATGTTTTTATAAATACAAGTTATATTTATAAAGATACAAACTATATTTACATATATATAGCTTATATTTACAGAATGTGATTAGGAAAGATGGAATTTTCAACTATACATACAAATTTATTCTAAACACATATACAAACTATATTTCAGATATTGTTTAAACAGCATTTGAATAGTATTTAAACAATGTTTTAACAGCATATGAAAACCGATAACGAATACCGGTTACATATTATACTGTCATTGATAACATTTTGGCAATATAGCATAACAAACACCTGTGCTACAGTTACGATTTGAGCCCATAATTAAAATATTATATTCAATAACTTTGCAATAGTGATTTTTGAATTATTTTTGTTTAATCGTTAAACATTTTTTATTATGAGAAAGACTTTAATGTTTGGCCTTGGACTGGCAACAACTTTGCTGGCCACGTCTTGTACAAAAGAAGAGAATTTCAATCAGACTCAAGGCATCGTGTTCAGCAGCTCTATCAGTTCGCGTGCCACAGACACTTCATTCGAGGGAAATGACAAAATTGGTATTTCCATGACTCCTGGGAATACTACAAACGTCCTTTACTCTACAGAAGACGGAACAAATTTCACATCTGCTACTCCTATAACCTATGGAATGGCAGGTAATGTTGAAACAGTTGACTTCACTGCAGTATATCCGTACAAGGAAGGTTCTATCAGCAATAGTGTTTATAATTTTACACTTTCCACAAGTCCAGAAACACCGTTGACTGAAAATGACGTGATGCTTGCCTCAGCTACAGAAATATCGGTGGGTTCTAAGAATGTAAACCTTAACTTCAAACACAAATTGGTAAAAGTAGTAGTTCAACTGTCTGACGCTAACGGTCAAGCCATAACAGGCGCACAACTGAAGATAAACAACCAACAGTTAGCTGGTTCTTTAAATCTAAGCGATGCAACCGTTACTTCTACAGATGCTGCTGATGACGAAATGCCTTTTGCAGCCAATGCATCCATTAGCGGACAATACCAGACAATAGTTATGCCATCTGCTCCTGTGCAAGGACGTTACATAGAGGTTAGCCATGAAGGAAAAACTTATACGCTTCCTGTAGATAACCAAGAATTTATTTCTGGGAAAAAACTTACATTCACGGCAACACTTAATGCCGATGGAATCGCAGAACCTGGTAAACCTATTACAGTAATTCCATCTGTATCCGACTGGGAAGCAGAAAAAATAGAATCTGGATGGATTCTGACAGGAGAAATCAGCGTAGTTGGTAAAAACGCAAAACAGTTGGCAAGCAATATCCAATTAAATAGTGACGAAGCTGTAGTTATCAATAACTTTACAGGAACACTGAATGAGGATGATATCTACTGTATTTCATATACACGTGCAGGCGGCTCGACATTATCAACAGATATTACAGCAGCAAATATTACAATCACTCCTGCAGCTGGAGGGACTGGCATGACTTACACTTTACCTGCCGGACAAGCAGAAGGAAAACTTCTGATTAAGGTTGGCAAAAACACCAGTGGAATAAGTATAACTACTACTGATAGCGGTATTACTTTGAGTGACGTTACTGTATATACATCGTCTGATAATGTCACTATTCCTATTACATTATGGGAAGGAAATGCTACTTCCGATACTAATTGGCCTTATTCAATTACCAATTTCACCATAGAGGAAAATCATCGTGAAACGCTCAAAGTCGGAGCCAAATTGTATATTTATTATACTAAAACGAATCAAGAAAATGGAATAACCATCAACTTTGATCCATACACAAATGGAAACTATGGAACCGCCGGACCATCTATTTACGACGGATACAATGGGGAAGACTGTGGCGACTATATATCAATTACCGTATTGACGCCATTACTTGAAGCTATACAAGGCAATAATTATATTGTGGGACTCACAGGAAGCAATTGCACGCTTACTAAAATTTTGTTGGTTCCCGCATCCGAAGATGAAACAGTAAGTGAAAACCTTTTATGGAAAGGTACAGGACCTTACATGTATAGCATATGGCAACATTTAAATATATGGTTACCTAAAAATATATCAGTCGATGGTACCATACGCGTTTATTTCAACTCATCACCAGAGACAACTCTACAAGGAGCAATATTGACATATGTAGGTGGAGATAATCCTTATGATCAAGACGTTGTACTCCCTGCTACAAACATTAGTGCCAATTCCACGTCAATAGACTTCGTAATAGATGAATCCATTATGGAAAATTTGGAATCAAAAGCGATTAACAAGAATTCCGTCAGTCTGATTGATAATCTTAACAGCGGACTTGTAATCACCAGCGTAGAATATATCCCCGCTCAATAAAGACAAATATTTTTTTATTGTGGTAAACTCTTGATATTTTTCACTTGCCGGTCTATGAGGAATTGTAGGGAAATTCAATACCTCACAGATTCCGGCAAGTAATTTTATAGGCATCACCAAATTAATCAAAACATCTTGAATGAAAAGACATATACTACTTTTAAAACTATGTATATTTATTTTAACTATAAATACATGGCCGAATATACACGCTGAAACAAAGGCGAAAACTCCTTATGAAACAGCCAAAGAATTGGGTTTAGGATGGAACTTAGGCAATCAACTTGATGCTTTTCAAGACGGGAAAGCACAAGAAACAGTATGGGGAAATCCACCTGTGACACAAAAATTCTTCTATCGTTTGGCCGAAGTTGGATTCACCTCCGTACGTATCCCAATAACATGGGTAGGACATTTTGGTGAGGGTCCTGAATATAAAATTTCGGACAGTTATATGAACCGGGTAGCAGAAGTTGTAAACTACGCAGAGAATGCAGGCTTAAACACAATTATAAACATACACCATGACGGAGTGGAAAGTTACTTCTGGCTTGACATCAAAAATGCAGCACTAAACGAAGCAATAAACGATACTATTAAAAACATGATAAAGTCTATATGGACTCAGATAGCAAACCGTTTCAAGGATAAAGGTGATTTCCTTATATTTGAATCAATGAACGAAATCCATGACGGTAAATGGGGATGGGGAGCGAACCTTAACGACGGTGGACGCCAATATGCTGTTTTAAATGAATGGAATCAGGTATTCGTAGATGCGGTACGTTCCACAGGAGGAAATAACGCAAACCGTTTTCTGGCAATACCTGGCTATGCCACCAATATAGATTTGACAGTAAAACACTTCAAATTACCTAAAGACAAAACTCCCAACCGACTGATGGTATCAATCCACTATTATGACCCAATGGATTACACAATGGGAGATATTTATTCAGAATGGGGACATACAGCGAGTCAGGATATGAAATATAAAGGAATGGATGAAGAATATATGCAGGAACAATTCAAGTCAATAAAATCAACTTTCATTGACAATGGTATTCCTGTTTATATAGGAGAAATGGGATGCAAATACCGTGAGGATAAACGTTCTGAAAGTTTTAGAGAATATTTTCTGGAATATCTATGCAAGGCAGCCAAAGAAAACGGTATGGCTCCATTCTATTGGGACAATGGGAAAGACCGCTCATGCATTTTTGACCGGTCTAACGGGAAACTGGTACATAACGGGAAACGTGTGATAAGACTTATGAAACGCGCTGTTTTTACAGACAAGAAATCATATACACTCCAAACAGTTTATGAAAACGCTCCACAATAGTCTTAATAAAACAATATAGGAATAAATTTGTTAATAAATTTTTTATGCGATGAAAAAACTATTATATTCTATCATTATGCTTTTGTTTGTTTCTTGTAGCACAAACGAGAAAAAAACAGATGTGATGTCCGTTGAATCTCCGAAAGGAACAAATGTATTTCAGGACAACTGGGAAAACATAGCCGAGAATTACCATTTCCCTGAATGGTTCTCTGATGCCAAATTTGGAATATTCATCCACTGGGGGGTATATTCAGTCCCCGCATACGGAAGTGAATGGTACTCCAGAAATATGTATCAGAAAGGGTCTGACGAATATAAACACCATATTGAGACATATGGCCCACAGGACAAATTCGGATACAAAGATTTCATACCGATGTTCAAAGCCGAGAAATTCGATGCAGATGAATGGGTGAAATTATTCAAAGAGGCAGGTGCAAAATACATAGTGCCGGTTGCGGAACATCATGACGGTTTCGCCATGTATAATAGCGAACACAACCCATGGAATGCAGTTAAAATGGGCCCCAAAAGAGATATTATAGGTTTATTGAAAAAAGCTGCGGAAAAAGAAGGGATAATATTCGGATTATCCAGCCACAGACTTGAGAATGCATGGTTCTTTAACGGTGGTATGGAATTTCCATCTGATGTACAGGATACTACAATTACACTATATGGTAAGCGTTCAGAAAAAGAAGTGTATTCAGACGAAGTATGTATAGACTTCCTTATACATACACATGAACTTATTGACAAATATCAACCACAGCTTATATATTTCGACTGGACTGTAAACAAGATACCGGAATATTTTAACAAATTCCTTGCATATTATTACAATTGTTCGTTAGACTGGGGCAAAGGTGTTGTTGTTAACACAAAGCATGGCTATCCTACAAACATACTGGTTGGAGACGTAGAACGTGGAAAACTAAATGAAATGAGAAAATATCCATGGCAGACTGACACCTCAATAGGTAAACATTCATGGGGATATGTAAACGGAGAAGAAAATAAAACTCCTGACCAGATAATACACGACCTAGTGGATATAGTAAGCAAGAACGGCAATCTTCTGTTGAATATAGGACCACACCCTGACGGAACTATTACGGACGAACAAAAGCAAGTACTGCTATCAATAGGTAAATGGTTAAAGATAAACGGTGATGCCATATATGGTACACGTTGCTGGATTAAGTCCGGTGAAGGTGAATCAAAAGGTACTTCCGGTTCATTTTCAGACAATGAAGCAACAAAATATAATTGCCAAGACATACGTTTTACCACTAAAGACAACACTCTATATGCCATCACTTTAGATTGGGGCAAACAAGTAATGATAAAATCTTTGAACAAGGATGTTGTACGTGATGCAAAGATTCTTAACGTGGAAATGCTCGGTTCTGATGAAAAAATAGCATGGGAACAAACAGACAAGGGCCTCTTAATAACTTTCCCTTCCCAAAAGCCATGCGAAACCGCATATTCATTTAAAATTTCTTTTGACAAAAAAGTAGGTGAAGGATTAGAATCCGAAATGATTGATATACCATTCAAACATGGATAAAAACATGGATTTATTAATTTAATTTGTTGATGTATATGTTTTGCCCGGCTTAAATTATTTTTAAGTCGGGCAATTAATTATATATAGTTGTTACGATTTTGGTTTTTTGCTTACTTTTTATTTCTTTTGTAAAATAAAAAAATAAATTGATTTATATGAAAAGATTGTCTTTGGTCATATTATGGCAGATTATATTCGTTTCTTTGTATTCGCAACCTTTCAATTTCAAACACCTTGAAGTGGCTGACGGATTATCCAACAATTCAGTTTATGCCATATTGAAAGACAAAGACGGTTTTATGTGGTTCGGAACCAACGCCGGACTGAACCGTTTTGACGGATATACATTCAAGGTTTTCCGTCATTTACATGATGATAAACATTCACTTCCTGACAATTACGTAAAAGAAATAATAGAAAGTCCCAATGGAAATTTATGGATAAAAATGGGGACAGGATACACTATGTTCGACAAAGCGACCAACCAGTTCAATAACGATACCAAAAGTTTTATGAAAAAACTAGGCAGCAATGGTTTACCTGAATGTATTTATGTAGATTCAAATGAACAGACATGGTTTTTTGTAGGATGGGAAGGTTTTTATCGCTATGACAAAAATAATAATACAAAATTCGTTTCATTATATAACTTTGGATTGCCTGAATTTGGTGTCAGCGCTATCAATGAATGTAACGATGGAATTTTATTCCAATACAACAACGGAATACTTGTCTGCATTGACCCGTCTGAGATGAAACCTAAATGGATAAAGGATGAAATATCTCTTCAAATGAATGGAAAACAAGCATTTTATTCATTATTCGTAGATAAAGAACAGTGCATTTGGATTTCCAATAATTCAAATTTATATGTATATGATACAGTTTCAGACGAATGGAGACACGATTTGGAAGAACCATGGAAAAGTCAGAATGATATTATACATTCAGTTTCACAAGATAATATTGGCAGAATATGGGTAGGCAAAGACTACGGAGGCATAGATGTTTTTGATAAAAAAACTGGTCATTTAACAAATCTTGTAAATGATAAAAATAATACCCGCAGTTTATCACATAACACCGTTTACAAAATATATACAGACAAATATGGAACAACATGGATTGGAACATATAAAAAAGGTATTTCATATTATAGCGAAAGTATGTTCAAATTCAACATGTATGAACTTGGTGATATTACATGCGTAGAACAGGCCGATGATAAGCATGTGTGGTTAGGAACAAATAATGATGGACTACTTTTATGGAATATCGAAGAGGCGAAAGTAAAAAAACACTACAACTTTACCTCACCCATAGTTTCACTATTAAAGACAAGTGATAACAGATTATGGATAGGCACATTCAACAATGGTCTGTACAGTCTTGGTATAAAAGGATTAACCAAATACACAGTAAACAATAACGGGTTATTGGGCAATAACGTGTGGTCTATGGCAGAAGCTGACGGAAAGCTATGGATAGGTTTCTTAGACGGAGGAATCCAATATATTGATATGAAAAGCAACAAACTTACCAAGTACGATGAAATAAATGGGATGGTACCATCACTATGCGTAACAAAAGACAATATCCTTGTAGTAGGAAAGTCACAATTAGCTTTAGTAGATTTGGGAACACTCAAATTAAAAGAGACAATCAGAAATACATCTTTAAGCGGACATGGTGTAAGTCAGGTATATAGTGACAGCCGTGGATTAATATGGATAGCGACAAACGAAGGTCTTGAAATGTATAACAGAAAACGTCACGCAACTACAAATTTTACAGAAACAACAAATGCAGAAGGCGAAGTCATATCGGGTATAACAGAAGATAATAATCACGATATCTGGGTTACATCTACACGTCACATGATCCACATAAAGGTATCAAAAGATGCAAACGGAGAATATGTATTCGAATCACACATTTACAATGAGAAAGACGGACTACAAAACTGCGATTTCAATCTAAGGGCAATTAAGACATTGAAAGACGGTACAATTATTGCAGGAGGACTTTATGGACTAAACACATTTAATCCTGATAAAATACATTATAACACAATACCTCCTAAAATAATGTTTTCCGAATTATATCTGTTTAATCAGAAGATTGAAGCTGGAGTAGAATACAATGGCAATATCATACTGACCAAAGACATAAACTCAACAAGAAAAGTAGAACTTAAAAATACACAAAATATATTCTCATTAGAATTAAGTTCAGACAATTATAATCTACCAGAAAAAACATGCTATAAATACAAAATGGAAGGTATAAATGATGAATGGCTTACATTGCCTGTAGGATTAAACAGGCTTACATTCACAAATTTAACCCCGAAAAAATACATTTTAAATGTAAAAGCCATAAACAGCGACGGATATGAAAGTATAGAAACTGCAAAACTGGAAATCGTGGTACATCCTCCTTTCTGGTTATCTTGGTGGGCATATTCATGTTATACCTTAATAGCAATATGTATATTGTTATCAGCACGTAAAATGATTTTAAAACGTGAGCGTGAAAAATTCCGTTTACAACAAATAGAACAAGAGGCTGTAAAAAATGAAGAAATAAACCAAATGAAGTTTCGTTTCTTTACAAATATCAGCCATGAGCTTCGCACTCCTCTGACATTGATTATATCACCATTAGAAGACTTGTTGAAAAGTACAAAAGATGAATCACAAAAATCAATGCTCATGCTTATATACAGAAACGCACAACGCCTACTGATACTTGTAAACCAGCTACTTGATTTCAGAAAAAGTGAAATGACAGGACATACTCTATCGTTATCAGAAAGTGATATCGTAGCATATATTCGCGAAGTATGTAACTCATTTCTGTTAATGGCAAACAAAAAACATATTCAGTTCTTTTTCTTTTCAGGAATAGACAATTTCCATATGGCATTCGATGCTGATAAAATAAGTAAAATAGTTACTAACTTACTTTCAAACGCATTTAAGTTTACACCTGACGGCGGACGAGTAACTGTCATGATAGAACACATTGAGGGAACACAGGAAATGCTGGAAATAAAAGTATCAGATACAGGTATTGGTATCCCAGACTCTGAGAAAGAGCATATTTTCGAACGATTCTATCAAGCTGGACATAAAGGAATTGAAGAAAGTACAGGTAGCGGTATAGGACTTAGCCTGGTACGTGATTTTGTAAACTTACATGATGGAAGTGTAGAAGTATTCGACAATATAGGGACAGGAACAGTTTTTGTAATACAACTTCCTGTAAAACATGTAGACTTAATATCGGAACATATTGTCAGTGCTGTTGAAAATACAAATGAAAAAAATAATGAAGATACAGAAAAAGTAATAGAGCAAACAGACCGTAGAGACTTCCCATTAATACTAATAGTAGATGATAATGAAGATTTCCGTATTTTCATGCAACATAGTTTAGAATTACAATACAATGTTGAAATAGCATCCAATGGAGAAGAAGCATGGGAAATGATACAACAGAAACGCCCTGATCTTATTATAAGCGATGTAATGATGCCTGTAATGGATGGCATAGAACTATGCAAACTAATAAAAAACAATCAGCCAACAGCACACATACCTGTAATATTACTAACTGCACGACAAGCTGTTGAATCAAAAGTTGAAGGCTTGGAAATAGGTGCAGATGATTATGTAACCAAACCTTTTAACATGACGGTATTGACATTACGTATCAGGAAATTGATTGAGTTAAGTCATTACAAACAAATATCACACTCAACAATAGATCCTACGCCAAGCAACATAGTAATAACATCATTAGATGAAAAACTAGTAGAAAAAGCTATTAAATACGTAGAAGACAATATATCTAGGAGTGAACTTTCAGTTGAAGAACTTAGTAGCGAACTTGGAATGAGTAGAGTACATCTGTATAAAAAGTTATTACAGATAACTGGAAAAACGCCAATAGAGTTTATACGTACAATCAGACTGAAAAGAGCAGCTCAATTATTACGCGAAAGTCAGTTATATGTATCCGAGATTGCCTATGAAGTAGGATTTAACAACCCCAAATATTTCAGCAAATATTTCAAGGATGAATTTGGAGTTTTACCTTCAGCATATCAGTTAAAAGAGAAAAATAACAAATAATACCCTTGCATGAAACAAACAGACCTCTGAGGAACAAGATAATACCCTTGTATAAAACATTATAAATCTTAACTCCTAACAATAAACAGTATTTTTGCATATGAGAAAAGTTTTATAGAATTAACTAATTAAATACTTGGGTATATGAATGCGAGAAATATCTTTTATTGTCTCCTTGCCGTAGGGATGTCATTCGGATGTTCGAATGTCTATGAAGAAACAGACTATGGCGTAATAGTTAAAGTTAAACCTAAAAACGAAACGGATGCACATCTGGTTCGTATGGAAGTAATGGGTGACAAACTATTTCATGTATCGGCTACAAAGGAAAATAAATTTGCCGATTCTAAAAGTTTGATAATTGTTCCACAAACAAAAAAAATACCTTTTACTGTTAAACAACAAGGAGATACCGTAATTGTTTCTACTGGGAAAATAAACGCCTCCGTGTTAAGTTCCACGGGAGAAGTATGGTTTACTAACAAGAAAGGAGAGATAATTCTGCAGGAAAACAAAGGTGGAGGAAAAACTTTTACTCCTATAGAAATTGAAGGTACAAAAGGATATTCTATAAGACAAGTTTTTGAATCGCCGAAAGATGAAGCATTCTACGGACTCGGACAGCACCAGTCTGAAGAGTTTAACTACAAAGGTAAAAACGAAGAACTGTTCCAGTACAACACTAAAGTTTCAATACCTTTTATCGTATCAAATAAAAACTATGGTGTTTTGCTGGACAGCTATTCACTATGCCGTTTCGGAAATCCTAATGACTATTCACAATTAGGTGAAGTATTTAAGCTATACGACAAAGAAGGTGTTGAGGGTGCAATTACAGGTACATACGTTCCCGAAAAGAATGCATCATCAAAAACTATAGTCAGACGTGAGCCTCAGCTATATTTCGAACACCTGAAAAGAGAGGATTTATCTAAAGTTGTGAATCTTCCTGAGAACTTCCCGTTCATGGGAGCCAACGTAACATACGAAGGTATGATTGAACCTTCCGAAACAGGTGAATTCAAGTTTATTTTATATTATGCCGGCTATACAAAAGTATATATCGACAACAAACTGGTAGTACCCGAAAGATGGCGTACTGCATGGAATCCTAACAGTTATAAATTCTCCGTCAATCTGGAAAAAGGAAAAAGAGTTCCTCTTAAAATTGAATGGAAGCCAGACGGTACCGTATCTTATTCAGGATTACGTGTGATGAGTCCTGTAGCTCCTGAAGAACAGGGAAAGCAGTCATGGTGGAGCGAAATGACAAAACAACTTGACTACTACTTTATTGCAGGAGACGACATGGACGACGTAATCAGCGGATATAGAACTCTTACCGGAAAATCACCTATCATGCCTAAATGGGCTATGGGTTTCTGGCAGAGCAGGGAAAAATATAACACTGCTGATGAAATGCTGGGAGCACTGAAAGGTTTCAGAGACAGAAATATTCCTATCGACAATATCGTGCTTGACTGGAATCACTGGCCGGAAGATGCATGGGGAAGCCATGAATTCGACAAAAACCGTTTCCCTAATCCTAAGGCTATGGTTGATTCAATACATGCGATGAACGCACATATGATGATATCAGTTTGGCCTAAATTCTATACTACAACCGAACATTATAAAGAGTTCGACAAAAACGGATGGATTTATCAGCAGTCTGTAAAAGACAGCCTGAGGGACTGGGTTGGCCCCGGTTATACTTACGGATTCTACGATGCATACGATGCAGACGCACGCAAGCTGTTCTGGAATCAGATGTATGAACATTATTATCCGTTGGGTATAGACGCATGGTGGATGGATGCCAGCGAACCTAATGTGAGAGACTGTACAGACTTGCAATATAGAAAAGATTTGTGCGGACCTACCGCACTTGGACCTTCTGCCGAGTATTTCAATGCATACGCACTGATGAATGCCGAAGCAATCTATAACGGTCAGAGAAGTGTGGACAACAACAAACGTGTATTCTTGCTTACACGTTCAGGATTTGCCGGACTGCAAAGATACTCAACTGCCACATGGAGCGGTGACATAGGTACAAGATGGGAAGACATGAAAGCACAGATTATGGCCGGACTTAACTTTGCAATAAGCGGAATTCCTTACTGGACCATGGACATAGGCGGTTTCTGTGTAGAAAACAGATATGTAGCCGGACAGCAGCAGTGGAACAAGAACAAAACAGAAAATGCCGACTACAGGGAATGGAGGGAGCTGAATGCAAGATGGTATCAGTTCGGAGCATTCTGTCCGCTATACCGTGCACACGGACAATACCCATTCCGTGAAATATGGGAAATAGCACCTGAAGGACACCCGGCATATAATTCTGTAGTTTACTATTCTAAAATGAGATATAGCCTTATGCCATATATTTACTCACTGGCAGGTATGACTTGGTTCAACGATTACACTATCATGCGTCCTCTTGTAATGGATTTCACTGCCGATACAAATGTAAATAATATTGGCGACCAATATATGTTCGGTCCGTCAATCATGGTATCACCGGTATATAAATATGGAGATCGCCAGCGTGAGGTATATTTCCCTAAATCTGCAGGATGGTATGATTTCTATACCGGAGAATTCCAGCAGGGCGGAGAAAAGAAACTTGTTGACGCGCCATACGAACGTATGCCTTTGTTCGTACGTGCCGGTTCAATCATTCCTTTCGGTCCTGATATCCAATATACATCAGAAAAACAGCCTGAACATATAAAACTTTATGTCTATCAGGGTGACGACGCTTCATTTACTTTGTACGAAGACGAAGGTGTAAACTACAACTACGAACAGGGTAAATACAGTATGATTGAGATAAATTATAATGAAAACACCAAAGAACTTGTAATATCAGACAGAAAAGGTGAATACGACGGAATGTTGAAAGAACGCACATTCGAAATCGTAAAAGTGAACAAGGAAACCCCTGATGCTTTCGACAAAAAATCAAAAGGTATAATCGTTAAATATAACGGTAAATCACAAACAGTCAAATTGTAATCAATGAAATTATTTTCATACATAGGTATATTTTGCTGCATGCTCCTGGGGGCATGCAGCTCTGTATCTGTATCCCCAAGGGAAAAGATATGCTTCAATGACAACTGGTCATTCTCTCTGAGTGACAATCCAAAAGCCTCAGAAACAGATTTCGATGATGAGGAATGGAGAGTATTAAACCTTCCTCACGATTGGGCCATAGAAGGTGATTTCAGTAAGGACAATCCATCGGGAACAGGCGGTGGCGCTTTACCTGGAGGAACAGGTTGGTACAGAAAAACATTTATCCCAAGTAATGAAGATTCCGACAAGATAATAAGAATAGATTTTGACGGTATATATATGAACAGTGAAGTGTTCATAAACGGCCAATCATTAGGTAAACGTCCATACGGCTATATCTCATTCGGTTACGACATAACTCCATATCTGAAATGGAATGAAAAGAATGTGATAGCAGTCCGTGTAGATAACTCGGAACAGCCAAATTCCAGATGGTATTCCGGATGTGGCATATACAGAAATGTATGGTTGACCAAAACAAACCCTGTACATGTTGACGAATGGGGGACTTATGTCACAACTTCAGAAATCAGTAACAACAATGCGACATTAAACATTGTTACCACAGTACAAAACTCAGGGAAAAACAATGAAACAGTAACCCTGAAATCTATACTAAACGATATGGATGGCTCAATTGTTGCCGAGACGGAATCATCTGTTTCTGTTGTGGCAGGACAGAAATCCGATATAAACCACACCCTGAATATCTCATCACCTAAATTATGGGATATAGAGAATCCGTATTTGTACTCCCTCGTCACAGAAGTTATCAAAGACGGCAAATGTATTGACAGATACACCACAACCACGGGAGTACGTGACTTCAAGTTTGATGCCGAAAAAGGATTTATCCTGAACGGCAAACAGACTAAAATTAATGGTGTGTGTATGCACCACGACTTTGGATGTCTTGGAGCTGCAGTAAACACCAGAGCAATAGAAAGACAGTTGCAGATTCTGAAAGAGATGGGATGCAACGGTATCCGCTGTTCACACAACCCGCCTGCACCTGAATTGCTTGACTTATGCGACAAGATGGGATTCATTGTAATGGACGAGGCATTCGACATGTGGCGCAAGAAAAAGACTTCGCACGACTATGCAAGATACTTCAACGAATGGCATGAAAAAGATCTTCGTGATTTTATATTACGCGACCGCAACCATCCTTCCATATTCGTATGGAGTATAGGCAACGAAGTGTTGGAGCAATGGAGCGATGCAAAAGCAGATACTCTATCATTGGAAGAAGCTAACCTTATACTTAATTTCGGACACTCTGCAGACATGTTGGCTAAAGACGGAGAAATAAGTGTAAACTCACTTCTGACAAAAAAGCTTGCAGATTTCGTTAGGGAACTTGACCCTACACGTCCGGTTACAGCAGGATGCAATGAACCTAATCCGGGAAACCACCTGTTCAAATCAGGAGCTCTTGACATAATAGGGTACAACTATCATAATGCAAATATTCCTGATGTTCCAGAGAACTTCCCAGGCAAACCTTTCATCATTACGGAAAGTAATTCTGCACTGATGACAAGAGGATACTACCGTATGCCTAGTAATGAGATGTTCATATGGCCTGAACGTTGGGACAAACCTTTCTATGATAAAAGTTTCTCATGTTCTTCATATGATAACTGCCATGCTCCATGGGGTAACACTCACGAGGAAAACATAAAACTGGTAAGAAACAATGATTTTATCAGCGGACAGTACATCTGGACAGGATTTGACTATATAGGCGAACCTACTCCATACGGATGGCCAGCAAGAAGTTCTTACTTTGGAATCGTCGATCTGGCAGGTTTCCCTAAAGACGTTTATTATCTGTATCAGGCAGAATGGACAAACAAACAAGTACTGCACCTGTTCCCTCACTGGAACTGGACTGAAGGACAGGAAATAGACATGTGGTGCTACTACAACAATGCCGATGAGGTTGAACTTTTCATTAATGGCGAGTCGCAAGGAATACGCAGTAAAGACGAGGACAACCTGCACGTGGTATGGAGGGTTAAGTTCATACCAGGTACTGTTAAGGTCGTTGCAAGAAAGAATGGCTACATTATTGCTGAAAAAGAAATACATACAGCCGGAACTCCACATAAGATAAGACTTACTCCTGACAGAGATATCATAACAGCGGACGGAAAGGATTTGAGTTTTGTCACTGTAGAAGTGCTGGATAAAGACAATAATTTATGTCCTATTTCTGAAAATCTTATTAATTTTGAAGTTAAAGGTAATGCTTTCATTGCCGGTGTTGACAATGGTTGCCAAACATCAATGGAACGTTTCAAGGACAATAAACGCAAGGCATTTAACGGAAAATGTCTGGTAGTATTACAGAATAACGGAGAAAAAGGAACAGCCACATTAACGGCAAAATCCAATGGTTTGGAAAGCTCAACAATAGAAATCAAATCAAAATAAATATATAACCATGAAAAATACATTTATTACAACAGGTCTATTGGCTTTGTCATTTATAGCAACAAACGCACAGAACAACATACCTGTATATCTGGATGACAAACAGCCTATAGAGTTAAGGATAGAGGACGTATTAAAGCGTATGACTCTTGAAGAAAAAACACGTTTAAGCTACGCACAGGGAAAATTCAGTTCTCCGGGTTGCCCTCGTTTGGGTATTCCTGAGCTTTGGATGAGCGACGGCCCTCATGGTGTACGTGCAGAAATAAACTGGAATGACTGGGGTTACGCAGGATGGACAAGTGACAGCTGTACAGCCTTTCCGGCATTGACCTGTCTTGCAGCCAGCTGGAATACAACTCTTGCAGCCGATTATGGTAAAGCTATTGGTGAAGAAGCAAGGTATCGTGAGAAGGATGTACTGCTCGGCCCTGGAGTAAATATCTATCGTACTCCCTTGAACGGACGTAACTTTGAATACCTGGGTGAGGATCCTTATCTGGCAGCCGAATTATGTGTGCCATATATCCAGGGAGTTCAAAAGAACGGTGTGGCAGCTTGTGTAAAGCACTACGCACTGAATAATCAGGAACTATGGCGTGGACATATCGATGTACAGTTGAGCGACAGAGCCCTACGCGAAATATATCTTCCTGCCTTCCAGGCTGCAGTTGAGAGAGGTGGAGTATGGAGCATAATGGGAGCATACAACAAAGTAAGAGGAACTCATGCGACACATCACAAACTGCTCAACAACGACATTCTGAAAGGTGAATGGAAATTCGACGGATGTGTAATTACCGACTGGGGAGCTGCACACGACACATACGAAGCAGCAATGTACGGACTTGACATAGAAATGGGGTCATATACCAACGGGCTGACTTCAGAGTCTGAATTCGGTTACGACGATTACTATCTTGGAAAGAATTACCTGCAGATGGTAAAGGACGGAAAAATTCCAATGGAAGTTGTAAATGAAAAAGCGGCACGCGTATTAAGACTTATATTCCGCACAGCCATGAACAGAGAAAAGCCTTTCGGTTCAATTACAAGCGAAGAACATTACAAAACTGCATACAACATTGCTACAGAGGGAATAGTACTTCTCAAGAACAAATCATCAAAGAAAGCTCCCGCACTTCTTCCGATAGATATGAACAAATATAATAAGGTACTTGTAGTCGGAGATAATGCTGTGAGAAATCTTATGGCAGGAGGAGGTTCGTCAGAGCTGAAACCAAAACTTGTTGTGACTCCACTTGACGCACTTAAAAAAGAGTTCGGAACAAAAATAGAGTTTGCTCAAGGATACATGGCAGGAAGACCTATGTACGGAAATGAAGAAGTCATTCCACAGGCTACTATGGATTCACTGCGTAATGATGCTGTACAAAAAGCAGGTAAAGCAGATCTGGTAATTTTCATCGGAGGTCTAAACAAGAATCATTTCCAAGATTGTGAAGGTGGAGACAGAAAGACATTCGGTCTCCCATTCGGACAAGATGAATTAATCGAAGGAATAATGAAGGTAAACAAGAATATCGTGGTAGTTATAACAAGCGGTAACGCAGTAGAAATGCCATGGGAAAAAGAAGTACCCTCAATAGTACAATCATGGTATCTTGGTTCTATAGGCGGATCAGCATTGGCTGATGTTCTTACAGGAAAAGTAAATCCAAGTGGCAAACTTCCTTTCTCTTATCCTGTGAAACTGGAAGACTGTCCGGCACACTATTATGGCGAAATGAGTTACCCAGGTGATAGTATCAAACAGGAATATAAGGAAGACATCCTCGTAGGCTACCGTTGGTACGATACTAAAAACATAAAGCCTCTGTACTCATTCGGCCACGGTATCAGCTATACCACTTACGCCTATTCAAAACCTTCTATTTCAGGAAAATCAATATCTGAAAACGGAGAACTGACAATATCTGTCAAAGTAAAGAATACTGGTAAAGTTAAAGGTAAAGAAACCGTGCAGCTATATATAGGAGACGAAAAATGCAGTCTTCTACGCCCTGAAAAAGAGCTGAAAGGTTTCTGCAAGGTTGAACTTGCTCCAAATGAAGAAAAAGAAGTCAAGTTCACCATTGACGCTAATGACTTGAAGTTCTTTGATGACAGAACTCAAAAATGGACAGTAGAACCCGGAAAATTCAAAGCCTATATTGCTGCGGCTTCTGATGATGTACGAGGCGTTTTAGAGTTCGAATATAAATAACAAACTATAAATTACTTAAACCTATTACACATGAACAAATATTTACTATTCTGTACACTTGCTTTATCATGTTCTCTCCTGTCAGCACAACAGGCAACTGTCACAGGACCTGACAAAAACTTAAAAGTAGATATATCTGTAAAATCAGGTAAACCATTTTACAGTGTTACTTATAAGAATAATATAATTCTAGAAAATTCTCCGCTTGGATTTATTACCGATATAGGTGATTTCAGTAATAACATATCTTACGTGGAACAAAAATCATCTTCAATAAATAAGACCTATGTTCAAGACAGAATAAAGCATTCGGTCATAAAATATAATGCAAACGAATTGAAGATTACATTCTGTAATGCAGATAAACATCCTTTCGATGTGGTATTCAGAGTCAGCAATAATGACATAGCTTTCCGATATGAGATACCACAACATGGTGAAAGAGCTTCCATTGTAATGAAATCTGAAACTACCGGCTTTGATTTTCCAGAAAACACCACTACTTTCATTTGCCCTCAAAGTAAGCCTATGGTTGGATGGAAAAGAGCAAGACCAAGCTACGAAGAAGAATATAAACCGGACGAACCGATATCTACTCCATCACAATTTGGCGAAGGATACACTTTCCCGTGTCTTTTCCATATAGGAAACAACTGGGCACTGGTATCAGAAACCGGAGTAAGAAGCAAATATTGTGCTTCACATCTTAGCGATGCCAGTGATAATGGACTTTATACAATAACATTCCCTAATGAAAACGAAATGAATGGACTTGGAAGTTCAACACCTGGACTAGCCCTTCCTGGAGAAACTCCATGGCGTACAATAACCGTTGGAGACAACTTAAAACCAATTGTAGAAACAACAGTTCCTTTTGATGTTGTTGAACCATTGTACGAACCTTCACAGAAATATGAATTCGGACGTTCCACTTGGAGCTGGATTGTATGGCAAGACCCAAGCATTAACTATGATGACCAGATAAAATTTATAGATCTTGCAGCACAAATGGGATATGAATTTACACTCATTGACGGTGGATGGGAGAAAAACATAGGACGCAAACGAATGGAAGAACTTTTCAAATATGCCCAAAGCAAAGGCGTAGGAGTATTTGTATGGTACAACTCTAACGGATATTGGAATGATGCCCCACAATGCGCCAAACAGTGCATGAGCAACTCTATAGACCGCAAGCGTGAAATGAAATGGCTACAGGAATGTGGTGTAAAAGGGCTTAAAGTAGATTTCTTCGGAGGAGACAAGCAACAGATGATGGGGTTATATGAAGACATTCTAAGCGATGCGAATGACCATGGACTTATGATAATATTCCACGGTTGCACTATCCCTCGCGGATGGGAAAGAATGTTCCCTAACTATGTAGGAAGTGAAGCTGTTCTTGCATCAGAGAACTTGATTTTTAATCAATATTATGATGATAATGAAGCATATAATGCAACATTACATCCCTTTATCCGTAACACTATAGGTTGCATGGAGTTTGGTGGTACAGTATTAAATAAATACCTTAACAAAACAAATGATGGTGGAGCAATACGCCGTACAACAGATGTATTTCAAATTGCAACAGCCGTTTTGTTTCAAAATCCTATACAGAACTTTGCAATAACTCCTAATAACATGTACGACGCACCTTCTTCCATGATAGAGTTTATGAAAGATGTTCCTACCACTTGGGATGAAACAAGATTTATAGACGGATATCCTGGTAAATATTGTGTTTTGGCACGCCGTCATAACAACAAATGGTATATAGCAGGAGTCAATGCATTGAAAGAGCCACTAAAACTGAAGCTAAATTTATCAATGCTTGATAATGGTAACGAATGCACATATTATTATGACAATAAAAACCGTCAACCTCAGAAAGAAGTTCTTAAAATTAAAGATACATCCTCTTTTAATGTTGTTATCCAATCCGAAGGCGGTATAGTTATTGTAAAATAAAAGCACAACCATATAATAAATTAAATTCATCTATGATTTGGGATTTTCAAATCATAGATGGATTTAAATCATTTATTGCCGAAAACAAAGTCTTATTATATTATTTTCATTTGTATTATCAATATCTTCTTTCAGGCATCACAATCATAAGTATAAGATATACTATCACACCTGAAAATGCAGTAAACACAGTAAGCAATGCATAAGCTACTCTTACTACAGTAGTATCCAAACCAAAATATTCTGCCAGACCTGCACATACACCGGCAATCATACGGTCATTTGAACGCGTCAACTTTCTATTATCCATAATCGCAGATTAAATTTTTACACGAAGATAGCAAAAAACAGTGAATATACGCTCCTACTCTTAAAAACTTTTAAATAAATGCCATATATACCTATTTATTTTGTTATTTTGCAGGAAATTAGGGATAAAAGTGAGTAAACTATATATAGACAAGTGTCCGATATGCGGACAAAACCAGTTTGAAAAGGTTATGACATGTACTGACCATTATGCTACGGGCGAATCATTCGATTTGTGCCGCTGCATGAATTGTAGCTTTATGTTTACTCAAAATGCGCCTATCGAGTCTGAGATAGGCAGATATTACGAATCACCGGATTATATATCTCACAGCGATACTCACAAAGGACTTATGAACTCGGTATATCATAAGGTAAGAAAACATATGCTTTCCGAAAAAGCCAGACTCGTTGGTAAAAGCAGCAATCTTACATGCGGAAGAATCCTTGACATAGGAACAGGAACAGGATATTTTGCCGACAAAATGAAGAGGGAAGGCTGGCAGGTGTCTGCCATCGAAAAAAGTCTTCAGGCGAGAGAATTCGCAAAAGAGCATTTCGGAATAAAAGTCAATCCTCCCGAAGATTTGTTTACCATTAAGGACAAAACATTCGATGTTATCACCCTATGGCACGTAATGGAACATTTGGAACAATTGGACCGTACATGGGAGACTTTGGGTAAAATACTTAAAGATAGCGGAGCATTGATAATAGCGGTACCTAATGCGGCGTCTTATGATGCGGAAAAGTATAAAAATATGTGGGCAGCATATGATGTTCCACGACACTTATGGCACTTTACTCCTACTACAATCAAGAAAATAGCCTCAAAACATGGTTTTGTGATGACAGAAAGATATCCGATGCCATTCGATGCATTTTATGTGTCAATGCTCAGTGAGAAGTATATGAAAAAATCTCATACATTCGTACGCGGATTACTCACTGGAACGAAAGCTTGGATTGCATCCCTCAACCATAAGGACAAAAGCAGTTCAATGATATATATATTCAGAAAGAAACAGTTATGAGAAAACATAAGTCTATATTCGACATGCAATTTATCACAGCAGGAATAAGTACCACAATGGTATTGTTTTTGTTGGGACTGGTGGTCTTTTTCGTACTGACGGCAAACAATCTTTCTGTGTATATCAGAGAAAACATAGCCTTCAGCGCTATACTTGATGACGAAATGAAGGAAACATCCATCATAAAGCTTCAGGAAAGCCTCAACAAGAAAGATTACGTAAAACAGACAGTATATATATCGAAGGATCAAGCCCTAAAAGAACAGATAGAGGCTATGGGTACAGACCCAAGCGAATTCTTGGGACATAACCCGTTCAATGCTTCGATAGAAATAAGGCTAAATGCCGGATATACGCATCCTGACAGCATAAAATGGATTGAGAAGGAACTTACGGCAAACAAAAATATTCTGGAAATTAGTTATCCGCAGAATTTGCTCGACTCGGTAAACAGGAACCTTCAGAAAATAAGCGCTTTCCTGCTGGGACTTGCTGTTCTGCTTTCACTTATCTCATTCTCACTCATAAACAATACCATACGCCTGACCATCTATTCCAAAAGGTTTCTGATACACACCATGAAACTGGTAGGTGCAAGCTGGGGTTTCATACGCCGTCCGTTCATCACTAGAAATCTATGGATAGGAATTCTTTCGGGAGCTGTGGCAAACGCCATTCTTACTGCATCGGCATATACGGCAGTGAAATACGAGCCTGAACTTTTGGCTATCATATCTCCGGAAAGCATAATGATTGTAGCGGCTGCAGTAATGGTGTTCGGTATGATAATAACTACAATGTGCGCATACATATCAATAAACAAATATCTGCGTATGAAAATAAGCGAACTGTATTGAAAACAATAACATTATCAAGATATGGACAGAACTAAATTTGCATTCGACAAGACAAATTTCATCCTTTTGGGGATAGGGATGGCAGTCATCATCATCGGCTTTCTGCTGATGACAGGACCGGGTTCGACAGAAACAGCATTCGAACCTGACATTTTCAGTGTACGCCGCATCAAAGTGGCACCTTTTGTATGCTTCGTAGGATTTATTTTCATGATATACGGCATACTGCGTAAACCAAAATCAATTTCAGAAAATATCGAAAATTAAGAATAACAAAACATGACTTGGATTGAAGCTATTATTCTGGGAATCCTTCAAGGACTCACAGAATACCTGCCTGTGAGCAGTAGTGGGCATCTTGCCATCGGCTCTGCACTTTTTGGAATAGAAGGTGAAGAAAACTTGACATTCACCATTGTGGTGCATGTGGCGACCGTACTTAGTACTCTGGTAATATTGTGGAAAGAGATAGACTGGATTTTCCGTGGTCTGTTCAAATTCCAGATGAACGAAGAGACAAAATATGTATTGAACATCATAGTTTCCATGATTCCTGTGGGTATTGTAGGAGTGTTCTTCAAAGACTATGTAGAAGACATATTCAGTTCAGGACTTCTGATTGTAGGAATAATGCTGTTGGTCACTGCATCTCTGTTGGTATTCTCTTATTATGCCAAGCCTCGCACCAAAGAGAAAATCAGCATGAAAGACGCGTTCATTATCGGTTTGGCACAGGCTTGTGCAGTAATGCCGGGATTGTCACGTTCAGGCTCTACCATAGCCACAGGATTGTTATTAGGCAACAAGAAAGAGACACTTGCGCAATTCTCATTCCTTATGGTTATTCCTCCGATACTGGGTGAAGCATTATTGAGCGGAATGGAAATAGTGAAAGATGCGTCAGCAGCCAACGCAGAAATGTCCATTGGTGCACTTATAGCAGGTTTCCTTGCGGCCTTCATTTCCGGATGTATAGCCTGCAAATGGATGATAAACATCGTAAAGAAAGGAAAACTGGTTTACTTCGGTATTTATTGTGCCATAGCCGGTGCCATAACTATAGCTGTATCATTACTCAACTAAAACGGTCTGTATGCTGGATTTTAAGGAAGGAGAAATTCTATACATAGACAAACCGCTGAAGTGGACATCATTTGCTGTAGTAAACAAGCTTAGATATCACATAAGCCGTAAACTGGGGGTGAAGAAAATAAAAGTGGGACATGCCGGAACACTTGATCCCCTTGCCACAGGAGTAATGATTATATGCACAGGAAAGGCAACAAAAAGAATAGAAGAATTTCAGTATCACACCAAGGAATACATCGCCACTCTGCAACTGGGAGCTACCACTCCGTCGTTCGACCTTGAAAAGGAGATAGACGCTACTTATCCCACCGAACACATCACCCGCGAAATGGTGGAGGAAGTACTGAAAAAGTTCATAGGAACCATAGAACAGGTGCCACCGGTATTCTCAGCATGTAAGGTTGACGGTAAAAGAGCTTACGACCTTGCAAGAAAAGGCGATGAAGTTGAACTAAAAGCCAAGACACTTGTTATAGATGATATAGAGCTACTGGAATGCAACCTGCCTGAAATAAAAATCAGAGTAGTCTGCAGCAAAGGAACTTACATCAGGGCTCTGGCAAGGGATATCGGACAAGCCCTAGACAGCGGCGCACACCTCACGGGACTGATACGTACCCGAGTGGGAGATGTGAAACTGGAAGACTGTATGAAGCCTGAAGATTTCGAGCAATGGCTCGACAAGCAAGATATTAAAGTTACAAACGATTAAGGAAAGAAAGGAACAAAAGATGAAACTGTCACAATTCAAATTCAAATTGCCGGATGAAAAAATTGCTCTGTATCCTACCGACTACAGAGACGAGTCGCGCCTGATGGTGGTACATAAATCAACAGGCGAAATAGAGCACAAAGTGTTCAAGGACATCCTGAATTATTTCGACGACAAGGATGTGTTTATCTTTAACGACACTAAAGTATTCCCTGCGCGTTTGTACGGAAACAAAGAAAAGACCGGAGCCAAAATCGAAGTTTTCCTGCTCAGGGAACTGAACGAAGAGCTACGTCTGTGGGACGTTCTTGTTGACCCGGCACGTAAGATACGTATCGGTAACAAGCTGTATTTCGGCGAAGATGACTCTATGGTAGCCGAAGTTATAGACAACACAACTTCAAGAGGACGTACACTACGCTTCCTTTACGACGGTCCGCACGACGAGTTCAAGAAAGCCCTTTATGCGCTTGGCGAACCACCATTGCCTCCATTCATCAACCGCCGTGCAGAGCCTATTGACGAAGAACGTTTCCAGAATATCTTTGCAAAGAACGAAGGAGCCGTTACAGTTCCGGCTTCAGGATTGCACTTCAGCCGCGAGCTCATGAAACGTATGGAAATAAAAGGTATCGACTTCGCATTCATCACAATGCATGCCGGACTTGGCAACTTCCGCGAAATAGACGTCGAGGACCTTACAAAACATAAAGTTGATTCTGAACAGATGTTTGTCAATGCAGAAGCATGCCGCATCGTCAACAATGCCAAAGACAACGGTCACAATATCTGTGCCGTAGGTACTACTGTAATGAGAACAATCGAAACTGCAGTAAGTACAGACGGCCACCTCAAGGAATACGAAGGCTGGACAAACAAATTTATATTCCCTCCATACGAATTCAGTGTCGCCAACTCGATGATAAGCAATTTCAATATGCCCATGTCAACAATGCTTATGCTGGTTTGTTCATATGGAGGATACGAATTGATAATGGACGCATACAACATAGCACTGAAAGAAGACTATCGTTTCGGAACGTATGGCGATGCCATGCTTATACTCGACAAATAATTATGGCAAAAGTATTCTTGGGCCTTGGTACCAACCTTGGCGACAAAAGAAACAATCTGCTTACTGCAGTAAACCATATAGAAGAAAAGATAGGGAGGGTAACTTCCCTATCTTCTTTTTATGTGACAGAACCTTGGGGATTCGAATCAGACAACTCATTCCTGAATGCAGCCCTTTGTGTGGATACATCGCTCGAACCTGCGGCTATTCTTCATATTATAAAAGAAATAGAAATAGAAATGGGCAGAACACAGAAATCTGTAAACAAAGTATATTCCGACCGACCTATTGACATCGACATCCTCCTTTACGATGATATGATTATGAAGTCAGATGAACTGACCATCCCCCACCCGCTTATGACAGAAAGGGATTTCGTTATGAAACCATTAGTAGAAATTGCAGGTGATGCCGTACATCCTGTTTTTAAGAAGAGACTAAAAGAAATATCACATTAGTGTAGAGTGAATTTCTTATATAATTTGAGCTGTCGCAAATTATTCGACAGCTCAAATTATAATATCAACACAAAACAAAAAAACTAAAACATCTTGAATAAATCTATAAACCACACTGTTGTTTATATAAATATCACTGTGATTTTTATAAACAACAGTGTTGTTTATAAAAACACAAGTTTGATTTATAGGTTACGACAGCATATTTATAAGTTTTTTCCAGCACATCTATAACTTTCCTAGGCCAAGTATGTTAAAATAATATGCATTTTGTAATTATTCCAATTAATATGCGTATCTTTGCAGGCGAAAATAAAAAGTGGAAAGATTTGAGTAGCTTGCAACCACGGAAAAAAATGCTAAAACACATATATTTATTCCAACATTCCTACTCTGTCCGTACACGGATAATCACAATCACTAATTTTTTAATTTAAGACGTAAAATGGGATATTTATTCACATCCGAATCTGTGTCTGAAGGACACCCCGACAAAGTAGCCGATCAAATATCGGATGCTGTGCTTGACAAACTGTTGGCTTATGACCCCAGTTCTAAAGTAGCTTGCGAAACATTGGTAACTACCGGACAGGTGGTACTGGCAGGAGAAGTGAAAACCAATGCGTACATCGACTTGCAGCGTGTAGCCAGAGAGGTTATCAACAAGATTGGCTATACAAAGAGCGAGTATATGTTTGAAGGAAACTCATGCGGAGTACTCTCTGCCATTCACGAACAGAGTGCAGATATCAACCGCGGAGTGGAACGCGAAGAACCAATGGACCAGGGTGCAGGCGACCAGGGTATGATGTTCGGTTACGCTACTAACGAAACTGAAAACTACATGCCTCTTTCGCTCGACCTTGCTCACAAGATACTTAGAGTACTTGCCGACATCCGTCGCGAAGGCAAAGTAATGACATACCTCCGTCCGGACTCAAAAAGCCAGGTTACTATCGAATACGATGACGACCGCCGTCCTGTAAGAATAGACACTATCGTAGTTTCTACACAGCACGATGAATTCGTTGCTCCTGCTGATTCTTCTAAAGAAGCTCAATTGAAGGCTGACGAAGAAATGCTTGCTACAATCCGCAAGGACGTTATCGAAGTACTTATGCCAAGAGTGATAGCAGAGATACACAACCCTGCTGTATTGGCTCTGTTCAACGACAACATCAAGTATCACGTAAACCCTACTGGTAAGTTCGTTATCGGTGGTCCTCACGGCGATACTGGTCTGACAGGACGTAAGATCATCGTTGACACATACGGTGGAGCCGGTGCTCACGGTGGTGGTGCTTTCTCAGGTAAAGACCCAAGTAAGGTTGACCGTAGCGCAGCATATGCAGCACGCCACATTGCCAAGAATCTTGTAGCAGCTGGTGTAGCAGATGAGATTTTGGTACAGGTATCATATGCAATCGGTGTTGCGAAACCTATCAACATCTACGTAAACACTTACGGCAGAAGCAATGTAAAAATGACTGACGGTGAGATAGCAAAGAAGGTTGACGAGATATTCGACATGAGACCTAAAGCTATTGAGCAGCGCCTGAAACTCCGTAACCCTATCTACAGCGAAACAGCTGCTTACGGACACATGGGACGCGAACCTAAGGTTGTTACAAAAACATTCGAATCTGTTTACGAAGGCAACAAGACTGTTGAGGTAGAACTCTTTACATGGGAAAAACTGGATTATGTTGACAAAGTAAAAGAAGCTTTCGGACTATAATCCAATAAGATATTAAATGAAGGATGAAGGGCACACAGTGTCTTCATTCTTCATTTTTTGTATTGACAGGTTAGAAAGTCATTCGCTGTTATCTTCTAACAACTAATAACTAAAAACTAAAATCAACAACTTGGAAAATATAAAATCAGTATGCGTTTATTGCGCATCAAGCACAAAAATAGACGAGGCTTATTTCGAAGCGGCAAGACAATTAGGTAAACTGCTGGCAGAAAAAGATATAAATGTAATAAACGGAGCCGGATGTCAGGGACTAATGGCAGCCGTATCAAATTCTGCTCTTGAAGCAGGAGGAAAAGTGACAGGAGTTATTCCACATTTCATGGTAGAACAAGGTTGGAACCATACGGGACTGACACAGACCATTGAAACCGAAACAATGCACGAAAGAAAAAGCCTCATGGCCGAAATGAGTGATGCAGTAATCACACTACCGGGAGGATGCGGCACATTGGAAGAACTGCTGGAAATAATCACATGGAAGCAGTTGGGGCTATATCTCAAACCTATAGTAGTTCTGAACATAAACGGATATTTCACTCCGTTGCTCAATATGCTTGCGAAAGCCATTGAAGAAAACTTTATGAGACCGGAACATGTAAAACTGTGGGAAGTGGCAAATACTCCGGAAGAGGCTGTAGATTTATTATATACGATACCGATGTGGAACAAAGAATTTCGTAAATTTGCAGCCATATAAGCATTTATCCAGATACCAGATATGAATGAGTGGAAATTATTCAACGACAGCGTATGCGTAAGACCTGAAACCGAGCAAATATACATACCGGCAGACAGAGGTATGCAGGGTGAGGCAATGCCTTACAAGTTGGTATCGGACAGTAACGTCATGCTTGCCATTGTGTTAGGTTTGATACTCATTGTAATAGCCTTGCAGAACGAAAAAAAAGGTATTGTCAGAATACTACGCAACTGTCTTACCACTTCGTCCGACAGAGCCAATATATTTGACGATAATTATAACTCTACTTCCAACATTCCTACAGTACTACTATGTGGCGTTTCCGGTATTATGGGAGGGTTGCTTATCTATCATTACTATTCATATTCCGAGCCGGATTTCTTTTTCAATGCAAAACATCTTGCGATGCTTGGAATATACATTGGAGTATTAATTTCATATCTGATAATCAAATGGATTATATACTCTTTCGTAAACTGGATTTTCTTCGACAAAGAAAAAAACAAATTATGGATTGAGGATGTTTTTAACTTAATTGCCGCACTGGGATTAATACTTTTTCCCACTGCACTTTACATTGTATTTCTTGACTCCGAGTTTCATTTTTCTGCGAAAATCATACTAATTATCATCTTTATAAGTAAAATATTGTTATTTTACAAGTGTTTTAGGTACTTTTTCAGTGGTTTTCATGGCGTTTTACATTTAATTTTGTACTTTTGCACCCTCGAAATAATACCCGACCTGTTTCTGTGGAAAGGTATAGAATTAATTAACAGCATATTGATATTAAAAATTTAAAGCATTGAAGATAAAGAAAGTTCTTGTTTCTCAGCCAAAACCGACAACAGAGAAATCTCCTTATTTTGACATTGCTGAGAAATACGGAGTGAAGATAGATTTTCGCCCGTTTATAAAAGTAGAAAGCCTTACTGCAAAGGAATTCAGACAGCAGAAAGTATCTATTTTGGACCATACAGCTATCGTGTTTACATCACGCCATGCAATAGACCACTTCTTTAATCTTTGTGTGGATTTGCGTGTTACGATACCGGAAACAATGAAGTATTTCTGTACATCAGAAACAATAGCACTCTATATACAGAAATATGTACAGTACAGAAAACGCAAGGTATTCTTCGGTCCTAGTGGAAAATTTGCCGATTTGCTGCCTACAATTATCAAACACAATACAGAGAAGTATTTCATCCCAATGTCGGATGTTCATAACGATGAAGTAAAAGACTTGCTTGATAAAAACAAGATTCAGCATACAGAAGCCGTTATGTATCGTACAGTAAGCAATGACTTCACACCTGAAGAAAGCTTCGATTACGACATGTTGGTTTTCTTCAGCCCTGCGGGAATACAGTCGCTGATGAAGAACTTCCCTAACTTCGAACAGAAAGATATCGCTATAGGATGCTTCGGACCTACAACAGCAAAAGCTGTGAAAGATGCAGGATTGCGTCTGGATCTTGAAGCTCCATCTGCAACAGCTCCATCAATGCCTGCTGCACTTGATTCTTTCATTCGCGAACATAATAAGTAATAAAAGAACAAATATCACCCATAATCGGGAGTTTTGTATCGGGAAAGTTTTTAACTTTGCGGTGCGGAACTCCCGATTTGTTTTTTAACTATAAAATAAAGATTAATGAGCGAGAAGAAAATATTCACATTACAGAAGGAAGAGAGACTGAACAGCAAGATAATCATAGAAAAGCTGTTTTCAGGCGGAAGCAAGTCTCTGCCTGCATTCCCGCTCAGAATAGTCTATATGCCTGTAGAGGAAGAATCGCTTCCCACAATTTCACTTCTGATAAGTGTACCGAAAAAGAAATTCAAAAGAGCCGTAAAAAGAAACCGTGTAAAAAGGCAGATAAGAGAGGCATACAGGAAAAACAAATTTATACTGAAAGATCTTCTGGAAAAGGAGAACAAGAAAGCCGCAATAGCTTTTATCTGGCTTGGAAACGAGCTATGTGACTCTACAGAGATAGAAAGCAAAGTAATAAAGCTGCTCCAGCTGGCTACCGAGAAGTTTGTCTGAAAGATGAAAATCATAAAACTGATATTTACATATCTGCTACTGGCTCCGGTCTATTTATATAGAAACTGCATTTCGCCATTCACGCCTCCGTCATGCAGGTTCACCCCTACATGCTCGCAATACGCTATAGAGGCCCTGAAGAAACACGGCCCCGTAAAAGGTTTGTACCTCACTATAAGGAGAATTCTCCGCTGCCATCCGTGGGGCGGTTCAGGATATGATCCGGTGCCTTAATCCAATATACCACTATCATGCTTACTGATATCCATTCACACACCGTTCCAGACATGCATGAATATAAAATAAACAGTTTCTGCATGAAAGATAAGGATACCGTAGATTTCATATCGGCAAAACATATTTCGATTGGTATCCATCCGTGGTATGTCACAAAAAATGACATAGAAGAACAGACTGAATGGATAAAACAAACTGCAATAAACGACAAACGCGTAATTGCTATAGGTGAATGCGGAATAGACAAACTGTGCAATTCAGATATGAATCTGCAGTATGAAGCATTCTGCAACTGCATAACCTTATCGGAAGGACTTGAACTTCCACTCATAATCCACTCCGTAAAGACATCTAACGAAATAATAAGACTAAGAAAATCCATAAAGCCCAAACAGGCATGGATCATACACGGGTTCCGTGGAAAACCTGAACAGGCATTACAATATATAAACAATGGATTCTATTTGTCTTTCGGAAAGTTATACAACACCGAATCGATAAAAATAACACCTCTTGACAAACTTCTGTTTGAAACTGACGAGTACACAGGAAACATCACAGAAATAATCAGAAGTGCAGCAGAAACGCTTGACATTCCGAGCGATAAAATACAGGACATCGCATCAGAAAATGCTAAACGTCTCTTTTTTAATAGATAAAAATTGGTTATTCAGATAAAGTGTCGTAATTTTGCCATCAACAACTAACGGTAAACGAAGTTAAACCAAAAATTTTATATGTTAAACTAAGAATTTCATTCGATGAACTTTGTAGAAGAATTAAGATGGCGCGGAATGGTACACACCATGATGCCAGGCACAGAAGAACTACTTGAAAAAGAAATGGTAACAGCTTACCTCGGTATTGACCCTACTGCAGACTCTTTGCACATCGGTCACTTATGCGGCGTTATGATGTTAAGACATTTCCAGCGCTGCGGTCACAAGCCGTTGGCTCTTGTAGGTGGTGCTACAGGTATGATTGGCGACCCATCCGGAAAATCACAGGAACGTAACCTGCTGGATGAAGAGACATTGCGCCATAATCAGGAGTGTATCAAGAAGCAGTTGGGCAAATTCCTCGATTTCGAATCGGACGCCCCAAACAAGGCAGAACTGGTAAACAACTATGACTGGATGAAAGACTTCTCATTCCTCGACTTCGCACGTACAGTAGGAAAGCACATCACCGTAAACTACATGATGGCAAAAGATTCTGTACAGAAACGTCTTAATGGGGAAGCACGCGACGGACTTTCATTCACAGAATTTACTTATCAGTTGTTGCAAGGATATGACTTCCTGCATCTGTATGAAACCAAGAACTGTAAACTTCAGTTGGGTGGTTCCGACCAGTGGGGTAACATCACCACAGGTGCCGAACTGATTCGCCGTACAAACGGTGGTGAGGTTTACGCACTTACATGTCCGCTTATAACAAAAGCCGACGGTGGTAAGTTCGGTAAGACAGAATCAGGAAATATATGGTTGGATCCTCGATATACATCTCCATATAAATTCTATCAGTTCTGGCTCAACGTTAGCGATGAAGACGCTAAGAAATATATCAAGATTTTCACTTCAATATCAAAAGAAGAAATCGACAGCCTGATAGCTGAACATGAGGCAGCTCCTCACTTGCGCGTTCTTCAGAAACGTCTTGCCAAGGAAGTTACTATCATGGTTCACTCTGAAGAAGACTACAATGCAGCTGTTGAAGCATCAGGAATCCTGTTCGGCAATGCAACTTCAGAAGCTCTGAAGAAACTTGACGAAGATACTCTTCTTTCTGTATTCGAAGGTGTTCCACAGTTCGAAGTTGCCAAATCAGAGATCGAAGCCGGAATAAAGGCTGTTGACCTGTTTGCTGAAAAGACAAACATCTTCCCTTCAAAAGGCGAAATGAGAAAGATGGTACAGGGCGGTGGTGTTTCTTTGAACAAAGAGAAACTTGCTGCATTCGACCAGACTATCACAAGTGAAGATCTGCTTGACGGTAAATATCTTCTCGTACAGCGTGGAAAGAAGAACTATTATCTTATAATAGCAAAATAAAAAACATTATCTACCTCATTTAAAGACTGCAGAAGCATCCGTTTCTGCGGTCTTTATTTTTATTTATACCCTAATTTGTTATCTTTGCATCAAATACTATAACCTAATTAATTTTATCAACAATGAAGAATCACTCTTTACTTCGTATGTGGACTATATGCTGTATGTTGCTATTCACGACAGCTATGTTTGCATATACCGAAAGAAATCTGCTGCAAAACTCTGTAACCAAAGAACAGCTAAAGGAAGCTTTGGTAATGAACGGTGCCTGGGTGCCATATCCGGCATACTCCGACCGTGAAGGTTGGAACTCTCTGCTTAATGATGAAGACCGACAGACACTTATCAAAGCCGGAGAAAAGATGCTTGACTACAAATGGCAGGTAATACGTGCTACTGACTATCTGGAATACGAACGTAGCGGAGAAAGAAACATCATGCAAAATCCATACGAAGCAAACCGCAAAGCCATAAACGTACTTATGATGGCCGAACTTGCCGAAGGAAAAGGACGTTTTATCGACCAACTTATAAACGGTGTATTCTTCAGCTGTGAAATGACTTCATGGGTTCTGTCGGCACACCTGCCAAGACAAAGCACAAAGCGCTCAATGCCTGACTGGCGCGAGCAAATCATCGACCTTGGTTCCGGTAACTACGGTTCTATACTGGCATGGGTATATTATTTCTTCCACGATACATTCGACAAGGCTGATCCTGTTATATCACTTCGTCTGCGCCATGAGCTTCAGGAACGTATTCTTGACCCTTACATGGAAAACGACCGCGAATGGTGGATGGCTTTCTACTGGAAACCTGGAGAAATCATAAACAACTGGAATCCTTGGTGTAACTCTAATGTACTTCAGTGCTATCTCCTTCTTGAAAATGACCGCGACAAACTTACCGATGCGGTATGGCGTACAATGCAGTCTGTTGATAAATTCATCAATTTCGTGAAATCAGACGGCGCATGCGAGGAAGGCACTTCATACTGGGGACATGCTGCAGGAAAGATGTATGACTATCTCCAGATACTCTCCGACGGTACTAACGGAAAAGTATCCCTGTTCAATAATCCTATGATACGCCGTATGGGAGAATATATCAGCCGTTCGTACGTTGGCGACGGTTGGGTAGTAAACTTTGCTGACGCTTCGGCAAAAGGTGGCGGCGATGCTCCATTGATTTACCGCTACGGACGTGCAGTGGGAAGCGAAGAGATGATGCAGTTCGCAGCATATCTGCTCAAGGGCAAACGTCCTACAATTCCTCTTGGCAATGATGCTTTCCGTACATTACAATGTGTATTACTGAATAAGGAACTGGAGCAGACTAAACCTGCACATAACGTTCCTGCATGTACATGGTATCCGGAAACGGAATTCTGCTATCTGACAAACAACTCAGGATGGTTCCTTGCCACAAAGGGAGGTTTCAACAACGAGAGCCATAATCATAACGATGCAGGAACATTCTCACTCTACATCAATAATACTCCTATGCTAATAGATGCAGGAGTAGGAACATACACACGACAGACATTCAGTAGCGAGAGATACTCCATCTGGACTATGCAGAGCAACTACCACAATCTGCCTATGATAAACGGTGTTCCACAGCGTTTCGGACAGGAATACAAGGCAACAAATGTAGTATGCAAGGAAAAACAGCGTTTCTTCTCTGCCGATATTTCTACAGCATACCCTGAAGAAGCAGCGGTAAACAGCTGGACTCGTTCATATAAATTAGAAAACAAACGTCTTGTGATAACCGACAAGTTCTCACTGAAAGAAACCAAGGCTGCCAATCAGGTGAACTTCCTCGTTTGGGGAGATATTGATATAAGCAAAGCCGGTGAAATAAGTATAAAAGTGGGCGACGAACATGCCACCCTGGAATATCCTACAAACTTCAAGGCTACGCTTGAGACTATAGAACTTCCTGATACACGACTCTCAAACGTATGGGGAAAGCAGATATACCGTATCGTATTAATTGACACACAAAAGAAACTTGAGGGAAACTACAAGTTCATTATAAAGTAGTATTGAACGATGTTTGCAAACTGTTTTAAAAATGTTTGCAAATATACATTCCGATAAAAAGGGCAAATATCCTATATTGGTAAAATCACCAATTATTCTATGGATATTTGCCCTTTTCTCATTATATACATATTAGAAATAAAGCCATATTTCATGTAACATTTTTGTAACATATGCTACATTTGTGTTTAATAAACTAATTATTAGATATATACATTCAGAAGATAAAACCAGATTAATATTAATGTTAAGCAATTGTAACATGTTTGTAACACCAAACAGTCATTTTTGCGTCGTGAAAATTAAGCAAGCTATAAACATGAAAAAGATTTTACTAAGTGTGATGTTGACACTTGCAATACCAACACTGACATTTGCAAAGGAAAAGAAAGAAGAGAAAAAAGGAAGTGCAATCATTACTATCTATTCTGATTTGCATTCAGGATTCGGAACTGTGAACAACGACAGAGGTTTTAATTTGGACAGAGCCTACATTGGCTACCAGTATAAATTACCTCACAATCTCTTGATAAAGGCGGTTATGGACTTCGACCAGTCAGACGACGTTGACGACATACAGAGAGTAGGCTTTATCAAAAACGCAATGGTTTCATGGAAACACGAAGGACTGACATTGAACGGAGGTTTGATAAGCACCACACAGTTCAAGACTCAGGAAGATTTCTGGGGCAAACGCTACGTTATGAAATCATTCCAGGATGAATATAAATTCGGTAGCAGCGCCGACCTCGCTGTATCTGCAGCATACAAATTTTGCGATATTTTTTCTGCCGACGTAATAGTAGCAAATGGTGAAGGCTACAAAAAAGTACAGGTGGACGACGGTCTCCAGTACGGTGCCGGCTTGACACTCACTCCGGTAAAAGGATTTATGGTACGTGCATACGGTTCATACAACGAAGCCGGACAGAGCATAAAAGATGCAGCACAGAACAAAGACGATGTAAAAGGAACTACAAACCTCGCATTCTTTGCAGGATATAAAAACTCTGCATTCTCTCTTGGAGCAGAATACAACTGGATGAAGAACACCAAGTTTGCCAATGGCAACGACAAGAGTGGTGCTTCTGTTTACACAACAATAAACCTTACAAAGAAAATCAACATATACGGACGCTGGGACTATCTCACATCAAAAGACTCATGGGACAGCGCTAAAGACGGAATGGCCGGTATGGCTGGTGTAGAATTCAAGTTGGGCAAATATGTAAAGCTATCTCCTAACTTCAGAATATGGGCACCTAAGGCAGACGGAACGAAGAACCTTACATACACATACTTAAACGCTTCATTCGCTCTCTAATAAGAAATATTCGGACAGTGTCCGAACAATAATTAAACAACTATAAAACAACAGAATATTAATTTTTAAGGTATGAAAAAGATTTATTTATCACTCATTGCAGGTGTGTTTGCAGCAATAGTTTCTTCTTGCGGCGGACAGAAATCAAACGGAGTAGAACTTACAGGTGCCGGAGCAACATTCCCACTTCCTTTCTACACTATGTCATTCGACTCTTACGGAACAACAGGCAACAATAAAGTATCATACGGAGGTATCGGCAGTGGCGGCGGTGTCCGTAACCTTAAAGACGGTATCGTAGACTTTGCAGGTAGCGACGCATTCCTTTCAGACAAGGAAATGAGCGAAATGAAACCGGTGGTACACATCCCGACTTGTATGGGTGCCGTGGTATTGGCATACAACCTTCCTGAAGTTACAGCCTTGAACCTTTCAGGTGATGTAATAGCTGACATCTTCGCCGGTAAAATCACAAAATGGAACGACGAACGTCTTCAGAAATTGAACCCTGACACAAAACTCCCTGAAAAGGATATTATCCCTGCATACCGTTCAGACGGTAGTGGTACAACTTTCGTATTCACTGACTATTTGAGCAAAGTAAGCGAAGACTGGAAAAACAACTTCGGCAGCGGTAAGACTGTTGATTTCAAAGTTGGTCAGGCTGCCAAAGGTAACCCGGGTGTAGCAGGTATCATCCGCCAGACTCCATACTCAATCGGTTATATCGGTTCTGAATATGCTTTCGCACAGAAAATACCATACGCAAGCGTTATGAATGTACGCGGCGAACTGGTTACTCCATCTACAGAAAGTATTTCTGCAGCAGCTGCAGGCGAAATTCCACAAGATACTCGCTGCTCAATCACAAATGCTGACGCTGCAGGTGCATATCCTATCAGCTGTTTCACTTGGTTGATTATCTACAAAGAACAGAACTATTCAGACCGTACGATCGAACAGGCTAAAGCTACTCTTGACATGCTTCAGTACATGTTGAGTGCTGATGTTCAGAAAACTACTGAAACTGTACACTACGCTCCACTGCCACAGAGCGCAATCGAAAAGAGCCTCCAGAACTTGAAAGAAGTTACTTTCGACGGACAGGCTATCCTAAAATAAAATAATTAAGTTTTGAAAACAAGTTGGCAAGGCAATATGCCATGCCAACTTTGTAAACTTATTAAAGCCTAACTAAAAAACAAATCAACATGCAAGACAAGATATTCAGGGCATTACTCATAATATCGGCAATAATAATACCGGTTATCGGTGTTGGAATTGTATTCTCTTTGGTGAATGATGCTTCAGGAGCATTCAAGGAATTCGGTTTCTGGAATTTCATTTTCTCTGACGATTGGGTAACTACAGCCGGAAAAGAGAAATACGGTGCGCTGCCGTTCATAACAGGTACACTTCTCACCACACTTCTTGCACTGCTCATGTGTATTCCATTCTCGCTTCCTGTAGCACTATTTACCGGCGAATATTTCAAAGGAAAGAAAATAGCAACCATATTGAGTACCGTAGTAGATTTGCTTGCAGGTATCCCGTCTATCATATATGGTCTATGGGGATTCTATGCCCTTCGTAGTGTATTTATGCATCTTAACCTTTCTCCGCAGGGCTCAGGTATTCTTACAGCTGCATTCGTACTGGCCATAATGATTGTACCGTACGCTGCATCACTGAGTGCAGAGTTCATCAAGATGGTTCCTTCCGACCTGAAAGAAGGAGCATACGCAATGGGAGCCACACGTGCCGAAGTAATCCGCAGAGTAGTATTCCCTATGGCAGGTTCAGGTATATTCTCGGCATATATCCTTGCCATCGGACGCGCATTAGGTGAAACCATGACAGTGACAATGCTTATCGGTAACACAAACCAGATGCCTGAGACACTGAGAACTACAGGAAACACCATGGCAAGTATCATTGCCAACCAGTTTGGTGAAGCTGACGGATTGAAACTTTCATCACTCATCGCAATCGGATTGCTTTTGTTCCTCATTACAGCAATAATAAACATGATAGGAAAGATATTGATACGTCGCGCCCAGCACGTATAACAATTCATCAATCAGAAGAATATGATAGTAAAAGACAATAAACTACAGATACGAAAATTCAAGAACGGACTCCTGTTCTGGACCGTATGCATACTTTCCGGTCTGACAGCGATACCGTTGCTTGCCATCCTCGGAGAAGTGTTCATAAAAGGTTGGGAACAGTTGGGATGGTCATTTATCACAGAAGCCACACCGAACGCTTATAAGGCAATGCAGGCAATGGAAGCAGGCGAAACAATACCGGGAGGTATAGCCAACGGTATAGTGGGAACTTTCCTTATGCTGTTCCTTGCCGCGATAGTAGCCATTCCTGTAGGAATATTCTGCGGTATCTGCCTTTCGGAATACAGAGGCAACTGGTTTGCAACAATAGTAAGTTATCTTACCGACCTTCTTCAGGGTACACCTTCAATTATCATAGGTATTATCACATATATATGGGTTGTAGTTCCGATGAAAGGATATTCGGCATTTGCCGGAAGTGTTGCACTGTTCATCATGATGCTTCCACTCATCATCCGTTCCACAGAAGAGACAATGAAAATTCTTCCGGAAACACTCAAGGAAGCAGGTCTTGCACTTGGGGGAAGCTACTGGAGAGTAATGCTTCAGGTCATGGTTCCATCGGCATTCGGAAGTATATTCACAGGTATCCTGCTTGCCATCTCGCGTGTGGTCGGCGAAACAGCACCACTCATGTTTACAGCACTTGGAGGCGCAGCAATAAGCTGGAATATGGCACGCCCGATGTCGGCAGTACCATTGCTTATCTGGGAATTCTTCAACGACCCTAACCTCCAAAGCCTCATCTGGGGAGCATCGTTGTTCCTGCTCACCTTCGTATTATGTTTAAACTTATTAGCTAAAAGAATTGCAAAGAAATGGAAAATATAAAAGATCCTATCCTTCAAATACAGAACGTATCAATATCATATACAGGAAATATACTTGCAGTAAAGAATGTAAGTGCCGATGTTGAGAAAAATACCATCACAGCCATCATGGGACCTTCAGGCTGCGGTAAGAGTACATTGCTGCGTGCAGTAAACCGTATGCACGAGCTTTACAAGAATATCAACGTTACAGGCAAGATTTTGCTGAACGGTGAAAATGTTCTCGAAATGGACCCTACAGAAGAACGCCGCCGCATCGGTATGGTGTTCCAGCGTCCTAATCCGTTCCCTACAATGAACATCTACGATAACGTACTTGCAGGATATATACTTAACGGTATAAAACTTCCTAAGAGCAAGAAAGACGAGATAGTGGAACGCAACCTCCGCAACGTAATGCTTTGGGACGAAGTGAAAGACTCACTCACAAAACGTGGTACTTTCCTTTCGGGAGGTCAGCAGCAACGTCTGTGCATCGCACGTTCACTGGCATTGCAACCGGACATTCTGCTTATGGACGAGCCTACTTCTGCTCTTGACCCTATCGCTACAAAACACATCGAGGAGCTTCTTATAGAACTGAAGAAGGAAGTGACTATCCTTATCGTGACACACAATATGTCGCAGGCTAAACGTATATCAGACCGCTCAATGTTCATGTTCCTTGGCGAACTGATTGAATACGATGAAACACAGAAGATGTTTACCAATCCTAATGATGAACGTACTCGTGCATACCTGACAGGTAAAATGGGATAATAATATTTATGTTGTAGTAGGAAAAGGACTGTTTCCCGGCATTGCAGGGATAACGGTCCTTTTTCATTCTATAATTCCTAGTACAAATATAAAATTAAAGCAAATCATAATGGACTATTTATATTACAAAAGAGTTATTATAAAGAAAAATATTAATAATATAATAACTTTAGAACCATGTTAAAAAAAGAAGATTCAATCATTGATGAAAAACAAGTGTACTTAAAACCTGAATGTGAGATATATGAGCTATATGTTGAAAGTTCAATATTAAATTCAAGTAACAACGAAGACGTTAATGGTGCCGATGCAGAAGTAAACTCATTCCTTCAAGGCAGAAGTTATGACACATCTGTGTTTTAAATAAATAAAAAAGCGCAACTATGTTAATTGCGCTTTTTATATAAAATGATCGTCAG
>NZ_JANRHK010000018.1:0-70546 GCF_024733815.1 Bacteroides sp. ET336
TAATGCAGAATGAGTTGATGGAAACTCCTTTGGGTTCACCTTCGGTCTTGTAGAGGAACCACAGTCTTTCAAAATCTTTTTCGCTAAACATAATCTTTCAAGTTTTAAGTTTAGCACGAAGGTATGGGAAAGAGCAATGCTAGTCAATACGCCAATTTTGGAAGCTTACTATCCATATTATTTCATGCAGTAAATATAATAAAAATACCGGTCCGATGAAATGCTTGTTCACCTAGAACCGGTATTTAATAATAAACCTACTTTAATTAAAGAATCCCAAACTTATGAACAAGAATAACTTGAAAATACTTATTTATTTAAAGAAATACTCTTAATCGTTATAGGTTTGCCTCCTGTAGACCAAAATCCTACTATATACAGATGAGAAGGATCAAGTTTTATACCTTCAGCATTAGTCATATTCTGCAGATTGACATTTATTACAGTAGAACTACCAAAATCATACATTGCAGGTGATGTCCAATATGAATTTTGGTCAAATAGTCTGAAAGATGCTCCACAATCATTAGGTGAAGCCAATTCTACTCTTATAGAGCTGTACTCATGCAAATCTAGTCCATCAGCATATTGCCATCCTCCAAAACCATATTTTCCTGTAATGAGTGTAGAAGTTTCTTCATCAAACGATCCATCTTCCCATATTGAAGGATTGAAAAACTCTTCTTTTAAAATAAATGGAGAAAGGACTTTTACTGAAACAGAAAGTTCTTTTCGGTCCTGACTGTCTGTTACATATGAAATTGTAAGAGTAGCCTGTCCTTCGGATACAGCTACTATTTTACCTACTCCATCAACCTTAACAACAGAATCATCAGATGAAGCAAGAGTTACTTCGTGTGTAATCATACGTGTAGATCCATCAGAATAGACAGCCTTAACATTTATATATTCAGCATCACCCATAACCAATTCAATATTATCCGGCGTTCCAACGAATTCAAGCCTTTCCAACTCTCCATTAACAACCACACCTTCAGCGTACTCCTTAAACCAATGATACATAGGCCAAGGGCATGCTTCTGGATCATTAAGGAAGGTGTAGTTTCCCAGTTCGCCAGGTATATCTTCAAAAGCAGCCAACATTTCAGAATCTGTAGTAAAGAACAGCCATGAGACATTACCGGACTTATCGGCTATATACTTAAAGTTTGCCCCGAAACCTTTTCCTCCAGCTTCTCCTGTTATACTCTTTCCCCAAGTAGCATCGTATTTCTTCGGGGCCCAATCAATTTCTGTCACCATTATAGGTGCAAATTCTGCAACAGGACCAACCTGTGCATCCCATCCACGCTGAAAAGCTTCATAACCTCCTCCTGTAGAAGAACCAATACCTTCAGAGCTGTCTTCTTCTGCATCACTGCCATACCATCCGGGGTAACAATGTACTGCAAATCCAATATTCTCCCCTTCAATCCTATGAGTAGCATATCCTGCATACGAAGACTGATAGGCTAAACCTGGTACCCATATTATATTATTACTATTATTAGAACGGATTTTATCTACAATAGCCTGAAAATATTCCTTCATATTTGCAAAACAAGCTTCACCACTGCTTCCAAATTTGCCATCCGTACCTTTGATATTTACCGGTTCATTAGCCAATTCAAACATAATACCGGTATTATTCTTCAGTTTACTGTGTTTTGACACAATATCCCACACTTTCAACAAGAATTCTTGATAAGTGTCACCAATCTCTATACCCTCGTAACCCTCACCATTAGGACAGACTCCAGGCGGACGCATAACTACATACATTCCTTTTGATAAAAAATATTCGGCCATAGGAACAAACAGTTCATCTAGATACTTGCGGAAACGTACTTCTGAAAATCTTTCATGCCCTTCATAACGAACAGAAGGTTTATTGGGGTCATCACTCCAGTATGGATCAAGATGCATACGCACAAAATTAAATTTCCAACCGGCATCCAGAATTTCGTCTACCATACGTTTATTATAACTCAAACATCCGTTTACATCATAATTTGACCATCTGTTACTATTGAAAAAAGGACTATATGTCTGGGTAAAGCCATGAAGATTTACAATTTCTCCTTCAGCATTTTTCAGATAACGACCGTCAACATGTAATTCAGGTAGTGTCACTATAGGTTCCGGTTCTGGATCCGGCTCAGGTTCTGGTTTCGGTTCCGGAGTAGGTTCTTCAACAGTTGGCGGTTCTTCTATTAATTCTTTATCACTACAAGAGAAGAGAAATTGTCCTAATATAAAACATGTAATGATAAGCTTTATTCGATATTTCATATTGTTAAATTTATTCAGATCATACAATCGAGTATAACCCCATTCATTGGCTTTCCTCTTAGAGATTCCACATCGAATCAGATTTGATATTCTCGTCTTAGGGTTTTTCCAAGATTTCCATATACACATTCGTATGCGACGTCGTAACCATTCGTCCGTTTCAAGGAGAAGACGTTTCATGTCGGCAAGGTGGTAATAGCCTATCCAACCTCTTATATATTCCTTAAGTTTTTGCTTTCTACGTTCATAACCCATTCCATTGCTACGACCTGTAAGCTCTTTCAAGCGGAGCTTCATCTTGACTTTAGATTTGGAGTGTACGCATAATTCAAATTTACCTTTGCAGTTATAAAAGGAATAACCTAAGTATTTTACACCTTTGACATATGAGACTGTTGTCTTTTCCTTGTTTACTCTCAAATGAAGTTTACCCTCGATAAATCGGGTAATAGATTCCTTAGTTTGTTTCGCCGCACTTTTACTTCGGCAGAATATCATTGAATCATCGGCATACCGAACAAAGAGATGACCTCTTCGCGTTAGTTCCTTGTCGAGTTCATTAAGCATGATATTACTTAATAGGGGACTTAAAGGACCACCTTGAGGAGTGCCTTCGTGGCTCGCCTCAAACATACCATGATTCAGGATTCCGCTGCGGAGATATTTGTGTATAAGACTAACCACTCTTCCATCCTTTATTGTACGGCTCAGTATTTCTATCAGACGACTGTGGCATACGGTATCGAAGAATCGCTCGAGGTCAAGGTCTACTACATATTTGTAGCCTGAATTGACGATGTCTTTCTCCCTGCGTAATGCAGCATGACAACCACGTCTCGGACGGAAACCGAAACTGTTCCGACTAAACTGAAATTCGTAGATGGGGGTCAGTACTTGGGTGATGGCTTGCTGTATCAGTCGGTCTACAACGGTCGGTATTCCTAACTGTCGCATCTTGCCGTTATCCTTAGGAATTTCCACTCTAAGGACAGGATTGGGACGGTAGCTGCCGTCAAGCAAAGAGCGTATCAAGCTTTTCTTGTTGGCGAGGAGCCATGGGAAAAGTTCGTCACATGACATCTTGTCGATACCGCCACACCCTTTGTTTCTGACTACAGTCTTATAAGCCTTATTCAGATTATCGGGTGAAAGAATAGCTTCCAGAAGATGCTCTCTGTCAAATGGTACTTCCACGACATTGTCTTCAACCATCCATATGAAGGTCTGCGCTCCCACATACCATTCAGATTCCGTCTTAGCTCTCTGAGGGCAGCCTAAAACTTCAGTTCCAGTTTTGTGCATTCTATCCAACATACGGTAATTTTCAATTATTATCGTTTAAATAAAGTTCTGTCCTTCACAAACTTATCGACACGTTTGCTACTATGACATCTGCTGACTTCTCACGGCAAGCTTTACTCCGCTGATTTCGATTTTTTTTTCACTATTCTCATGCGTCCGTGAGACCTCCTCGGATAAGGGTATTAACTTTCCATCTTATGTCTGCTCCATTTTTTCGCAAGCTCAAGGAAAATCCATCAACCGTTCCGAATAGCTATAGGGCTTTGGTTTGCTTTGCAACCTTACCCACGGTTATATGCCTTATATGAAGTTTCTGTTCGTCAGACCAGATGTTTGCCCCCAGCTTCCTTTAGATTCCACCTCGCGATGGACACCCTTGCTTTTGGCTGTATGATTCCCGCTATTAGGGCTCATTGGGGACTTGCACCCGTTAGCTAATACTCATGCTGAGCGTACATAATAATGGGCAGATAAAAATAATACCTGCCCATTAATATAATAGAAGATTGATTAATTTAGAAATTACTCAACATCAGTACCTCTCAATCCATTTACGAAACCTTCATAAGCAGGTTTACGATTGTAATTCAAATCCCACAATCCAACAGGCTCTCCACCTCTCCAACCAGAGTCGGCAGGACTATCTGTCGCACACCACTGAGTAATACCATACTGCTGTTCAGCAGGAATAATCTCGAAATACTTACGGATTATAAATGTATAGAACTCTGCCATTTTCTGCTGCTGTTCAAATGTTACATTTTCTGTTTTAATACCGTCTTCATTAGGGTTACTTATTTTAAGTCCCATATCCAACTCAGTAATCTTGACAAGTTTGCCTGATTCTGCCAGAATTCTGAACATATTAACAATGGCATCCTCCTGTGCTTTCTGTACTGATTCATCTAAAAAGTAACTAACGTGCATTTGAGTTCCAATACCATCAATCTTAGTAACGCCGTCAGCTTCCCATCTTTTGATCCATTCAACAAGACTCTTGGCTTTCATGTTGCCATCCCACCATGATTCCAAATTAAAGTCATTAATGAAGAGTTTCAAATCAGAAGGATTTCCACCATACTCAGCAAAGTATTTACGAGTCTTTGATTCGAGAATACGTACATAGTCTATGTCACCAAGATAATCTGGCCAATAGAAATTTGCAGTAGGATCACCATTTTCTGCAGACTGAAGGTCATATATACCGTCGTGATCATCATCTGCTCCGGATACGGTTTCATTTGCCAAATCCCAAGCAGTTACATAACCTCCTGTAGCCTCCATCATACCTTTAATCCAATTATCCAAAGCCCATGTAAGAGTATCCTTCTTTTCTTCCGGTGTCAACGGTATAGCATTGGCCGATTTCTCATAATATAAACATACATCATCGAAGTACAAAGTTCCTACGTATGCACCAATATTAAACAATAAACGTGTTGCTCCCTCTCCAGTACAAGCTGTAGAAATAGTAACCTCTTTCCAATCAGTAGTTACCTGTAAAGCAGGGAAATCACCACAACCAATATATCCATTAGGATTTTGGAAGCCAACTCCTATGCTACTTTCTTTAGTTCCTTTTATTTTAAGGCGTAAGAAATAAACTGTTCCATTTGTGAAAGGAGTAGTTACCTCATAGCACAACTGCTTTTCCCACGATTGGGATTCTGAAGGATTTTCAACGACGCAAACACCATCGACTACAGAAGATGTATGACCACCCCATCCGCCTATAGGCGTACCACTGGAATAATCATCCTCTATTACAGAGACAGGAATTGCAACCTCACCGGCATTACTTTCGTAATAAATAGCCAAATCATCAATATAAATTGATCCAGCGTATGCTCCATAATTGAAAAGGAAACGGTCCGCACCGTCTTGAGCTGTAGTTGAAACCAATACTTCAGTCCAGTCTGTAGTAATATTCATAGAAGGGAAATCTCCACGACCACCATAATCTGCGCTATGCTGGAAAGACGCCCCCATACTTCCTTCAACACTACCTTTAACTTTAAAACTCAAATAATAAACTTGACCTCCTTCAAAAGGCAAATCAATAGCAGCTTGAGCTTCCCATGGATTTACAACACTTGGGTTAGTCATTTTTAAACACTTAGAGCCATCAGGTCCTTCATTGACTACTTCAAGAGTTGAATTGTTTCCCCATCCACCAATTGGATTACCATCTTCAAAGTCTGACTGATAAGCATATTTATTCGTAACACTTCCGTCACCTACAACTTCTTTATCAGCTATCAATGAATTCAAATATTTAATATTCTGCTGTGAATGCCATCCTAATGTATGACCATATATTGTCATGCCAGCAGCTTTGGCTTCATTCACAAAATTTGTAACATTATAAAAATTCATAGTGCCATCATCAGAAACGCAGGAAGCATATTTCATTTCATTACCAGCTGTCATTTCATCAAAATTAGATATTGCCAAGCTATGAACTTGTCCACCTGCGACAAAATCATTGGCTCCCAATGCAATACCCAACTTAAAGTTGGGATTTGCAGTACGGTCAACATATGTTTTTAATGCATCATAAGCATTCAGATATTCATATTGTTCAATATTTGCCGGTTTCTCTACTTTAAATTCAGCAATCTGTTCGTCAGCACATGCTGCCATGAGAAGCAACATTGACAATGAACTTATATATAAAGATTTATTCTTCATAACCAGTACATATTTTTATTTAAAGATATTTATTTCTCATTATATGTAGGAGTGAAGGTAACTAATTTGTTTGTGCCACGAGTCTGTGCAACCAATGTATCCTTAGTAGCAACTTGCTTGAAACCATAATCTATACTATAGTCCAGATATATGACATCGCGATCTTTATTACCCCATGAATTTTTCTCTCCGTCTTCCACAAACTTTCCGCTTCCAGAAGCTACAATACCATCACTACCAGAGGTAATGGTACAGTTATCACCATCAAATGTAAGCAGCAAGTCACAAGTAACGGCCGTACCATTTTCATCATTAATAGATACTGGGAAAATTGCGGTATTAAGTGAACGAGAAGTCATTTCGCAAACCTCGTCCTTCTCTACAGATTCCTCGTGACGGACATTTGTGGTTATTGTACCATCAGCGGCGGTTGTTATTTGGTCTATTCCACGACGCAAGTAAAAGCCATGCCATGGATTCATGTATTTCACACAATATAGCACATAGTCCTTGGGCTGTATGTTCCAATAAGCCGAATTAGTGCGTGCTGGCTGGTCTCCTTCTATCGATGGAGTACCAGTAATAATACGGTCAGCACCTTTCTGTCCTGTCATTAAAACAGGAATTACATAATTGTTAGTCAGAGCCTTCGGATCGGCAAAGAAAGCATCTTTGAGTTGTATTTCAACATATCCCCAATGATCGCCACCAAATCTAATCTGATTTCCAAGCATCTCATAATAATCGGCCGGCAAAGGAAGGACCGGAGAACCATCCTCAAAGGTCAGATTATCGCACAGAGAATTGTCTATCTCGACGTCGATAGTAATATCCCTTCCCTCGTATGAACCTCCCATAGTGGCGTAAATTGCACATTTGTGTTCATTATCACGCGAATTATCTACTACCTCATCATTACCGAGGACCAATGTACGCACCGGATACTGATATGCAAAATATACAGAAGTTCCTCCCTCATAATCAGGGAAAGTTCTGTCCGCATTCTTACAGGAAGAGAAAGCAAACGCCATAACCCCCGACATCATCAATAATATAGATTTTCTTGTTTCCATTTTTACTTTCATAATTTTAATTAAACATATATTACTGCCATCCTTTATTCTGCTGGAGATTACTCCATTTCAGTATTTCAGAATAAGGTATAGGACCGTGATACATATAGTCTCTATAATTACGTATCTCTACATCAATTTCCGTATATTTCAAAGAGTTGCCTGTAGCTTGTTCTATACGTATACCTCTAGCAGTCTCGTTAAGCGGTAAATTCCAACGTCGAATGTCCCAAAAACGTTTGTTCTCGAAACATAACTCAATGCGTCTTTCGTTTCTAATAAGCTCTGTCATCCGTGTCTGATCATTCTTAACACTCTCCAGATATGGATCGCCATTATCCGTTCCAACACCTCCACGTACACGTAAAGCCTTTATTACATCGTATGCGCTATAAGTATTTCCACCAGTACCGGTAGGTCCCCAAGCGTCGTTGGCTGCCTCGGCATAAGCCAAAAAGATTTCCGTATATCTAATACGTACCGGGAAATGATACTTAGGGTTAAGAGCACTCGGATTTGGATTACAATCCTCACGTAAAAGCTTGCGCAGATAATATCCAGTACGAGTAGATGTACCTATTTTATTCAGTCCATCATCTGTCTTATTCTCGCTGTCGGCATATAGTCCAGTGATGATTGTTTTACCCTTATAAGTACTACCGTTATATAATATATAATTTGTCAAACGTGGATCACGATTCGCATAAGGGTTTAAAGCGTCATAACCACTGTTAGAAGTATCTGTTATAGGATAACCGTTAGCCATCGGGAAAGCGTCAACCAGATTCTGTGTAGGATTGATTCTACCGCTTCCATATAATGTTGGTGGAAAATTGTTCTTCTCCTGTGTGATACCTATATCCCAATCAGCATCACTATTAGTACGGTTACCTCTCCACAGGATTTCTGCTGTTACGGCACCGGAGCCCATATTGTCAAGCTCATCTGTATTATTGTACCATGTATTTCCACGAGGGTCTATTCCGCTGACACCTCCTATTCTGTTAAGAACTGTAGCAGCATATCCTGCAGCCTCTTCTGATGTAACACCAGAAGCCTCACGATAGGCAGGACTTGCCGCTAGAAGAGCAACCTGAGCCTTAATACCTTCAGCTATACGTCCTGATATACGTCCACGTTGATAAGTTCCGAACACTAGGTTATAGCCACCCATCTCGGCACCTATTTCCTGATATCTTGAAGGAAGTTCTGCATTACTGCCGATATTTGCGAAGTCAAGCGGCAAGAGTTCTATTGCCTTGTCAAGATCGTCAAAGATATAGTTTACACATTCGCTAAACGAGTTACGTGGCTGGTTGAATTCGGAGTTTTTATCTTCAGGCTCGAACACCATTGGTACACCCAACAGCTGTCCATCGTCAGTCCATCCGGCATGCGCTTGCAGAAGATAGAAATAATTCAATGCGCGCAGAGCATACGCTTCGCCACTCAACTTGTCAATAAACATCCTGTTAGTAGTCTCAGTACTAGACCATTTCACCTTATCCACAATACTTAGGAAAGTATTGATATACTGTATAGTAGCCTTACGAGCCTGCCACTGTTCCATAGGATTGTTGCTTGATGACCAAGCACCAAGTGCCATTTTCGAGTAATTACTAGTAAGATCGTTGGTTACAGCATCATCAGTAGCAACATCGCTGACGCTTGAATTATCATATGGCAACATCGCATAACCATATCCCAACAAACCTGAGGCATAGTTAGGATCGGAAAACATTTCTTCCACACCTCTAATGTTCTCCTGAGACGGCTCAAACATATCTTCACAAGCTGAGAGAGATGCAAGAAGCACAGTAGATATAAAAATATATTTCAGTTTCATTTTTATCACTTTTTTTAGAATACTGCTTTTAAACCAATGTTATAGTATCTGCTCTGAGGCGCACTTCCCACATTCAACTCCATGTGTTCGCGTTCCTTAGAGATAGTAAGCAGATTGGCTCCGCCCACAAATGCCGACAGTTCCTTTACGAAAGAGCTGCGCAATATATGCTTAGGTAAATCATATGTAATCTGTATCTTAGCCAGATCGAAACGGTTTGCCTTATACATCCAGAAATCGGAATCACAGAAATTCTGACTTGCATTGAGTGTTGACAAACGTGGGTAAGTAGCGGTAGAAGCTGTAGCCTCTGTCCAACGGTTGCGTACCACTGCAGAATACTTGTCTTCCTGATCCACCCAATAATAAGAACTGTTCTTCAAGCCATAGCTTCCAACTCCACCAGTACCGAGAACAAAAAGAGTGAAATCCTTCCACTTGGCAGTGATGTTTACACCCATAGTAAACGGAGCTCCATACCAGCCACCTTTACCAAGATAAACCTCATCCTTCTCGTCAATAATATTGTCACCGTTTTGATCGATATATTTGATATCTCCCGGTTTAATCTGTCCTAACTTAGACTGATCATACCAGCTGTCAATATCTTCCTGACTTTGGAACAATCCAGCACTTTGATATCCCCATATACCGTCAATTGGCTTACCTTCACGATAACGGTGAGCGTCGTCATATATTTCATCACGCTTTGTAGCCTTAGTATCATAGTATGTACCTGAAACTCCTAAAGACAAATCTACCTCACCGATACGATGGTTCACATTCACACTAAAATCAAAACCTATACGGCGGTTATTGTTATAATTCAATACTGGCAAAAACGAAGCTACAGGATAACCGGTACTTAAGTATGAAGGATAGAACGTAGGCTTATCGATCAAGTAACCTTCGTTGGACATAATGAAGAAGGAAGCGTCAAGAGTGATAAAACGTTTCCACAATGAAGTATTCAGATTGACAGAAAGTTCCTTACGCTTTATGAAGTCGAGATCGTAGTTCTCACCTTTAGTTGAGTAAGTATATTTACCTGCCGATCCGTCATACCAGCCATAGCCATCAGCCTGAGTCCACAAGCCATCATACAGATAAAATTCAGTATCACCCATCTTAAGATCGATATCTTGATTCAGGATACTACCCGATACGCTAAGCATCATGTCATCCACAACAGGAGAGTCCTTAAGAAAATCTTCTTCGCTCAGACGCCATCCCAATGTAAGCGAAGGCGACAGGGCATTTCTGTGTCCCGGTGCCAGTTTTGCCGAATGAATCAGAGCTGCGCTGAAGTCTGCATAATAACGCTGACGGTAGTTATATCCTGCCTGTAAAGCCAAGTTAGCATTACTAATACGGTGATATTGCGCAGAACGTGTCTGCTGATAACCATTTGCAATAAGCATAGCAGATACGTTATGATCCTTAGCAAATGTATTCTGATAATTAAACTGAGCATTAAAGGCTATAGTCTGATTATCAGCACTTCCACCAACATTCTGAATACCTGGACGCTCGTCCAAACCTTCTTTGGTAAGCCCTACAATGACATCCTTGCCATTGTAGTTAGACCATGTTGGAACAAATATGGCATAATTATTATCGAACGATGTATTATAAGAAGTTGCATAGTCAACAGCAAACATAGCCTTAAACGACAATCCCTTCAGAAGTTTCTCCAAGCTAACATCCACCCCAGTGTCGAACTGAAACTGACGGCTGGTATATTTACTGCTTCCTGCCGCATATACATCTGCAAAAGCGTTTGTAGGATTGGCTTGCGAACCGCCCAGGAAGTATTTGCCATCGATAATATTACCCGAAGTACTCAATAATTCCCACACAGCGCTCGCATTAGGATCAATCATATCGATAGGTATAAGCGGAGCCGCGTTCTGCGGAAAGTTTGGTCGCATGGTAGAAGCTGCTTCCCAATAATTGCCTTTTGCGCTCTTTGAATTATAGAAAGTAGCGTTAGCATTGATATATGCTTTGATGAAATCATTAATCTTTACGTCCACATTAGTACGTACATTAAAACGATCCACCATATTATTTTCCGCTTCGCCAAAGTTCAGATAGTCACCATTACGATAATAGCTGATATTGCTGTAAAAATGAGCTTTTGAACCTCCGCCCTCAATCTCGGCTGTAACCTCTGAACGATTATACATTTTCTTTACATAATCGGAAGAATAATAATTTATGTCCGGATAGCGGTAAGGATTTAATCCTGAAGCATGATTGTAAATTTGTGTATCGGAATACAAAGGGGCCAGCCCATCGTTTACACGTGCCTCATTATATAGAGTCATATATTCAGCTGATCCCAAATATTCTGGAAAACTTTTTGCAACATTGAAACCTGTATTAGCTCTAACACTCACACTCAGCCCTTCAGCAGTGCTTCGCTTGGTAGAAATCAGGATAGCTCCTTTGGCAGCTTTACTACCATATAACACTACAGCCTGTGCTCCCTTCAAGAAAGTTATCTGCTCTATCTCTGTAGGCATCACGTTGTTGGCATCACGCGGAACTCCGTCCACAAGGACCAAATAACCAGCATTATCGCCATCCATTCCCCACAGGGAGTTTCCGTTCCATCCACCCACATAGCCTTGCATATTATCCAGACTATAAGTATTATAGTTTTTCCGGGTAAGTTCCTCCATATTGACAACAGAAACTCCTCCAAGAAGATCCTTGCGTGATACTTTCCGGAATGCCACCTGAACCTCGGCGTCATTTCCTGTTGACAATGTGTCAGTATCATTCTCAATCGCACTCTGCGCTCCGGCCAGACAAGGTGCTGCGGTAAGCATAGCAAGAAGAATGAATTTTGTCTGTTTATCTTTCATTGTTCAGTTTTTTATTATTATACATCAGTATTTTTCTGTTAACTCCTTTGATATTCAATTAGCCTTATTGATTTACCGTTTTATTCCCAACCTGGATTCTGTGGAAATTCCGGATAAAGGTAAACATCATCATCAGGAAGAGGGAACCAATAATGCTTGATACCGAACACTCGTTTAACAAGCAATTTGTGACGATAGTTCGCAACTCTAGCTTCAGCAGGATCATTATTTCTGTAGAAGTCATCATCCTCAAGACGATCAAACTCTACAGCATACTTTTCATTATAAGGAGATTCAGTAAGCAGAAGCCAACGCTGAAGGTCATTGAAACGGAATCCTTCCATTGAAAGTTCCACAGCACGCTCACGGCGAATTTCGTCCATAAACTTATTTCTGTCTGCAGCATACGAGTCTGCTACCTCACCAGCACCACAGCGGTTACGTATTGTATTAATTGCATCCAGAGCAGTTTTTCCAAAATTACTACTCTTTGCTGAAGCTCCTCCTGTAGCAGCACAAGCCTCAGCATACATAAGATAGATATCAGCTAGACGCATATAGGGAAGATAAGTGTGAAGCGCACTTCCCCAATCATATTCTTTATCACCAACATTACATGTATGTGGTACTAATTTTTGGAAAAAATATCCCGTGCGACTACCCATATCATCAGAACGCATATCTCCACCTCCACTCGACAGATTCAGATAAGCGTATGGTTTCTGAGCGTCGTTCAACTTATCTTCAGCAAGTACATAATGAAAACCGTCAAACACAATGTCGTGATAGAAGCGAGGATCACGATTCTTAAACGGGTGAGTAGGATCAAAACCGGAGTTAGGATCATCCAAAGGTAATCCATTACTCATACCGTACATTTCAACTAAATTTGCAGTTGGCAAATGAATAATGACGTCGTGTTCTACTAAACTTGCGACCTTAGGTCCCCACAATTTAGACATATTCCAGTTGGAATTATTACCATCAGCTCCTCCGTCACTTCCCGATGGACCTCTAAATATAGCTTCAACCGAGCCTGGCACCTGCCAATTCTGACGACGCGTATAAAAGATATCAGAATAGCATGTTGTAGCGCCAGCAGCCTTTTCATGGTCATAAACATTCGAATAGTTAAATTCCGCTAAGGCATATTGTGTCTGTCCGCCTTCAACTAGTGCAAGTAACTCTCCGAAAGCCTCTGCTGACTTATGACAATATTCCTCGTCGTAATTATAAGTTTGACTTCCTCCCAACTGAGCACCATTTTTCATTAAAGGACTTCCTGCCCAAAGATAATTTTTGCCTAGATATCCCAATGCCATAATCTTGTTTATACGAAGTTGATTCCTACCTACTGTAGCCTGTCCGGCATTGGTATCATCCCAATCAATCGGTAGTAAATCTGCCGCACGACGAAAATCTTCCGCAGCTTTGTCTGCACACTCCTGATACGACAGACGAGGTAGAGTCAGTTCTTGTGTAGCGTCGAGCACCTGATCAATATATGGAAGACCTCCCCAATATGTCATCATCTCAAAGTGCCACCACGCACGGAAGAAATAAAGCTGTCCAGCAATCAGATTTCTCTCATCTTCTGTTCCCACCATTTTGTCAAGATTAGCTAGACCAATGTTGCACTTACGGATACAGTACCATGCATGTCCCCATAACGAATGATTGAAGCTATTAGTCGATCTCGGATCATTAGTACTCGTCATCAGCCATGTCTGCCCGTTGCTGTACCAGTTACGGAAATTTCCTAAATCAACCTGATTGGTCATGTGTGCATTACCAAGCGAATTGAAAAGCTCATCATCGCCCCAGTTCCAAGAAGTACAATAATTACATTTCTCCTTGTCAGGAATACAGTTATAAATTTCTTCCACAAAACCCTGAAAATTACGAAAATCTTTAAAAGCATCCTCCTTATTTACAGTAGCCTCGGGACTCTTGTCAAGATAATCCTGACAAGAAGTCATACCGCAACCTATCACCATGGAAAAAAGTGCAGTATATATATATGTATATTGTTTTCTCATATATCTGTTTTTTATAGTAGTAAAAGGAGGTAAAATTATTTATACCTCTGAACTACGTATTTTTATAATGTAAACTTAATACCTAAATTATAACGTTTCACTGTAGGATAAGCTCCCAAATATCCAGCTCCTGAGAGATTTGCCTCACGGTCGTCAGGCATACGAGTCCACAACCACAAGTTATTTCCGTTAAGATAAATCTTAAGGTTACTGATACCCAACTTTTGTACCCATCCCTTTGTCCATGTATAAGCTATTTCAACATTTTTCAAACGGATATATGAACCATCATACATATATTGCGTACCGTCATAATAAGTAGGCTTCGAATTCCAGCGAGGAACAACAATATCTGCATTTGGTTCATCTTTTGACCACCATGTTCCTGCATCGTAAACAGTATTTAAGTTATTTTCCAAACTTTTTAAAGCAACATCACGTGTAACATTATTAACGCCATAGAACTGTGCAAAGGCACTAAAGCCTTTCCATTCAAATCCAATCGTAGCATTGTATGTATTTTCAGGCGAACTCGTATATCCATAAGGAACAGAGTCTTTACTGTCTATAACACCATCACCATTATAATCAACAATATAATAGTCTCCAACCAATTTTTGAGAGTCACTTGAATCATGAGCTGGACTACCAAACATCTGATCATAATTTTGGATAAAACCATTGTCAATATAAGAATAATATTGACCAACACCGTGTCCTGCAGCCTTCTGATATGCAGGTCGCAAAGCTTGATCATCCTTCACAAGTACAACATTACGAGCATGAGTCATATTAAAATTACCCCAAAGACGCAATCCATTCGCTAAAACTTTATTTAAACGTAATTCTAATTCATAACCTGTTGTACGGATTTTTCCTTTATTTATTGAAGGAGGTGTTCCGCCAAAATAAGAAGGTATTGAACGATCACTACCAAATACAAATATATTCGAACGAGTATCACGGAAAAATTCAACACTACCTGCCATTAATCCTTCAAAGAAAGAGTAATCTATACCTAAATTCATTTTTTCCACGACTTCCCACTGTATGTCTTCATTGCCAATAGCAGATTCATACCACCAAGTATAAATACTTTCAGCATGGTTCAAATCCAAACGAGTGTGACCCGCATATTTCCATGAATCCATGTACAACCAACGACGTGATTCATCAAATGGATCTCCAAGTTGGTCGGAACCAATCTCACCATACGATGCACGAATCTTCATCATATCAAGAATTTTTTTCTCACGAAGATAACGCATAAAAGGTTCTTCACTGACCATCCATCCTATAGCACCAGAATTAAAGAAAGCAAAACGATTCTCAGGGCTAAACTTTTCTGAACCGTTATACGCACCATTATATTCTACAAAATATCTATTAGCAAAATCATAAGTAACACGAAAAGCCCAGTCTTCACGATAAGTAGGCATCACACTACCTCTTGCATTCTCCTGACGGCTAAATAATCCCATAGCAGTCATATTATGTTTACCAAAAGAACGCGCCCAACTTAACTGTGCCTGATAATACAAATTTCTTATTGTTCTACTGTTATCTACAGATCCAGACTGTGTAATCCAATTTATACCCTGCGACCAATCAAATCCTTGATTGGTATCATATGATTCTCCCCATACAACCTGACCGGTTTCCGGATCAATCCACTTAGTTTGCGCATCATTATATAAATCATTAATTCCACGATTATTCTCAACAAACTCATTATCCCATGATATTGTAGCTCTTGCGACAAGACCTTTTGTTATAAAAGATAAATCCTGTTCCAAAGTAAAGTCTGTATTAATGCGTGTTGTCGTTGTCTGCATTGTTCCACTAATTGCAATATTCTGTACTGAATTTGTTGTATTTGAAACTTTAGGATAAAAACCCCAACTACCATCAGAATATTGAGGCAAAAACACATCAGACGGAATATTATATACACCAGACCATTGCTGACCTATCTGCCATTCAGAATTTCCCGAATTACTCCATGGTGATTTTCTAATACCATTTGAACCAGCCAAATTTACTTTCAACACAGTACTTTTTGTAATATTAAAATCAATATTACTACGTACATTTACACGGTCATATCCATAACCAGAATTATAGCCACGTCCATTATCATAAACTCGGAAAAGGTCGCCTTCATGCACATAATCCGCAGCAGCGAAATATTTTACAAACTTTGTACCACCACTAATGTTAATATTTGCGTTGTATGACATGGTATTATCCTTAAACAAAGCCTTCTGCCAATCTACATTAGGATAGCGTTCCCTTTGCTCAACAGTAGTTTGATTGCGATAATTATTAATAAAAGCTTGAGAACGTATATCAGCCCATGATTGAGGAGCCAACGCTAATTCATGTTCGATGGCAATATTACGGAACATTAGAGCATCATACGAATCATATTTATTAGGTAATTTCGAAGGAGATTTCAAAGTCGCATTAAAACCGACATCAATCTTAGCACTTCCTTCTGTACCTCTCTTGGTAGTAATCAGGATAACTCCATTTGCACCCTTTACACCATATACTGCTGTTGCAGAAGCATCTTTCAAAACAGAAATAGACTGAACAGAAGTAATATCCACTGAACTCATTGGACGCTCAATTCCATCTACCAAAACAAGAGGCTCTTCATTATTATTCCATGAACTAGCACCACGAATTGTAATCTTAGGATCTTCTTCACCAGGCATACCTGTTCCAGCAGTAGTAACAACACCTGGAAGATTACCAGTCAATGCGGCACCAATATCCGAAACACCGGCAGCTCTTTCCAGCACTTTGCCTGTTGTCTGCGTGATAGCACCAACCACAGAAGCCTTTTTCTGCTGTCCATAACCAACAACTACAACTTCCTCAAGCATTTCGGAATCCTCTCGTAATACAACTACTATCATACTGCGTCCATCAACCTTAACGTCTTGTGGAGTCATACCCAAATAAGAAACGGTCAATACTGCATCCTTACTTGGTACTTCCAAAGTAAAATTTCCATCAAAGTCTGCCACAGTACCAACAGTACTCTGACTTTTCAACACAATAGCCGCACCGATTAAAGGTTCGTCATTCGCATCAAGGACTTTTCCCTGTACAACGAAAGTCTGAGCCATCATCGAAACATTGCCAAGCAATAACAGGAAAAAGAACACCTTCATCTGTGTGAGAAAGTGTTTTTTCTTATCAAAAGAAAATTTCTCAATAAACTTTTGTCTTATGTTTTTCATTACTTTAATAATTAAAAATAAAAAATTAAATAGTCGATTCTTAGATTCATCAGTTTTTGCTATCCACTTTCTTCAATAATATTCATACGCATTTTCATTTAAGATTACACATTTAAATTTCATTTAACACATTGCAAATTTACATTATTTTTTTTTGTATTCACAATATTTTCATTCCAAAATATGTAACCGACGTTACATAACAACCGTAAATGTTACATATGTTTTGCTGCATGTTACATTTAAATAATTGCAGTTATATCTATGTATTTATACAGGCTTACTAGGATATAAAATCCAACTTAAAAATCAACAACAGGTAAAACCATATTTTTTATGTAATCTGATATAAAAGATACTTTCTTTAAAACAAACTAACCTTTTCAGGATTGATTATCACAATTATTTTACTACTTTTGCCAATAAATAAATTTATAAAATGGCACAAAACTCACGTCAAATACAGTCGCAGGCACAACAGCAAGTCCAGACACTTTCACCACAGCAAGTGTTGCTGGTAAAACTTCTGGAATTGCCAACAGTGGAATTGGAAGAGCGAGTACATGCAGAGATTTTGGATAATCCTGCACTGGAAGAAGGGAAAGACCCTGCCGAAATAGCTGAGGATCAGGCTAACGAATATCCTACTGACCCTGATGCAGACCCGGATACGAACTATAACGAAGATGTATCGCTGGGCGACTACCGTACAGAAGATGACATTCCTGACTATAAACTGCAAGAGAACAACCGTTCCGCAGGCGAAACTCCAGAAGAAATACCTTTATCGGACAATGTTTCTTTCTACGAGACACTGAAAGAGCAGCTTGACATGCAAGAACTGACCGACGAGCAGAAAATGCTTGGAGAGTATATCATAGGTTCACTGGATGATGACGGACTTCTGAGGAAAACCACAGAAGCTATAATGGACGAACTGGCCATATATCAGGGAATATACACAACAGAAGAAGAACTTGAACACATCATATCGATAATACAGGACTTTGACCCTGCCGGAATAGGTGCAAGAAGCCTCAAAGAATGTCTTCTTCTTCAGATAAAGAGAAAAGAGGATTCGCCGCTGAAAAAAATAGAATACGACATAATAGACCAGTATTGCGACGAGTTCACAAAGAAAAACAAGGATAAGATTATACAGAAACTCAATATCACGGAAGATGAATACAATGCTGCCGTGGCCGAACTTGTAAAGTTAAATCCGCGTCCGGGAAGTTCCATGGGAGAAGCCATGGGCAAAAACCTGCATCACATAATCCCGGACTTTATAGTCGAGACAGAAGATGACGGAAATATCATCCTGAGCCTCAACAACAGAAATGTTCCGGAACTCCGACTAAGCAGAACATTTACGGACATGCTGGAAGAACAGACCAAGAACAAAGCCAACCAATCGAAAGAAGCAAAAGACGCATTCATGTTCCTGAAGCAGAAGGTTGATGCAGCCCAAGGATTTATCAATGCCGTAAAGCAAAGACAGAACACCATGCTAAGCACCATGCAGGCAATAATAGACCTGCAGCGCCCGTTCTTTACCGAGGGAGATGAAACCTTGCTGAAACCTATGATACTGAAGGATGTGGCGGAAAGGGCCAAACTGGACATCTCGACTGTATCAAGGGTAAGCAACAGCAAGTATGTGCAAACCAACTTCGGTATCTTCCCGCTCAAGTACTTTTTCAACGACGGATATACCACCGACAACGGTGAGGAACTGTCCGTAAGAGAAATAAAAAGAATTCTGAAAGAAGTGATTGACAACGAAGACAAGGAAAACCCTCTGACTGACGACGAACTGGCAGAAGTCCTTAAAGACAAAGGCTACCCTATAGCACGCCGTACTGTCGCCAAATACCGTACACAGTTAAATATTCCTGTAGCTAGACTAAGAAGATAAAATGGAAGAAAATAATATTCCCAGCGAACTGACATATCACGAGCCTGTGCATTTCACGGAACAGGAAAAAAAGGACCCGCTATATATAGCATCCTATATAGTATCGGCGATATTCTCGCCGTTCATGGTTCCGTTTGTGGCATTTCTGATGATATTTCTATTTACATATCTCAACATAATGCCCATGTCGTACAAACTGTCGATACTCGGACTTGTGTATTGCTTCACCATTTTTTTCCCCATGCTGGGTATATACATTTTCCAGAAAATCAACGGCTGGGGAATAAAAGAGCTGGGACACCGTGAAAACAGGTTCGTCCCGTACGGACTGACAATCCTAAGCTACATAGGCGGTCTGGTGACAATGTACAGGATACACACTCCAAGGTATATGAGCGGAATAGTTCTTGCCGTACTGATATGTATGGTATTGTGTACCATTGTAAACCTAAAGCTCAAAATCAGTACACACGCGGCTAGTAGCGGATTAATGGTCGGGGGACTGCTGTCCTACAGTTTTCTTTTCCAGTTCAATCCGGTATGGTGGCTGTCAGGATTCATATTGCTGGCTGGTATGTTGTGTACAGCCAGAATAATAATGCGCCAACACACTCTTATTGAAGTTTTCGGAGGATTTGTTGTCGGATTATTTTGCGGTGTCACAGGAATTTTGTTTATTTGAAAAGATATACTAACCTTGCAAATTTTAAAACCATGAATTTTCCAACAAACGTAAAGTACACAAACGAACATGAATGGATTCGTTTAGAAGGAGAAGAAGCATATGTAGGTATAACAGACTATGCTCAAACACAATTAGGTGATATTGTATTCGTAGATGTTCCTACAGAAGGAGAAACACTGGAAAAAGGAGAAACATTCGGAAGTATTGAAGTAGTAAAGACCGTTTCCGATTTGTTCCTGCCTGTTGGAGGAGAAATACTTGAAGTAAATCCGGCACTTGAAGAAAATCCTGAACTTGTGAATAAAGACCCTTACGGCGAAGGATGGATTATCAGAATCAAGCCTACAGACGTTTCTGAAGCTGAAGAACTGCTGGATGCAGAAGCATATAAAAAACTTATAAACGAATAATATCAAAACAACAGACATAAACAAAAACAAACAAGTATAAACTATAAGAGAAAAAAGAATGAAACCAATAGTAAGTATCATCATGGGTAGTACTTCTGACCTTCCGGTTATGGAAAAGGCTGCCAAACTGCTTGACGAAATGCAGGTTCCTTTCGAGATTAACGCACTTTCAGCTCACCGTACTCCGGCCGAAGTTGAAGCATTTGCAAAAGGTGCTGCCGACAGAGGACTGAAAGTAATAATAGCTGCTGCCGGTATGGCTGCCGCACTTCCGGGAGTTATTGCTGCCAACACTACACTTCCTGTAATCGGAGTACCTATTAAAGGCTCTGTACTCGATGGTGTTGACGCTTTGTATTCTATCATCCAGATGCCTCCTGGAATACCTGTAGCAACAGTAGCTATCAACGGAGCAATGAACGCTGCAATCCTGGCAGTACAGATGATAGCACTCTCTGACGAGGAATTGGCTAAGAAGTTTGCCGCTTACAAGGAAGGACTGAAAAACAAGATTGTAAAGGCAAACGAAGAACTGAAAGAAGTTAAATACGCATACAAGACTAATTAAATGGATTACTTCAACTATTCACGCCGAAAGGCAAACGAAGTATATGTTGGCGCCACTCCTATGGGTGGCGCTAATCCTATACGCATACAGAGCATGACCAACACCGTAACAATGGATACAGAGGCTTGTGTAGAACAGGCCAAACGTATCATCGACGCCGGTGGAGAATATGTACGCCTCACCACTCAAGGTGTGCGCGAGGCTGAAAACATGAAGAATATAAACATTGGACTGCGCTCGCAAGGTTACAATACCCCTCTCGTGGCAGATGTACACTTCAATCCGAACGTGGCGGATGTAGCTGCACTTTATGCCGAAAAGGTACGTATCAATCCGGGTAACTATGTCGATCCTGCCCGTACTTTCAAAAGCCTGGAATACACTGACGAGGAATATGCACAGGAGATACAGAAAATCCGCGAGCGTTTTGTCAAATTCCTGAACATCTGCAAGGAAAATCACACAGCAATCCGCATCGGGGTGAACCACGGGTCACTGTCGGACCGTATCATGTCACGCTATGGCGATACCCCTGAAGGCATGGTTGAATCATGTATGGAGTTCCTTCGTATCTGTATAGAAGAGAATTTCAGCAATGTAGTAATCTCCATCAAGGCTTCCAACACTGTTGTCATGGTAAAGACCGTCAGACTGCTTGCCGAACAGATGGAAAAGGAAGGCATGGCATTCCCTCTGCATCTTGGTGTGACTGAAGCAGGAGACGGAGAGGACGGACGTATCAAGTCAGCTCTCGGAATAGGCGCACTCCTTGCCGACGGACTTGGCGACACCATACGCGTATCGCTCAGCGAAGCTCCTGAAGCAGAAATTCCTGTTGCACGCAAACTGGTGGACTACATCATCAAACGCGAAAACCATCCTTATATCCCTGGAGCCGAAGCAGACGATTTCTGCTACACCAACCCTTCAAGACGCAAGACAAACGCCGTAGGCAACATTGGTGGCGACAACCTCCCTGTAGTTGTTTCCGTACGCCTGAACGGCAACATGGACATGAACGAACAGTTCAAGCCTGATTACGTATATTGCGGACAGACTCTGCCTGAAAACAGGAGAAAGGACATCGGCTATATAGTTGACGCAAACGTTTGGAATGGCGAAGAAGGCACTTATCCTGCATTCAACACCCAGCAGATTATAGGTCTGCACCAAATCCAATCGGACATCAAATTCCTGTTTACCACTTATATGGGCCTCAACGAAGAGGTAACAGCATGTCTGCGTCTGCATCCGGAAGTTGTAATCATTGCACAGAGCAATCATCCTAACAGACTGGGCGAATACCGTGGTCTTGTTCATCAGCTCACAAGACAAGGCCTGAAAAACCCTGTAGTGTTCTTCCAGATGTATGAAGAAAATTCTGTTGAGGACTTGCAGATTAAATCAGCAGCCGACATGGGAGCATTAATATTCGACGGACTGACTGACGGTATCCTGCTTTACAACAACTCCTCGGCCATAGCAGATAAGAAACTTGACGAAACAGCATTTGGAATTCTTCAGGCCGGCAGAGTACGTACTTCCAAAACCGAATATATATCTTGTCCGGGATGCGGAAGAACTCTTTACGACCTTGAATCGACAATTGCCCGCATCAAGGCCGCGACTTCACATCTGAAAGGCCTGAAAATAGGAATTATGGGATGTATAGTAAACGGGCCGGGAGAAATGGCGGATGCCGACTATGGCTATGTAGGGGCAGGACGCGGCAAAATCAGTCTGTACAAGCGTAAGGAATGTATAGAAAAGAATATTCCTGAAGAACAGGCTGTAGAAAAACTGATAGAACTGATAAAAGCCAACGGAGATTTCCACGAGAAATAAAAGAAATCACCATATTACACAATAGGGAGGGAGACAGACGCGTCTTCTTCCCTTTTTTGTTTTTAACCGCATAGAAAATATACACTTACATCATATTTGTAACATAAGCAAAAACATTTGTAACATCATATTTCAAATGATAGGAGAAATATCTTTTTCTTTGTAAACGCTTTAATGGCAACAACAAATAACAAGATAGTAAAACCTAAAATTATGAAACGAAAAACAACAATCACTCTGGCAGTGGGAATACTGTCATCACTATTCCGGTTATCCGGACAAAATCCTATTATACAAACCTGTTATACGCCGGATCCGGCTCCGTATGTACATGGCGATACGGTCTATCTGTTTACAGACCATGACGAAGACGACGCACAATATTTCAAGATGAAAGACTGGCTGCTTTTTTCTACTACAGATATGGTAAACTGGACATTCCGCGGAGTGCCTTTGTCAACGGCAACATTCAAATGGGCAAAACAGGGAGACAACGCATGGGCTTCGCAGGCTATAGAACGGGACGGAAAATGGTATTGGTATGTAGCAGCTGAAGACACGACCAAACATTTGCATGGCATAGGCGTTGCCGTGGCAGACCGTCCTGAAGGCCCATACAAGGATGCTATTGGCAAACCACTGGTTCCGGGAGGCTTTGGATATATTGACCCGTCGGTATTTATAGACGATGACGGACAGGCATATCTGTTCTGGGGAAACAACGGATTATGGTATGCCAAACTGGGACGCGACATGGTGTCATTAGAGAGTGAAATAATAAAAGTCAACACGGATGACGAGTCTGCCTTCGGCCCTAAAGTATTGAAACACGACTGGCAACTGAACAAAAAAATCATGAAAACAGGATACGAAGAAGGCCCTTGGGTTTATAAACGTGGAGACACTTATTATATAGAATATGCAGCAGGAGGAGTACCGGAACACATGGCATATTCTACGGCAAAAAGCATTGCCGGACCATGGAAATACGGTGGACGCGTTATGGAGGAAGCAAACAACAGTTTTACCATACACGGCGGTTCTATAGAATTCAAGGGACGTAACTTTATGTTTTATCATGACGGACGTCTGCCAAACGGAGGAGGTTTCCGCCGCGCTTCTTGTGTGGAGGAATTCAAATTCAACGCCGACGGTTCCATACCACACATTCCTTTTACAAAAGAAGGAGTGAAAAAGCCTGTTAAAAACCTTAGCCCGTATGAACGTGTTGAAGCAGAGACTATGGCAGACAGCTACGGTCTGAAAACAGACCGTCAGGAAGGTAAAGACCATTGGCTTACACGTATCTATAACGGTTCATGGCAGCGTATTCGCAGTGTTGATTTCGAAAATGGAGCCAAATCAATAACTGTCTGTGTACGAGGCAAAGCAGGCGGAACAATAGAAATTAGAGTTGACGACAAGCCCGTATCCATTATCAGCGTAACTACAAACAAAGAATGGCACAACATCTCTGCACCGGTAGAGAAAGTTACCGGAGTACATGACGTTACAATATTATATCGCGGAGGCGATGAAGAACTCTTTGAGTTCGACTGGTGGAAAATGGATCAGAAATAACCCGAAAAAAATACTTCTCTGCCAGTTTTTATCGAACTGACAGAGAAGTATCATAAAAATAATATATCAGATTTTTACCCTTACTTTGATACTGACAGAATTTTAGCATATTCAGCCTTATTCTGAAGTACTTTTACAGCACTTTCAAGGTCGTCATCGTCTTTCAGACGTTCCATCGCCGCACCACGCTGATAGAAATATCTTGTTATGATCTCCTGAGAGAGATATTCGCTTATCTGTTTCTTGAATGTCTCAAGGTCGCGGTCCAGATTATGGTTAAGTTTCTTTTCAAGAGCTGCAAATTCCTCTTTGGCTCCATCCATATATCCCTCAAATTCTGCCATTTCCTTCAAGGATTTAAGCATCTTCTCACTCTGGCGGTCATATGTAAAATCACGCGATTTCACCAGTGTTTTGAATTTTTCATAATCATCATCTGTCAGCTTGAAGTCTGCAACAGAAGCCGGCGCCTGATGAGTCCAGCAGTACTGTGTGGCATAATCGAATATAATATCCTCGTTCATAAGATAGAATATAATATTAGGGAACTTCTGGGCCTTTACTTCTATATCAGGACGTATTCCTCCACCATCGCGTACCTCTCGGCCTATAGCTGTATGAAATACATTTGTAAGGCTGTCAGGTGTACGTGCTACCGAGCCGTCTGCATTCTTCTTTGAATAGTCGATAGCCTGGATACATCTGCCACTAGGTATATAGTACTTGGATGTAGTAACCTTCAGAGTACCATTATAAGGAAGCGGACGTGTGGTCTGAACAAGTCCCTTACCGTATGTACGGCTACCTACAATCACCGCACGGTCAAGATCCTGAAGCGAACCGCTGAGAATTTCGGATGCAGAGGCAGAAGAGCCGTTCACCAGAACGACCAAAGGGATTTCGGTGTCAACCGGTTCAAAACGTGTCTTGAAAGAATTTTCCGCCTGTTTGATTTTACCCTTGGTATAAACTACTTCCTGACCTTTCGGTACGAACAGACCGACAATATCTACTGCCTCAGCCAGCGAACCGCCACCATTATCTCTCAAATCTATTATAAGAGATTTCGCGCCTTGCTGTTTGAGTTCGATAAATGCTTTCTTGAAATCTTTAGAACAATTGTCTGTGAAACTCTGAAGAGCAATATATCCTATACTGTCGCGCACCATTCCATGATATGGTACCGGATTTGTACGTATATTCCTGCGGGTAATCTTGAATTCCATTTCAGTACTGTCGTTCTGCATAGGACGGAGGACTTTAAGCACAAACGAAGTTCCCGGTTCACCGCGCAGAGCTTCACTTACCTTACTTGAGAACTCCTGTGGTTTCATGTCTCCGCGAAGCATCGGCTTTCCTCCTACTTCCAGTATTATATCACCTGCCTTCACTCCCGATTCGGCAGCAGGCATACCCTCAGTAGGCTCAACTACTACAATACGGTCGTTTGCCTCATAATATCTGATTGCTGCGCCAATACCTCCGTACTTTCCGGTAATCATCTCCTTCAGACTGCTGACTTCTTCCTCTGGATAATATTCTGTATAAGGGTCTGTAAGTGCCAGCATGCCGTTAACACCGTTCTGAATCATCTTTTCCACATCAACAGTATCAACATAAAACATATCCAATTCCTTGAATATAGAATTGAACAAATCAAGATTCTTTGCTATCTTGAAGTTTCTGTCATCCCCCTTGAAACTTAGCAATCCCAGACCTACCAATATGGCAAACGCGGCTATAATAGTCTTCTTAGTATTCATATCTTTATATATTGTTTATTTTATAATGTATTTCAAAATATTATTGCAAAGAAAAGCATTATTCTGCTTAGAGCAACAGAAAATGTCCAATATTTAACTTAATTTCGTCAAGGAAAGGGAGATACGCTTCTCTCAGATGCAATATCACACAAGAATTTTAGGGTAAAACAAAATATTTTCATCTTTTTTTTGCCAAAGGTATTGCATAATTCAAAACAAGCTAGTATCTTTGCACCGCAATCGAGAAAACAACCTTCTTCAGTAGCTCAGTCGGTTAGAGCATCTGACTGTTAATCAGAGGGTCGTTGGTTCAAGTCCAACCTGAAGAGCGAAAATCGAGATTGCAAAATTCTTCAGTAGCTCAGTCGGTTAGAGCATCTGACTGTTAATCAGAGGGTCGTTGGTTCAAGTCCAACCTGAAGAGCAAAAAAATCAACACATATCTTATCATTCTTCAGTAGCTCAGTCGGTTAGAGCATCTGACTGTTAATCAGAGGGTCGTTGGTTCAAGTCCAACCTGAAGAGCAAAAAGGTTCGCTTAACAGTGAACCTTTTTTGTTATATATCAGAAACGCTTGATCAAGAAACTGAAATCTGTTCTGAGATAAATACCAGCCAAGAAACTGATAGAGTTCGGAACATGAGAGAACTTCACTTCCAAATTTCCATCATCACCTGAAAGCGTAGTCTTAGTATCAGCCGCAAAGGTGTTATACACATCGGCATGTACTCCTAAAGCAAACCCCTTTCCTATCCTGTGTGAATACTCCAGACTCAAATATGCCATTTTAGGATCTTTATACACCTGACCAGGATTACACATTGATACCGCGCCAAACAAAGGATCGCCCATAAGAGAGACAAAATCATGACATTGCCAATAAGCGGCATGCAAACGGAAATTCTTAAAATCGGCAACTGCCTTACCATAAAAGCCATATCCATTATCAGATGGGAATATGTCCCCTTTCTGCTGCGAGTAGTATGCAGCATCGGCTTCTATGTTAAGTCTGTTAAAACAAGGGAATGGTGTCTTGATGTCAACCCCAACACCTGCCGCTGCATTAAACCATGTTTTTACACCACGAGATGTTGCAGACGTATTAATCTCTCCACCCTGATGCTTAAAAATCAACTGGACGGGTAAATACCAATGTACCCTATCTAAAGAAGAGTTGGCTTTTACCCTCGACGATACACCAAAAGTGAATTCTTCCTGACGATTATCGCCCTGAAATATAAAGCTCTCCCAGTTCACCCACATATCCATATTAGAACATCTGGTATTCCATAAAAACTGCACACCAGCCTCCGGATCGGACGTCATAACCATTTCCTTATTATACAATGGTTCAATAAGACCATGATTGTTACTACCGTAAATATTTCCAAGGACCAAAGAAATGCCAGGAAGAGGCTTATAATGAACACGGAAGAACGGAACTGCATGAAAGGCACTCTGAGTATCGCCGGTATCATAACCGGGAAGATTGGCATAATGTGTATTAGGATATTTACTTTCTCCCCAGTATCTCAACATGTATGCACCCGCCTCTATCTTCAGATTTCTCAGCGGCTGATATGAAACAGAAGGTAAAATCCATAGTCCAGGCAATGTATATCCCTTCACGAGTTCTCCTTTATACTCATTATTACGAAAGAAATTCAAGTTTCTGAAACGCAACCTTAACTCATGCAATTCGCTTGCAGAGAATGTAGTATCTTCAGCATAGACAAGCTCATTCATTCCCTGAGAGAAGATATTCCCAATTGACAGAAAAACAAAAGCCACAAACACTGTAATGCAGCCGGTTATTGATGTTTTCATCGTAAACAAAGAATTAATATTTGCAGTTGAACATATTTTATGGTACAAAATTAAAAAGTAAATCATTCTGTTATCTATTTTGCCCATAAATATTTATACCCTCATAATTAATCGCACGACTCAAGAATTACAAGGACAATCTCACTAGGAGTGAAAAGCCTTACATCCTTACGCGAAGTTCCCAATCCATTACTTATTATTACGGGAATGCCTGATGTATTCGTCTTTTTTCCGGTAAGAAAACGATTGCCATATTTTGAGAATTTAGCCGGACTCCATTTATTGAACAGACTAACCTGTCCGCCATGTGTATGCCCAGCCAAAGCAAGATCTGTATTTGAGATATCTACATCTTCCACATAGTCAGGCGTATGAGTCAACATTATGACAAAATCATCTGGACGCAACGACAATGTAGGCGAAACTCCATTATGCTCAAGATCAAACGGGTTCCTGATTCCACAAATCATTATTCTGCCACACTCTCTTGTTATAGTATCAACCTTATGTTCCAAAAGTACGACTCCTGTCTTATCCATAGCCTTGCGCACCAGTGAATCATTCTCCCCTCGCTCATGATTACCCATCACTGCATATATGCCATAAGGCATCTTAACACTGGATATAGCATCAAACAACTCGCCAACATCTCCACCGTTCCGGCCTCTATAATCTCCGCCGAGCAGCAACACATCCGCATCCAATGAAGTGAGCGCCTTGACCAATGAAGGGAGACGTTTCCTGCCGAAGCGACTCTCATAATGAAAGTCTGTAGCAAAAGCTACCCTGAATCCATCAAAACACGGAGGAACATCCTTACTGGAAATATGATACGTCTTTATACGGCCTATACCTTTGTATTTGGAGAATGAAGCAGTGGCGCATGAAGTAAGAGCAGCCGATACGATGAGCGACAGAACGATATGTATCAGTAATTTACGCATAAATGAACATTTCGATTGGTTATATACGCGAAAGTAGCATTTTATGTACTAACTTTGCGAGCGGTTTCAGAAAAAAATTGTTATGGTAAAGACTAATTCCGTAAAAGCATGGTTTCTGGCAGCACGCCCCAAAACATTGACAGGGGCTGCCATTCCGGTTATGTTGGGCTGCGCTTTGGCTTACACATACGGACATTTCAACATTGTACCTGCTATATTATGTTTCCTATTCGCATTCCTGATGCAGATAGACGCAAATTTTATAAACGACCTCTTTGACTTTCTAAAAGGAACTGACAGAGAAGACCGCTTAGGTCCGGAACGTGCCTGCGCACAAGGCTGGATATCGCCAAAGGCAATGAAAGCCGGCATAGGTGTGACTACAGTACTGGCAGGAATAACAGGTCTGTCGCTACTGAATTTCGGAGGATGGGAATTGATACCGGTAGGAATAGCATGTATGGTATTTGCCTTTCTATATACCGCAGGACCTTACCCTCTGGCATATCACGGATGGGGAGATGTACTTGTACTGATTTTCTTCGGCTTCGTTCCTGTCGGATGCACTTATTACGTTATGGCTCATGACTGGAACACATCTGTAACCATTGCGTCAATCGCGTGCGGACTAATCATTGACACATTATTGATGATAAACAATTTCCGCGACAGGGAGCAGGACGCCGTGAGCGGTAAGAAAACAATCGTAGTGAGACTTGGCGCCAGAGCGGGGCTTATTCTTTATTTTCTGCTCGGACTGGCAGCTTGCTGGCTATGTTTCTATTTCCTGAGCATAGAGAAAATATATGCAGTACTGTTACCACAATTTTATCTGGTAATGCATATCATGACAACGATAAGAATGGCAAAGATAGGAAAAGGAAAAGCCCTTAACACGATTTTAGGTGAGACATCAAGAAATATGCTTATTTTCGGTATAATGCTTACACTGGGATTAATCTTATAATACCACATCAGTAAGTATAAATTGAGAGCCCGTTCGGTGAAAATTCACTAAACGGGCTCTCAATTTATTTTAATATGAATGAGATACTAATGTTTCTCTATCAGCACTGTGGCATATGCGGATATACCTTCTTCACGCCCTGTAAATCCCAACTTTTCTGTAGTTGTGGCCTTTATAGAAACATCGTCAACATCTATACCCATAACCTTAGCCAATACTTCCTGCATTTCCGGTATCCTGGCTTTCAGTTTAGGACGTTCGGCGCATACAGTAGCATCAATATTACCGACTGTATATCCTTTTTCTTCTATCAGCTTTACAGTACGGGCAAGAAGTATCTTGCTGTCGATATTCTTGAACTCTCCGGAATTATCCGGAAAATGAAATCCTATATCACGCATATTTGCCGCTCCAAGAAGAGCATCGCAGATGGCATGTATAAGCACATCGGCATCCGAATGTCCCAACAAGCCCAACTCATGTTCCAGCTTTATTCCACCAAGCCATAGCTCCCTGTCGGGAACAAGACGGTGAACATCAAAACCAAATCCTACTCTTATCTTCATCGTATATAAAAATCAAGTACTTTTTCGTTTTCAAGATAACCTTCCAGATGATTGTCAATACTTACGGGGCCTACTCCTACCGGAGTTCCTGTAAACAGCAGATCACCAATCTTCAATGTGCAGAACTGACTGACATACGCAATAATCTTATCCACACCGAAAAGCATATCGCGTGTATGGCCTGTCTGAACTGTCTTTCCGTCTATGTCAAGATGGAAATGTATATCCTGTATATCCTTGAACTTTTCTATATCCACCCAATCGCCTATGGCAGCGGAATTATCAAATCCCTTGCATAATTCCCAAGGCTTTCCTTCGGCACGGAACTTTCTCTGCAAGTCGCGGGCAGTAAAGTCTATACCCACTGTAACAGCATCATAATATCTATGGGCGAAACGTTCGGAAATATTCTTTCCAAGCCTGTTTATACGTACCACCAACTCTGTTTCGTAGTCTATCTGTTGTGAAAAGTCTGGAATAAAAAACGGTTTGCTATCTTTTAGAATAGCGGAATCCGGCTTCATGAAAATCACCGGCTCCTGCGGAAGGGACTCGTCGGCATGGAGCTCCTTGCAGTGAAGGGAATAATTCATTCCTATGGCTATAATCTTCATATTATGATTATTTTAATTCTTCATTTAAACGATTAAACATAACGGCCAGATGTGCATATAGAGATGTATTCTGCACAACTATGTCTTCGGGCACACGTATTCTGAACGGAGTAAAATTCCATACAGCCTTTATACCTTCGCCTACCATATAGTCTGTTATTTCCTGAGCTATACTGATAGGTACTGTCAATATACCGATATTTACATTGGACTGCTTGATTATTTCCGGAAACTTGTCAGTGTGATAAACCGGTATGCCGGCTATAAAAGTGCCTACTTTCTTGGGATCAACATCGAATGCCCCAACAATTTCAAGCCCGAAATGCGAAAGACCTGTATCCTGAAGCAAAGCTGCTCCAAGACTACCTACGCCAAACAGATAAGCTTTATGCAGATTTGTAAATCCTAGAAAATCCTCCAATACACTGACCAGACAATCTATATCATAACCGACACGTGTACGCCCCGATACAGCCACATACGACAAGTCCTTGGCAACTTGCGAAGAGTCAATATTTATCTGTCTTGATATTTGTGTGGACGACACATATTTCTCCCCTTGGCTTTTCATAAGTTTTGCACAAGACAAATACCAAGGCAAACGTCGGAGTGTCGGTTCCGGTATTTTATCCGATATTTTATGAACTGGCGATGTCATGACATAAATAAAACTAAACTGTTAATTGCAAAATTAGTCTATTTATTTGGAAACGCACACATAATAAAGAAAAAGTTTATACCTTTGGTTGAATTTAAACATTTACAGAAAATGAAAAGCAACGACTGGAAGGAAAGATTGAACATTGTATATTCCACAAATCCTGACTTCAATTATCAGACAGAAGAGAATGAAGAGAATGAAACAATTGAGAAGAACAAGCAGAAACTCAGAGTTTCAATAGAGAAAAAAGGACGCGGCGGAAAAACCGTAACACTGATAACCGGATTTGTAGGCAAGGATGATGATCTTAAAGAACTTGGAAAGATATTGAAAACAAAATGCGGAGTTGGCGGATCAACAAAAGACGGAGAGATAATCATTCAGGGGGATTTCAAACAAAGAATAATTGAACTACTAAAAACAGAAGGATATACACAAACCAAGTGATACCAACAAAAAAAACGCTGCCGACAATCGGACAGCGTTTTTTAGAATGAATGAAAAACAAGTGAATGTGATTTTTTTCTTAGAATAGAATTATTTTCTTAAACAATAGATTAAAGGGATACGGGTTATTTAATATATAAAACAAATAAACAAATACTTTTTCATTAACTTCGATGCAAATATATTAATATTTTCTTTATATACAAAAACTATATCCATATTTTTTAAAATATTTAATAACATCCCTCTAAAATGGCAATAAAATACATACTGTGCATATCTACATATATAAAATAAATAATAAACGAAGGCTGTACTCAAAGAATAAATTTGTACTTTTGCCCATATTATATTAAGAATAAAAAAGATATGGCACTAATTAAACCGGTAAGAGGCTTTACACCACAAATAGGAAAAAATTGCTATCTGGCAGATAATGCCACTATCATAGGCGATGTTAAAATGGGGGATGACTGTAGCATATGGTTCAATACTGTACTAAGAGGTGATGTCAACTCTATACGTATCGGAAACAGGGTAAATATACAGGACGGAACCGTACTGCATACTCTTTACGAAAAATCCGTTGTTGAAATAGGTGATGACGTATCAATTGGCCACAATGTTACCTTGCACGGAGCATGCGTTAAGGACAATGCTCTGATTGGAATGGGTTCTACACTTCTGGACAACGCTGTGGTTGGTGAAGGAGCAATAGTTGCTGCGGGTGCACTTGTACTGGCAAATACAGTGATAGAACCACATACTCTTTGGGGCGGAGTACCAGCAAAATTCATAAAAAAGGTTGACCCTGAACAAAGTAAAGAATTAAACCAGAAGATAGCGAACGGATATCTGATGTATGCTTCATGGTTTAAAGACGAAGAAGAGAAGAGCAAATAATAAATACAAAACAGATAATTATTACAGATGAAAGAATTTTTCAACCTATTGACAAGATTTGTCTCTCCATATAAAAGATTTGTTGTATGGGCTATAATATTGAATGTGCTTTCTGCAGTATTCAATGTCTTTTCATTTTCACTGCTAATACCAATACTTAACATATTGTTCAAGACAGACGGAGGAAACAAGGTATATACTTTCATGGAATGGGGAAGCGCACCATTGAAGGATACTGCCGTAAACAATTTCTACTATTATGTGTCAAAACTGATAGAGATATACGGATCATCGACAACTCTCTTATGGTTGGGACTGTTTCTTGCCGGAATGACACTTTTTAAAACTGCATGTTATTTCGGATCATCTGCAGTAATGATTCCATTGAGAACAGGAGTAGTACGCGACATAAGGACATTGGTATATTCAAAAATAATGTATCTCCCACTAAACTTTTTCTCATCAGAAAGAAAAGGTGACATCATAGCCAGAATGAGTGGCGACGTAAGTGAAATAGAAAACTCTATCACCAGCTCGCTGGATATGTTACTTAAAAATCCAATTCTTATAATATCATATTTCACAACACTGTTCATCACAAGCTGGCAACTTACCGTATTCACCCTTCTTGTTCTTCCTACAATGGGATGGGTAATGGGACAGGTAGGTCGAAAACTTAAAAGACAATCACTTGAAGCTCAAGAGAAGTGGAGTGAAACAATGTCGCAACTGGAAGAAACACTTGGCGGACTGAGAATTATCAAGGCTTTCGTAGCTGAAGAAAAAATGATAAATCGCTTCAACAAATGCAGCAACGAATTCAGACAGGCAACAAACAAAGTCGCTATAAGACAATCGCTTGCACATCCTATGAGTGAATTTCTGGGTACAATACTTATAGTCATAGTACTATGGTTTGGAGGTTCGCTTATACTGGGGGAAAAATCTACAATAGACGCTCCTACTTTTATATTCTATATGGTAATTCTGTATAGTGTGATAAATCCGCTGAAAGATTTTTCAAAAGCAGGATACAGCATACCTAAAGGATTGGCTTCTATGGAGAGAGTTGATAAAATCCTTAAAGCAGAAAACAATATCATAGAAAAAAAGGATGCCTCTCATATCACGGAGTTGAAAAACGACATAACTTTCGACAATGTATCGTTCAGTTATGGAGATAATGAGGTATTGCATGAAATAAACCTGAAAATAAAGAAGGGTGAGACAATTGCATTAGTAGGACAAAGCGGATCTGGTAAATCAACTCTGGTAGATTTAATTCCACGCTTCCATGATGTACAAAAGGGGAAAGTACTGATTGACGGTGTTGACGTAAAAGATCTGGTAGTAAAAGATCTACGTTCGCTGATAGGAAATGTAAATCAGGAAGCCATTCTGTTTAACGATTCATTCTACAACAATATAACATTCGGCGTAGAAAATGCTACCATGGAACAGGTTATAGAAGCTGCCAAGATAGCGAATGCACATGATTTCATTATGGAAACAGAAGAAGGGTACGACACAAATATTGGAGATAGAGGATGCCGTTTGTCTGGTGGACAAAGACAAAGAATCTCAATAGCAAGAGCTATACTTAAAAATCCGCCGATACTAATATTGGACGAAGCAACATCTGCCCTGGATACAGAAAGCGAAAGACTCGTACAGGAAGCTCTGGAAAGATTAATGAAGACGCGTACAACTATAGCCATAGCACATAGATTGTCAACCATCAAGAATGCAAATACAATATATGTGTTATACGAAGGAAGAATAGTGGAAAGCGGAAAACACGAAGAATTATTGAAGAAAAACGGATATTACAAAAGGCTTAACGACATGCAGGCTTTATAAAGCGAAAGCTTTTATACATAAAAACGATAATAAAAGAAAATGAAAATAGTTGTTGACAATAAAATTCCTTATATAAAGGATACATTGGCAAAAATTACTAAAGATGTTGAATATCTGCCCGGGAATGAAATAACAGCTGAAAAAATTAAAGATGCAGATGCGCTTATAATCCGCACACGAACCAAATGCAACAGACAGCTGTTACAGGACAGCAAAGTAAAATTTATTGGTACAGCAACAATAGGATTTGACCATATTGATACTGATTATTGCAAAGAAGCGGGAATTACATGGAAAAATTGCCCTGGTTGCAATGCCGGCGCAGTAGAACAATATGTTCATGCCGCTTTGGAACTTTTACATAAAGAAAAAGGACTGGTATTCGAGAATACGTGTATCGGAATTGTAGGCGTGGGACATGTCGGCAACAGAATAAGATCACTTGCCCAAAGATTGGGAATGAAAGTCTTGCTAAATGACCCTCCGAGAGAAGATAATGGCGAAAAAGGCTTCGTAAGCCTGGATACCATAGCCAGAGAGTGCGACATAATAACTTTTCATACTCCACTGATAACAGAAGGGAAGTATAAAACATATCATCTGGCAGACAAATCTTTCTTCGACAACCTCAATAAAAAAACTGTAATAATAAATACATCCAGAGGAGAGGTTGTAGAAACAGACTCTATTCTAAATGCAATAAACAAAGGAGAAGTGTCTGAAGCAATAATTGATGTTTGGGAAAATGAGCCGCACATCAACCTCGAATTGTTGAACAAAGTATATTTCGGAACGCCACACATTGCAGGATATTCGGCAAACGGTAAATTCAATGCAACACAAATGACGCTTAAATCGTTAACCGATTTTTTCGGAATTGATATGGATATAGATATAAAGCTGCCTGATACTTCCGACAATAGTGGAACCGCTGAAAATAAGAATGATATACTTCTTAAGTACAATCCTAAAAATGATTATAACTTATTACTTTCATGCCCTGAAGATTTCGAAAAAATAAGAGGAAATTATAATCTAAGAAAAGAATAACTAACGCATAAATTCATGTTTTCACAGTATAATTCATGCACAAATGGCATGTTTTTGTGCAAAAAAATGCATTTATTTGACTGAATATTTGGTGAAAACAAGAAATATTTATTCCTTTGCAGCAAATATTTAATCAATAAATCAATTTTATAAACTTAAAAAATTAAAATTATGTCTGAAATTGCATCAAAAGTACAGAAAATTATCGTTGATAAATTAGGTGTAGAAGAATCAGAAGTTGTACCAACAGCTAGCTTTACTAACGACCTAGGTGCTGACTCTTTGGATACAGTTGAATTGATCATGGAATTCGAAAAAGAATTCGGTATCTCTATTCCAGATGATCAGGCAGAAAAGATCCAGACTGTAGGTGACGCTATCTCTTACATCGAATCTAACAAATAATCAATCTCTGTTTATGGAATTAAAGAGAGTAGTAGTAACAGGTCTTGGCGCATTGACTCCACTGGGAAACACTGTTCCTGAATTCTGGAACAACCTTATCAATGGAGTAAGTGGGGCAGGACCTATTACTCACTTTGATGCTTCAAAGTTTAAAACACAGTTTGCATGCGAAGTTAAGAACTTCAATGCTGCAGATTATATCGACCGTAAAGAAGCCCGTAAGATGGACCTTTACACTCAATATGCAGTGGCAGCTGCAAAAGAAGCTGTAACAGATGCTGCTATTGATGTCGAAAAAGAAGATTTGAACAAAATTGGTGTTATTTTAGGTGTAGGTATCGGTGGTATCCGTACTTTTGAAGAAGAAGTTGGCGGATACGAACAGACTAAAGATACTATCGGACCTAAATTCAGCCCATTCTTTATACCTAAAATGATTGCCGACATCGCATCTGGACAGATTTCCATCATGTACGGCTTTCATGGACCTAATTTCACAACTACATCGGCATGTGCATCATCATCAAACGCAATTGCAGATGCTTTCAACTATCTTCGTCTAGGAAAAGCTAATATCATAGTTACCGGTGGAGCTGAAGCAGCTATTTTTGCAGCTGGTGTAGGCGGTTTCAACGCAATGCACGCGCTTTCAACACGCAATGACGATCCGACTCGTGCATCACGTCCGTTCAGCGCAAGCCGTGACGGTTTCGTAATGGGAGAAGGTGCCGGAATTTTAGTTCTTGAAGAACTGGAACATGCCAAAGCTCGTGGAGCAAAGATTTATGCTGAATTAGCAGGTGTAGGAGCTTCAGCTGATGCTCACCATCTTACAGCTTCACATCCTGAAGGACTCGGTGCTAAACTTGTCATGGTCAATGCACTGGAAGATGCAGGAATGCAGCCTGAAGATATCGACTACATCAACGTACACGGAACTTCAACTCCTGTTGGTGATGTTTCTGAAGTTAAAGCTATCAAGGAAGTGTTCGGCGAACATGCATATAAGCTTAACATCAGCTCTACAAAATCAATGACAGGTCACTTGCTTGGAGCAACCGGTGGTGTTGAAGCTATTGCTAGCGTATTATCTGTTAAGAATGATATTGTACCTCCAACAATCAACCATGAAGAAGGAGATAACGATGAAAACATCGACTACAATCTTAACTTCACATTCAACCATGCACAAAAACGTACTGTACGTGCTGCATTAAGCAATACATTTGGTTTTGGTGGTCACAATGCATGTGTAATCGTTAAAAAATACACTGAATAAACTGTGTCAATAGAAAATATTACAGATAGAATAAGACTCTTTTTCCGAAAGGAAAAGGAGCCTTATTTTCGTTTTTATAAGATACTGGGATTTTATCCTCACAACATTGAAATATACAAGCAGGCATTACTACACAAATCGTCTTCTGTAAAGACTCAGGGAAGGCTTGTAAACAACGAAAGACTGGAGTTTCTGGGAGATGCTATTCTTGATGCAGTAGTGGCTGACATTGTGTATAAGAAATTTGAGGGTAAAAGAGAAGGATTTCTTACTAATACCAGATCGAAAATCGTACAAAGGGAAACCCTGAACAACATTGCGATTAATATAGGATTGGATAAACTCATAAAGTATTCTTCAAAACAATCATCGCATAACAGCTACATGAGCGGTAATGCTTTTGAAGCTCTTGTCGGGGCTATATATTTGGACCGTGGATACGAGACATGTATGAAATTCATGGAAAAACGTATAATAGGCCAATATATCAATCTTGAGAAAATCTCAAGGAAAGAAGTTAACTTCAAATCAAAACTCATAGAATGGAGTCAGAAAAACAAATTTGAAATAGAGTTCCGACTTATCGGACAAACATCAGACGAAAGCCAGAACCCTATTTTTGAGACCCAGATTTTAGTTGAAAACATTTCCGGAGGAACCGGTAAGGGATACTCTAAAAAAGAGTCACAGCAAGAAGCTGCACATGCCACAATGACAATGATTAAAAAGGATTCTGTATTCATTGATGCCATTTTTGCTGCCAAGAATGAAAGAGAAAACTCAAATAATAATCTAGAGCAAAATAATGCAGTTGAAAATACAGCAATCGAAGAAGAATACAAATTTGAATCTATGGCCGAAAAATTTGACGATGAGGAGAGAATAATATCAGAGGCCGAAGAAGCCGCTTTTTCTGAGGCAGAAGGCTCTAATTCAGTCAAGTCTGAATAAATATTATAATCGTCAGAAAACAAAGCATAAAAAAAGCGTGAATTACATTTGGTTTAGCCTTTGTAATTCACGCTTTAAATTTATCTATTCAGATGATTGATTATTCAGCACGCAAAGTGAAACGTTTGAAATCAATAATTGCCAATTCTGGATCTGCAGCTTTCAAAGTATCTGCAACTGTCTTCTTAGGATCCATGATGCTTTCCTGGTTCAAAAGACAAACTTCTTTCAAGAATTTACCCAAACGACCTTTAGCAATATTTTCAATCATAGCCTGTGGCAAGTTTGCAGCCTTTTCAGCAGAAACTGTAGCTTTGATTTCTTTAGCTTTAGCTATATCTTCAGCAGTGATCCATCCCTTAGCCATGTTGCTTTCCATGTGCTCTTCGCTATCAACATGAGCAGGATTGATACCAGCTTTCTTCAAAGCAGCTTCAACAGCTTTCTGTACCTGTTCAGCTTTAGTCTTTTCAATAGCAACATTGATTTCTTCCTGTTTTACTGATTCAGGAACACCAGCTTCATCAATTGCTATAGGATTCATAGCTGCAATCTGCATACAGATTTCATGAGCAACCTGCTGATCGCAAGGCTTGTTGAAAGCAACCATAGTACAAAGCTGATTCTTGTTCATGTGGTTGTAAACAGCTGTACAAGCGCCAGAAACGAAGAAATAGCCATCCAATTCAGTTTTTTCACCAGTAACACCGCTGCGTTCTACAATTGCATCACCGATTGTAGCATTACCCATAGGAAGAGCCTTGATTTCATCGATAGTCTTGCATTTGTTTTCAACAGCAGCATCAAGAATAGCCTGAGTCAAAGCAACGAAATCTGCATTCTTAGCAACGAAGTCAGTTTCGCACTTCAAAGCTATCATTGCAGCATAATCACCAGTTGATTTAGCCAAAACGCAACCTTCAGAAGTTTCACGGTCAGAACGTTTTGCAGCAACTGCCTGTCCTTTTTTACGAATAATTTCCATTGCCTTGTCGAAATCGCCTTCTGCGTCGTTCAAAGCATTTTTACAGTCCATCATACCAGCTCCAGTCATTTTACGAAGCTTGGTAATATCCGCCATACTTACAGCCATAATAATTTCTTTTTATTAAGAGTTAATAATATCGTTATAAAACAAAATTGAGAATTGAGAATTGAGAATCTGAGCAAATATGTTCCATTCCCAATTTTCAATTCTCAATTTATATATTTGTCTTATTCAAGAATTAAGCTTCATCTTCCTTTACGAAAGCAGCAGCTTTTGCTGCATTGATAGCATCTTCTTCTGCCTTATCCATGCGAGCTCTTGCAGCTTTTTTCTTAGGAGCCTTTGGAGCAGCAGCTTCACCTGCAGCATCCATATCTACTTTTTCAGCTTTTCTTTCTTCCAAACCTTCAGCCATTGCAGCACAACAAGCATCAAGAATTACTTCTACAGACTTAGTTGCGTCATCGTTTGCTGGGATTACATAATCAACATTTGAAGGATCAGAGTTAGTATCTACTATTGCAAATACAGGAATACCAAGACGGTTAGCTTCACGTACAGCAATATTTTCCTTCAAAACGTCGATAACAAACAATGCAGATGGCAGACGAGTCAAATCAGCGATAGAACCAAGGTTCTTTTCAAGTTTAGCACGCTGACGAGAGATTTGAAGGATTTCTCTCTTTGACAAGTTTGAGTAAGTTCCATCGTTAGTAAGTTTGTCGATAGTTGCCATCTTCTTAACAGCCTTACGGATTGTTGGGAAGTTAGTCAACATACCACCTGGCCAACGTTCTATAACGTATGGCATATTTACAGAAGCAGCTTTCTCAGCTACTACCTGTTTAGCTTGTTTTTTAGTAGCAACAAAAAGGACTTTCTTTCCTGATTTTGCGATCTGCTTCAAAGCATCAGCAGCTTCTTCAACTTTTACAACGGTTTTGTTAAGGTCGATGATATGGATACCGTTGCGTTCCATAAAAATATAAGGAGCCATTGCTGGGTTCCACTTTCTCTTCAAATGTCCGAAGTGGCAGCCTGCTTCCAATAATGTATCAAAATTTACTCTTGACATTGTTTTTAAATTTAATCGTTTACTTTCTTTTTTGTTTAAATTGAACCAACTGTCCGGTAGTTTCTCCGCAAACAATTGTAGGGAAAATCCTGACAGTTTAGATACTAAACGCTTTTACATTTAAGTTTTTGAGTTTCTAAGTTCTTGAGTTTAGTCTGAAGTTTCGCAAACCGATTACTTGCAACAAACTTACAAACTTAAAAACTAACAAACTCAATCGCTTAACGTTTACTGAACTGGAATCTTCTACGTGCTTTCGGACGTCCTGGTTTCTTACGTTCAACAGAACGAGAGTCACGAGTCATGAAGCCTTCTGCACGAAGAGCCTTCTTGTCGTCTGCGTTGATTTTAACAAGTGCACGAGCGATAGCCAAACGCAAAGCCTGTGACTGTCCTGTAAAACCACCACCACACAAATTTACTTTAATATCATATTTTTCAGCCACCTGAAGAAGGTTAAGAGGCTGTTTAACTACATACTGCAGAATAGTTGATGGAAAGTACTCTGCAAGGTCTCTCTTGTTAATAGTAATCTTTCCTGTACCTTCGCTAACGAAAACGCGAGCAATTGCGCTTTTACGTCTGCCTAATGCATTTACTACTTCCATTCTTTATTATTTAAGTGTGTTAATATCAATAACTTTAGGAGTCTGAGCTTCGTGTTTGTGTTCAGCACCCTCATAAACATACAAGTTGCCTAGTAACTTAGCTCCCAGACGGTTTTTAGGAAGCATACCTTTAACAACTTTCTTCATTAATTTTTCAGCGCCATTAGGTTTAGCCATCAAGCGAGCAGGAGTGATTTCGCGCTGACCACCAGGATAACCTGTGTAGCTCAAATACACTTTGTCATTCCACTTATTACCTGTAAACTTAACTTTGTCTGCATTGATGATAATAACGTTATCACCGCAGTCCACATGAGGAGTAAAGTTTGGTTTGTACTTTCCTCTCAACAGTTTCGCAACTTTTGCACCGAGACGTCCTACGACCTGGTCGGTAGCATCAACTACAACCCATTCTTTTGTTGCAGTTTCCTTGTTTGCAGAAATGGTCTTGTAACTTAAAGTATCCACTCTTAAATCTTTTTTAAAATGTTAACTACTAAAAAACGAATCCGTCACACTCCATCCGTCCCGGACAAAGAAGAATAAAGTGCTCAGAATCTTAAATTTATCACTATTTGATAATAATCGGCTTGCAAAGGTACAACTTTTCTTGAAACAGACAAAGTTTTTCCATATTTTTCTATTATAATCAGTTGATACTATGTAAAAAAGGCTACTATCGTAATAAAACGACAGTAGCCCGTTTATATATTTTAGTACTATATTTATCGATTACCTAATAATGTTCTCAGGATATTTTTCCGGCATAGTAACCTTTTTCCAGGTTTCATAGCACCATGAATCTATTATATTTCCGTTAATATCCTCTTTCAGAAAATATTTCACAACCATTATTCCATTTTCCTTCATTTCGTATTCCATCACATTCTTTTTTCCGTTCAGCTGCGGAAGATGGAGATTTCTTTCAACAATTTCTGTATATGATTTTTCAGAATCCACCTCATATGTCCCTTCACCTATTATAATAGCTCCATGAGGCATCATAACCATATTAGTAAACCGTCCGTCGTCCGAAAGAATTTTAAATGAATTACTTGTTTTAAGCTCACCGGCTACATCCGGAGAATTAGAACGGTAAAAACACATCTGCCATACGCCATTAAGACTTACAGGAACTTTTTCAGCCTTTTGCGCCAACGCATTACCCGATGCCACCAGCAACAATAATGCCAATAATAAGAAACTGCGCATTTTCATAACACTATATATTTAAGTTTATTAATAGGTTTCTACAAATATAACAAAAATAATTATTAGACACACAGATTAGCATCATTTTTTTTATTATCAGGCCTTAATCTTAATACATATTACAAAAAAGGCTGTACGGAATTATCCATACAGCCTATAATTTCTATATTCTCGAATATTAGAATTCTGCATTTCTCGGAGTACGAGGGAAAGGTATAACGTCACGTATATTCGACATACCTGTCACGAACAACAACAAGCGCTCGAAACCAAGTCCGAATCCAGAGTGAGGACAAGTTCCGTACTTACGAGTATCAAGATACCACCACATATCCTTCATAGGAATACCAAGTTCCTGAATACGTGTAAGCAGTTTGTCATAGTCAGCCTCACGTTCAGATCCACCAATAATCTCACCAATCTTAGGGAAGAGCACATCCATAGCACGTACAGTTTTTCCGTCTTCATTCTGTTTCATATAGAATGCCTTGATTTCCTTAGGATAGTCTGTCAGGATTACCGGTTTGTTGAAATGTTCTTCCACCAGATAACGTTCATGTTCAGAAGCCAGGTCAGCTCCCCAGAATACAGGGAATTCAAATTTATGACCTTTGGCTACAGCGTCTTCAAGTATCTTGATACCTTCTGTATATGGAAGACGTACAAAGCTATCTTTCAATACGCCCTGCAGACGGTCTATCAATCCCTTATCGAACATATCGTTCAGGAATTTGACGTCATCATAGCAGTTATCCAAAGCCCACTGCACACAATATTTAATGAACTCTTCAGCCAAGTCCATATTATCATTGATGTCATTGAAAGCCACTTCAGGTTCAATCATCCAGAACTCTGCCAAGTGACGAGGAGTATTAGAGTTCTCAGCACGGAAAGTAGGACCGAAAGTATAGATTGCACCAAGTGAAGTTGCAGCCAATTCACCTTCAAGCTGACCTGAAACAGTCAAACTAGCCTGCTTGCCGAAGAAGTCATTATCATAAACTATAGATCCATTCTCATCCTTCTTCAGATCATACAGATTCATGGTAGTAACCTGGAACATCTGTCCCGCACCCTCACAGTCAGAAGCAGTAATGATAGGAGTATGGAAATAGAAGAAACCACGGTCATGGAAGAATTTATGTATAGCGATAGCCATATTGTGGCGAATACGGAACACTGCGCCAAAAGTATTTGTGCGCGGACGCAAGTGAGCTATCTCACGAAGGAACTCCATAGAGTGTCCTTTCTTCTGAAGAGGATAAGTATTGTCACATACACCCAACACTTCTATTTCGCGAGCCTGAATTTCGGCAGCCTGTCCCGCACCTACAGATTCCACTAATTCACCGTTTACGCTGATACATGCACCTGTAGTAATCTGTTTGAGCATTTCTTCATCGAAGTTAGCCAAATCAACAACCACCTGCACATTATTTATAGTAGAACCGTCATTCAAGGCGATAAAGTTTACCTGTTTACTACCGCGGCGGGTACGAACCCAGCCCTTAACGTTGACCATACTGCCGAATTCACGTGATTTCAGCACATCAACAATTTTTGTTCTACGAATCATTTCCATCATTTAATAATTTATATTATTCAAAAGACCCCATACGGAGCATATTCACTTCATTTTCTGTCAAGAATCTCCAGTCACCGCGACGCAATCCTTTCTTTGTAAGTCCGGCAAAATAAACTCTGTCAAGTTTAATTACCTTATATCCCAAATGTTCGAATATACGGCGTACGATACGGTTCTTTCCAGAGTGGATTTCTATTCCAACCTGCGACTTATCAGTATCAGAAGCATAGCTTACAGCATCAGCATGAATTTCTCCATCTTCCAAAGTTATACCTTGTACAATTTGGTCAAGATCGGCTTTTGTAACATTTTTATCGCAATATACATGATAAATTTTCTTTTTCAAGTATTTTGGATGAGTAAGTTTCGAAGCCATCTCGCCATCATTGGTAAGCAGAAGAACACCTGTTGTATTACGGTCAAGTCTTCCCACCGGATAAATACGTTCCTTACATGCATTCTTCACATAATCCATCACAGTCTTACGTTCCTGCGGATCATCCGCTGTAGTAACGCAATCCTTTGGTTTGTTAAGCAGCAGATACACCTTTCTTTCAATGGTTACCGGCTGGTCATGGAATTTAACCTCATCATTACGATGCACTTTAGTACCAAGTTCTGTCACCACTACACCATTTACAGAAACCACTCCTGCTGTGATAAACTCATCAGCCTCACGACGTGAGCATATACCGGCATTAGCAAGGAACTTGTTCAAGCGGATAGGTTCATTAGGATCTGTAAGCACATCCTTATACTCTATCTGCTTCTTCATGCTATATTTAGCATTCGGGTTATAATCATTTGTGCGCTGACGGAATCCTCCCTGACGGTTGTTTCCATATCCGCCACCCTGCTGGCGATATCCGCCCTGCTGTCCCTGACGAGAACGGAACGAACGCTGTTCACCCCCATCATTGTTAAATCTAGGAGTAAACTGACGCTGCTGACGATCACCGCCGTTGTTATTAAAACGTGGTGCGCCGTAAGAACGTTCCCCTCCTTCATTGTTTCCATATGGGCGATTGCCATAAGGACGTTGCTGACGGCCATAATTGTTATTGCCATAACCTCCACGCTGCTGACGGTCAGCACCATTATTATTGTTGTTAAATCGAGGGTTGAACGAAGAGCGGTTCTGACGTTGCTCACCACCTTCAAATCCATTGTTAGGACGACGTCCGTAATTTCCACCCTCATAACGATTGTTTCTGTTATAACCTTCTCTGTTGTTGTAAGATTTTCTACCATCGCGGCCAGACTGGTTTTCACCGTTTTGTCTGAATTCTCTTTCTGTCATAATAATAAAATCAAAAAATTAATACTCTTACCCTCTCGGGCCAAAAATGTCTCTATAAATCAAATATAAAATTAAATACCAGTATAATTATGTGGAGTTATTGCGCGAAGTTCCTTCTTTATATCTTCACTCACCTCCAATGTTTCTATGAAATTCTTTATTGAAGCCTCGTTTATAGCCTGGTTAGTACGTGTAAGAGCCTTCAGCGCCTCATACGGATTAGGATAAGCCTCACGGCGAAGAATTGTCTGAATAGCCTCAGCAACCACACTCCAGCAGTTATCCAAGTCCTCATAAATCTTATGCTCGTTCAATAACAGTTTGCCAAGTCCTTTCAGCGAACTCTGTATCGCAATAATAGTATGACCGAAAGGAACACCGATATTACGCAAAACAGTAGAGTCAGTCAAGTCACGCTGCAATCTTGAAACAGGAAGTTTTGACGACAAATGTTCGAAAATAGCATTAGCCATACCAAGGTTACCTTCAGCATTTTCAAAGTCTATCGGATTAACCTTATGAGGCATTGCGCTCGAACCAACTTCACCGGCCTTGATTTTCTGCTTGAAATACTCCATTGAGATATACTGCCAGAAGTCGCGGTTCATATCAATCATTATAGTATTGATACGTTTCATCGCATCAAATATTGCCCCCAGATTGTCATAGTTCGAAATCTGAGTAGTATATTCCTCACGTTCCAATCCCAACTTTTCTGCAACAAACTTATTACCGAATTCTTTCCAGTCAAACTCAGGATATGCCACATGGTGAGCATTATAATTACCAGTAGCCCCACCGAACTTGGCAGTAATGGCACAAGCTTTCAGTATATCCAGCTGACGGCGCAATCTGTACACAAACACCATAATCTCTTTACCCAATCTTGTAGGCGAAGCAGGCTGTCCGTGAGTCTTCGCAAGCATAGGAATATCCTTCCATTCCTCAGCATATGCGGCAAGCTGGTCAATAAGTTTCTGTATTTGCGGATAATATTCCTTCTCCAGAGCCTCTTTTATAGACAAAGGCACAGAAGTATTATTGATATCCTGCGAAGTCAATCCGAAATGGATGAACTCCTTATATTTTTCCAATCCCCCAAGCTTGTCGAACTGTTCCTTGATGAAATATTCCACAGCTTTCACGTCATGGTTAGTAACGCTTTCTATTTCTTTGATACGCTGAGCGTCAGCCTCTGAGAAATTACGGTAAATATTACGCAATGATTCGAAACGCGCATGATCGAAACACTTCAACTGTGGCAACGGAAGTTCACACAAAGTAATAAAATACTCTATTTCCACCTGCACACGATACTTGATCAGCGCATACTCAGAAAAATATTCAGCCAAAGCTCCCGCCTTGGTCCTATACCTGCCGTCAATAGGAGAAACAGCAGTGAGTAAGTCAAGCTCCAACATTGTTTTTCAGTTTTTTCTAAATTAATGATCATTAAAACTTCGCAAAAGTAATGCTTTTTCCCGACTTAACCACCCTAAAAATGAAAACTTTAGTAATTATTACACAAATATCCGGTTTTTCATAACAGCAAAAAACCTGCTGATTTTTCCAAACATAGCATCAACATAAGCTAAAATATCATAAAAACGGAAGAATACAATTAATCAAGATATATAACCGTCTGAAATAAAGCGTACCTTTGCATCAGAAAAAAACGAACATAAAATCAAAAAGACAATGGAACTTCCAAACGATCCGATGATGCTTTTCAGCCTCATCAACATGAAGCTTAGAGACTTTTATCCCTCGCTCGACTCTCTTTGCGATGATTTAAGCCTTAACAAAGAGGAAATAATATCACGTCTTAAAGACGCAGGATTCGAATACAATGAAGAGATGAATAAGTTCTGGTAAATCACTATTCCCGAAAAAGACAACCATTTATTTTATTTAATAACAAAATAATACCAATGAGCAATTGAGAATAGCATATTTCTCCAAATACTCATTGGTATATTTAGTTTGCGGACGTAAAAAGTTATTTTTTTACAAGCAAACATATGTTAGTAAAAAACAAGCAAGCATATTAATTGCAGTTTCAGCTAACAAGCAAATTGATCTTATACCTATGAACTATAATATTAATGAAGCCCTGTATCACATTTTGTTATATTAGGTTTAGATGCCCATTCAGTATTTTCTCCGCTTTTTACACTCTTACTTTTCTGCTGGTATATTGGCGATTCACTAAAATCCTTAGGACCAGGCAAGAAGAATGAATGGTGCAGGCTGTACATTATACGTTCTTTCTGTTGTTCAGTAAATTTATTGGCATCAGAAACAGCATAATCCATTATATTAGTAGAACGGAACACTTCTGGCTCCACACTATTATTACGCATTACATTCTTTTCGTATCCATCACTTCCTATTGGACCTATAGGACCATTTTTACTAATCCATGAGTTTAGTCCTATCATATATTGGTTTCTGTTGTATGGTTTTGTGTCAGTACAATAGTCAGTATCCAGTTTTGGAGAGCTGCTGTTCTCATTGAATGCATGATAAAGTGCAAGGAAGTGACCAAGTTCATGAGCCAATGTCATTGTAATATCCTTATTATTATAGTTTTCTCCCTCTTTCTGCATTTCATAAATGTAGTTATTGTTTATACAAATACAGTGCGGGTAAGGAAAGTCATATGGATTTCCGTTCGAAGGACAAGTTGTGCAACCATCCAAAGAATACGGTTCAAGAAATATAGGGAATTGCGATATACCTATTATATACTGTTGGTCTGTTGTATATGTATAGATAAATACATTAATATATTTGTCATTATCCCAAAGCATTTCTTTATATTTAGGATCGCCACTTGCCATAAAATCCTCCGGATTAATATCATTATATGATATTTTTTCTCTGGAAATACCTTTTTCAGGCATTGCTTTTCCTTCATTATCTTCTTCTGCCATCACAAAGGTGACAGGCAAACCGTTGTCTGCATAATATTTATTCACGCCCTCCAATATAGTTTCAAGATGTCCAGGTCTTACATATTGTTTTTCATCAGATTCGTCTTTGTAAAGTACATGAAAAACTATAGGAATTTTATATTCATGGTCTTCGCTGAACTCAATAGACTTTTGTGATACAAGCAAATCCACTGTACCCGATGCCCCTGTAATATTAATTTTTGCGTCGCGGTCATTCTGCCATAAATTTTCAGAAAAATTTATTTCAAGTTGGTTTTTTTCTGCATTCGCACTTACCTGTAGCCAATGGTTACTTGAAACAGCTGTTTGCCATGCACCGGCAGGTATTCCGTTTTCTGTCAGATTTACAGTTAGAGAACCTCCATTCGCATCAAGCCCCTCAGCTATTGTTATGGCCTCTTCCGGCAATTTCATATCATTGCCCTCATTGTCCGAGCACGAATATATCACTGGTGCCAGAGCAAGCAAGGTTGTGTATAATATATGTTTCTTCATTGTAGTTTTGTTATTATTTTAATTACTAGGCCTTAATTACCAGTTGACAAGGCTTTAGTTACCATTTTTTCCTAATGTCTGATATCAAATATCTAAAACCTCGTCAACCTGTCATCTTATTTATATTCAAATGTTATGCTTTGATTAAGCGGACATTCCACAACGTTGTCTGTTACGAAGTTTGATGAGTTTTCACCTGCTCTGCTTACAATAAGCACTACTTTCACATTCTGCATGTCGGCAAACTTGAACGCCCCCTGTTCTATGCAATGATGGAACTCCAGAACTTCGTTGCCTTTGCTTGTATCCTTGCCGGCCATTATGTCACCAAATATAGGTTTGGTTGCAGACACATAACGTACCAAGTGGTTGTGTTTGCTGAAGTCATACATAGCATCAAGTTCCGGAGTCGTACCGATTTGCTTTTCAGAACTTACCAGATTATCTTCGATTACCCACACAGCCATACGGTATCTTCCAGCCTTGTTTACTTTAACTTTTGCAGAAACACTTATGCCTTTAGTAGCATCTCCCGAAGTTGCTGCCGAGATTGCGCAGCTTGCTTCCGACTGCATTTCGCTATCCACAGCCTTTTTAATAGTATTTGCAATTGTTTCCGGTGTGTCTGTAGCATAGACCCCTATACCTTCATCCGCTTTCAAGTTCAGAACTGTTGAAGGAACACCGCCCACGTTACCTCTGGTGAACAGCTGCAAAGCCACAACATCTGTTGAAGGTGTGAAAAACTCATCTTCACCCTTTACTCCGTGAACAACAGTAAGCACTGCATCACCGTTTGTATTCAGCTTGCTGAATTCATTTATCCCTACAATCATTTTCGGGCAGATGTTACAGTCAAGACTTGTGCCTTCTGTAACCAATACTCTTTTACGGAAACCGTCATATTTGTCAGAGTCGGTATCCTCCGGAAGTTGCAGTTTCTCTTTCACAGCTTCAATTGTTATTTCCGGTGTCAGCTTACCCTGATAACTTGCAAAAAAAACATATTTCCCAGCTTCGGAAGATTTAAATGAAAGTCCTTCATATACTTCCGATTTTCCGTTTACTTTCTGGTATATTGTAGATTGTGCGGTCACGTCCGCTCCTTCCATAGTAACGGTGAATAATGTCTCTTCCTGTCCGTTGTTCAAAATGTATGCTTCCGAAGAGTTCAGTTGTAATCCTTCCTGTACGTTTCCGTTACCTGGATCATCGTTACTTGAACAGGCTGTCGCCATAAATGCCGCAGCCAGTCCGAAAAATAAATTCTTAAGTTTCATGTTTTTTTGTTTTTATGTTTGTTATTAAAATGATGATGTTACAGTCAAGTTAGCGCCTGTATATGCCGGTGTATATCTGCAAACCCCACCTGAACATACATATCCGGCTCTATTACGGCCATAGCTCAATTGTAATCGCGTATTCTTGCGTGTGTAGCTCACTGAACCACTGTAATAGTGTGTATCAGTAGTTCCAAGATTGTACATATCACTAACAGAAAAGCTCCATTTTGGAGCAAAACTGAACTCAACAAGAGCCGCAACCCAATCTTTTTCGTAGTCCTGTGAATACAGATACTGCAACTCGGCACGGATTGACTTCTTACGGTCGAATTTATAAAGGCCGTCCAGTACGAAGATGTTCGACAGATAAGTCTCGTCGTCAAAACCTAAAGAAGGATTCCATTCCTGTACCGATACAAGAAGCGATGTCTTGAACTTCCTGTTCCATTGACGTTCTACATCTGCATTTATATCACGCCACAGCAGACGTGATTTCCCTGTAATATTCTTATTAGAATAAAACATGGAACCATTAAAATGCAGATTCCAATACTTACTTCTATCCTCTTTTGAACGAATGGAGTAGTATATATCCAACTGTCCTCCACGCTCACCGTCTCCTTGCACCTGATATGGATTAAGATTTGCAAGCATATAAGTATATTGTCTGGTGAGAGCTGGTAGATAGTTCATCACGTTTCCAACTCCTCTACCATTACGCGCCAGAGTTGTATTCATGTAATTAAGTTCACGATATGTCCCAAGCACAGACAGAGCTTTATAATTATATCCTATTTCAGCCAGAAATCCATGTCCCTGCACAGGCTTAGAAGCATTAAACGACGCATCTTTACCTTTTCCAACATATTCTGCAGCCATATTAATCCCTTTATAGTCAAAATTCAGCCTTGCGGAATATAGATTCAGGTTATCCACAATCAAGGCATTGGAAGCATCTTCAGGCAATGCTTCGTAACGGTTCACAACACTTCCTTCCAGATTAAGCAATCCGCTATTCCATCCAATAATATCAGATACCGATAAACTCAGGTCAGCTCCTCTTATCCAGGAGTCAGCATAGGAATCATAAAGTCTTGGACGCCCATACAATCCCTTTACACTGACATAGTTCTTGAAGTTATAGCTTGCGTTTACACCTTCTATAGAATTGTTTATTCCTAAAGTTCTGTCTTCATAACTTCTGAAAACAAGTCCGGAACCGAACTGTTCAAAAATATCACCTACTCGAAAAGCAAAATTTTCATCCTGCCATGATGCATACTTTATTCCTAATATTGCTTTCTTTCCACTTCCATACAGACCGATATCATATCCCTGCAGTGTAGGGAGATAACCTTCCAACTGTATTCCTGCACTGAATTTACCTAAAGTATAATCAAGTTTCAGATAGTTGTTGCTACCGAACCTGTCGTCAGGATCTACTGAGTTTTCTTTATTCAGTCCATTATCCTTAACATAATATATGCTGTTTGACTCAAGACTCCCTGTAAGATATCCCTTCTCCTGCGAAAATAAGGGAAGTGAAGTAACGCATAGCAATGTAAATATCAGTTGTCTCATTACTCGCTTATCTCTTTAAGTTTCTCAAATAACTCATATTCACTGCCGGGTGTATATCCGGTATGTGAATATACAATCTCACCCTTAGCATTTACGATATATGTTTGTGGAGTCAGAGATACATTCATAGCACGCTTCAGATCCTGGTTCTTGTCGAACAGACATATAAAGCCCCATTGAAATCCCTGAGCCATTGAACGCGCACGTGATGTAAAACGGCTGTCATCTATTGATACTGCAATTATATTGAAGTCTATTTCTTCCTGCCATTCTTCCATAACCTCATTAAGTGCATTCAGTTCAGTCATGCATGGCTTACAAGTAACCCCCCAAAAAGACACAATAGCAGGTTTTCCCTCAAGTACATCTTTTGTGTTTACAACATCACCGTTAATTTTTTCAACCTTAACATTAGGCCATACACTTTGTGCAAAACTATAGTTTGCTATCAACAATAGTATGACCAACAAAAATGAGATTTTCTTCATTTCTATAAATCTTTACTAAAATTTGTTACACAAATACCTCTTCATTAAAACGAGTAAAACAGTAACGGCACATTAAACCGCTACTGTTTTCTGATATTATATATTTTTTAATAATCTCACTGAGCATTCGCTACAGTATAAGGCTTATGATAAACCCTTTCTGGAAGCACATCTGCCTTTGGCAAACGGGTTCTTCTCAACATACCATTACCTTTAACTGGTAATACTTTATATTCTCCTGGTACAAATAAATGTGATGCACGACTCTTGCTTGCGCGACTTTCTGCATCAGACTTCCTGGTCAGAACAATATTGCCATCAACCTTACAGTTCCAGCTCCATGCACCCATATTCATTTCCTGTGCAAATGATGGAGTGAATACAAAATTGTTTTTCTCATAAGGTTTGATTGTCAATGTATTTCCATCTTCAGATAATTCACAAGGGAAATTATACTGACTGAAATCTGTAGCATAATCTTCATTGTAACCATATAGGCTTATACGGTTTCTCCATGCTTCAAACGGATCAATATATGTGGTATAGAAACCTTCATCATCCATTTCTGAACTTACAAGTGTAATGCTGTTGTCAGCTCCTATCTTGAAGAACAATTTCGGACCATAATCCTGGAACAGTTCGTCAGTATCATATGCAGAATATCCCGTATCACCGAACAGGTCAAGAGGAGTCGCGAATTTAGTTGATATTTTGTCATAACAGAAACCTGTACCTACCATCCAGTTATGGCCGATATATTTATCTTTATATTTTTCCTGACTTGTTTTAAATTCCTCCCACAGTTTATCAACTTCAGCTTGTGGATTTTCGTTTCCTTGTTTCTTGAAGTATTCTATAAGGTCTGCTTTTATTTCCTCAGGAAGAGTAGTGGTATATCCTGCCGGTTCTTGTCCGATAGTGACATCAAATGTGGATATCATTCCACTTTCTCCCGGACGCTTAAGTGTTCCGGTCCATTCACCTTTAAGCTTCTCAAACAATTCGCTCTGTACAGGAGTTTCTGCCTCCCATTTGCCAGATCTTGCTCTGTATTGAGGTCCGTCATAGAACAATTTTGTCGATTCGTCTACATTATACGACATCAGTGCCAACCAGCTTTCCTTATCATCCTGTGAAGTAAATCCTAATATATAGCCTTCATCGCTGTTGATTTTCTTCAATATATCCGAACCGTTTTCTTCATTTACAACGGTTCCGTACTGTCCAATCATTTGAGCCACTTTGGTATCCATTTCCTCTCCTTCTATTCCGTTCAGCATAGGAAACCATTCACTTGTATAGTTCATAAGATATCTGAAAGCATAACAATCTTTGTTAGGGGCTTTCACTTTGAACATAACCACAAACGGATCACCATTTGCCGACTCAACGGCTTCTACCGTAAGCTCAGCTTTAGGATTTGTAGATTTAGGAATTTCTATACCTGTCATCTTGTAAAGACTACGTATAGTAGCATCATCATTGTAAACAGCAGAAACAAATAAAGAATACTTTTTGTCAACCTCCACATCAAATGCCACTTCTATTTCTTTAGACGACTCATATCCTCCACTGAATATCATAGATTCTATACCTCTTTCACCATCTACATATTTAAGGAGTTTCTCCATATTTTCACCTTCTTCTATAAGGTTATATTTCATTGTCTGCACACCTTCTTCCGGTGTCATTTTCATAACCAGCGTCTTTTCGCGTACAAGAACCTTTTCTATTTTTACTTCACCGTTTCCTGGAGCCGGCAATTGAGTAAAGAATCCCTGACGCATGAACATCTTAGGATATGTACCCATATCCATTCCTCCCATTGACATTTCTACTGAAGTTACAAGTTCGCCAGATAAATAAACTTCCGACGGTGCAACAGGTGAAACCGGATTTTCAGTTGCTCTTGAACTCGCCTGAGCATTAATTTCTGACATACCTCCAAACATGAATTCGGAAATATCACCATTCTCTTGACATTCCCATATAATAAGCTGGTAGCTTGTACCTGGATTAATCTGAGTTATCAAGTCAGCCTCCTCTATAGGATCGCTGCCAGTTCCTTCTCCCCAATTCAAAACCTTATCTTCATTGTATGCTCCAGTATACATACTGTGTCCGTTCTCAAATGTAATAGTCTTAGGACCTTTGAATTGTGGTAAAGGCATACCCTGGCCTTCTCCCATAAAATCACCATCAGCCATATAACTAAAGTCCTTGTAGCCATAAAGTTCTTCGTTAGTTCTATAAACTTCTGTAGGAACTATACTCACTTTATAATATGTATCATTTGGTACTTCAACATGGAATGTAACCTTAAACATATTTGCATCCACAATTGTCAGAGGCTGAGTATATACAGGAGTTTTTAATGACACAGATTCCACCTTATAACCATCATCAGCTCTGAACGCAAAGAATACTGTGTAATCCTTATTTCCTTCCAGACCATAAATATTTATTTTCTGAGCATCATCTTCAATTTTCACTATACCATCAACTTTATTTTGAGCTTCAGCATATATAACAGCTCCATCAACTGGCGTTGCATTAGCTCCTTCAACTACCTTATAAGCAAAATCCAATGCACCTGCAACTTTCACATCTATAGTAGCAGATGTCGTGAAAACCTGACCTTCAGGTGCAGTCAAAACTGCATTGATGTTATTAACCGATGTTGCTTGCTGTGTCTCTTCATTTTCCTTACATCCCCAACAAAGCATCATAAGCATACACGTTAGGAAAAGTGTCTTAATAAATTTTTGTTTTTTCATTTTTTGTTTTTTTTGAGTTAGTTTTATTTTGAGTTTTGCAAATATTAAAATTGAAAGTAAAAACTCTCATTTAAAATTAGATAAGTCTATTTTTGAGATGCCAATCAGATTATTAAATGTCACTTTATCAGCATTCCAATTCTCAATTTTTATTGTATGAACATCTTCTGTTTCTTTATAAATATGAGAATTCTGTGATTTATAAATTTCCAAAGTACTATTGTCTCCCCAATTTACAAAACCTGCTACCATATTTTCTCCAGATATATCAGGAAGCAATGCCTTTTCTCCAATAAAATCATATACAATAGTTTTTACATTGCTTTCCATACCAATTTCATCATCTTCTTTTTGTAAAGGCACAACTTCAGTTTTATCCGAGAATAAAGTTATATTATTATCAGACAAACCTAATTTGAAAATATATTTCATTCCACGTTCTATCTTTATTGATGGTAAGATAACCTGATAACTTTGGTCATCAATAGAGAATGTCATTACTGTTTTTTTACCGTCAGATTCAAATGGGATAGTAAATGTTTGCGGTAAATCAGAATTCCATCCATTACCGACAATTTCTTTTTCTGTTTCAACAATGATAGACCCATCCGTCTCAGGCGTAATCACTCCTGTCTCAATATTCAGGTTACCTTTGACTTTAAATCCATCACCACTAACAGTTATACTATGCAAAATTCCACTTCCTTTATAATTATCCCCTTTAATAATATTAACAGCAATCGCAGACATTGCATGCGACATATTTAACTTTGCCTCAGGATTTTTCAATGAGACCAAAACTCCTTTACCTGAGTACAAATAATCAATTTGTTCATTTGCATCAATTGACACGTAAGAAGCAGATGTTATATTCTCATCAAACGGATAAAATGCATAAACAAAACCTGAAATATTTTCATTCAATTTAATTTCAGGTTGAATATTCCATTTTGACTCTGTAAAACTTGCAATTATATTTCCTTCTAATAAATTATTAGAACTAATTGTATTATATTCTTTTACAAATAAATTCATTCGATCGCCATCAACAAAAGCTGTTTTAGCAGTACGAGAGTTTATTTCTGTAGAAATAGACAGTATTACATCTCCTCCAGCTGGAGGATTCTCATCATTTCCTGAAGGATCGTTTTTATCACTACAACCAACAATCACACCCAAAAGGAATATATATGGACAAAATATTGTAAACTTCATAATTTATTCACTTAAAATAATTGATAATTCTTTCTCTTCGTAATCATCTTTTAAATTAATAATGTATTTACCGTAAGGATATTCCTGAGTATTTATTTCCAATGGCTGATTTTCAAAACTACCATCTTTTATAATTACTCCATTTTCTGATTTTATTATATACTCTATTCCTTGTAGTGAACTTAATCTTAAAGTTTTTGTTAAATTATCATATTCTAAAGAGGTTGCTTCTTCTATTGATTTTATAGCAGGTAAATTTCCTGTAATCTTGATATTAAAGCCTTGTGAAATAGAAGCATTTATATCTTCGTCTGTAACTACAATTTCTACATCATAACTGCCGGCTGTATAAGATAAAGATTGCGAAGTATAAATCTCATCACCAACTATCTTAAATGGCACAGTTTCATATACTCCATCTGATTTATATTTACCTCTTATTGAATATGAATAAGTATGTCCTACTGCGCTTGTTTCTACAGATATCTTTCCTACAAATACTCCAGGTCTTTGACCAGACGGCGCAGACAGTTGTGTAACATTAATATTTAATGGTCTGTCACTTGGAGCCGCAATTCCAATGACAGCTCCTTGCTGATCTGAATAATCCATACCCATAAATTTGTCTCTCAAAGCATTAAGATTAAAATATGAGTTTCCATATCCTCCCCATCCCCAGTTTACATGAAACATTCCGGTTCCATCATAACCATCTAAATTAAAACAATGCCCTGCATTATTCTTTGTATCAACTCCATTATATACAACAGGGCGGCCTGCTCCAAGTTCATTTATTATCAACTGTTCCCAGTTTCCTTCATATTCATCTCTCCAATAGTATTTCACGTTATTATAGGCAAAATGAGTTTTAAGAGCATTTTCAACTAAATAAGTATAAGTACCTGAAGCATCTAAGCCATATTGCATTTCAACAGATACACCAAGATGATATAAAAGACGTGAAACTTCTGCATAATTATCTTTAGATCCATCAGATATATTATCCCAATTATATGGTTCTTCATTATCATAATTAAATGATTTTATGGTTGCCATTGGTGATGTCGTAGTAAAATTACCTACCGGTCTTGCAGGATGTTTTGTAACAGAGAGGGCTTGACCCATAGCAACAGCTACACAACCAACCAAAGCCTTACTACTTCCTAATGCAGGACATTTTGCATTAAATGGTTCTGGTTGATTCCAATTTACATTTATTATTGGTTCTATTTTTGTACCTATTGAACGTGAACGTATTACGGATTTATAATACATTTTATTCCACTCAACAAGTGGATTGAGACTTTTTTCAGATATTTTTCCAATACGCATATTGTAAAGTCCTACATAAAATTCCATATTATCTGGTAATTGGGAATTTTTATTCAGTTTTCCATTCAACGAATATGCCAATAGTGGTTCAAAAGAATCATCACTCGACATCAACATCCATCCTTCTGGAGCTAAATGTATCAAATAAATATTTCTTTTTATCAAATCAATACTACTTACTCTGTAATTTGTAACTCCAGTCTTCATGTATAAAATTTCTGAAGCAATTTCTGAAACATGTGTTGGATCTACACGCCGCGCAAAAATTAAATTTGCTATCGACATTAGTATGCATAAAAGATAAATTTTTCTCATGATATTCAGGCAACTATATAAACGATACAAAGGGACATGAAAATACATGCCCCTTTTTTGTATATAAAAAAGATTGTTATTTACTTAAAACAGGATTTGATAAATTAAACCAAGTATATCCAGTAAAGTTTTCTGTTCCTGCTTCAAATAATGCAGCAGCCAATCCAAGGCCTTCTTCTTTTATTGTGATACTTTTTATATCTTCGCTTACCTCCCACTCCAATGTATCAAAAGACAAGTTATTTCCTTTTATAATACAAGAATAAGCATCACATACACCTAAAGGAGCACCGAAGTTCAATCCTTCTGCTAACAATTCACCTGTAGGCATAGTCAGTGTAATCTTTTTACTTGCTATATCAAAAGAATAATTCATAGTGAACTGTAAGTTTACACCTTGTAATGCAAATCCTAGAATCATTTCTTTTTCATATTTTGGATTACTTTCTCCATAAATAGTTATAGTAGCATCGTAAGAAGTTGCACCAGCAGTCAATTTCCACTTACCTCCAAGTTTTTCGTAGAAATTAGCGTCATTATCCTTTATTGTTACGATACAGGCATTAGCAGACTCATCAATAGTAGCTCCATTTGCAGACTCTATTTTAACAACGAATGTTCTTGCTTCATTGATTTCTTCATCATCTGCTAAACTAAATTCTGCACTGATAGTTTTATCTTCTGCTGATATTCTCAAAGTATTATCTGTCAGAAAATAGTTTACATTCTGTTTTGCAGGATTATTACCATATTCTTCAACCTTTAATACGATATCAACAGCTCCATTCTGTTCTCCGGTTACATTGATAGGAATTTGAATTATACCATCACTTTCCTTTACTGTATATTCTGAAGTAGCAAATCCTACTTTGGCATCGGAAGTGTTCATTACTATCTCATCTTCTGCACATCCAACAAACATAACAGACGACAATAGTAAAGCTCCTAATATATTTTTCTTCTTCATAAAATTTCAATAATAAATTTAATAACCTTTGTTTTGTTGTCCTTTTAATTGTGGATTGGTTTGCATTTCAGCAGAAGGTATAGGCCAAACATATCTATAATCTTTAACACTGTATGATAAACCTTTACCGTTTACAGCCAATATTGATTCTACATCTGGATTTTCAGGATGACTTACACCTCTTTGGAAACCAAGTCCCCATCTATTAAGGTCTGCAAGACGGAAACCTTCTCCTATAAGCTCTTTTTGACGTTCCGTACGGATTTCATTAATAAGAGCCTGTCCAGAATAAGTTGTTCTCTGGTAACCCTCAATTCTTTTTTCACGTAAATCATTCAAATACTTATTTGCCTTATTTTCATCTGTTGTTGATGCAGCTTCGGCTGCGATCAAATAAAGTTCAGCCAATCTGAATGGTTTACTCATATTCACGAAGTTTGGATCAGATCCAGTTTTCAACTCATCGTTACCAGGATATTTATTAAATACTACTGTGCTATATGTACCACCTTCTACAGACAAGTTCCATGTATCAAAATATACCTGTGAGCGTATATCATTTTCTGCATACATAGATATTGTCTCATACGATGGTATATAATCTGCAGAGTTGAGTTTAGTTCCAAGATAAGTTCCACCTGTTGAATTTCCTAATTCTGTATTTGTCATGTGGATTTTCAATATAGCTTCATTTGTTTTATCTTCTTTCCACATTTGTTTAAACTCAGAAATTTCAGCCAAACTATAAATTCCTGAATTAATAACTTCTTCAGATTTTGAAAGTGCAGTAGCATTATCACCCTTATATAAGGCTATTCTAGCTTGAAGGGCTTTTACAGCGTTAGTTGAAAGATATATAGCTTCAGGAGCAAGATTTTCATTATTTTTAGCTTCATACTTAGCCAATCCGTTTAATGCATCTGTCAAATCCTCATCTATAAACTTATATGTATCATCCTGAGAGCTTCTTCCCGGATATTTTGTTAAATCACCTGTTGGATCATAAGTCTTAACTATAGGAAGTCCCATAGCTTCAGCTGCACCAATTTCTGCTGTGTATGGTTCGCAGAAACGTTGCATTAAAGAAAAATAACTATATGCACGGATAAACTTTGCTTCAGCTTCATATCTATCAAGTTCTATCAACTCGTCTTCATTAAAGGAACTGCTATTCCTCAAATTATCCATTTTCTCAATTATATAATTCGCAGAAGTAATAACAGAATAAAAAGCAGCCCAGTATGATTCAAATGTACCCTCAGCCGATGTAAAAGTACCAGCATGAACAATACCATTTCTATTACCGTAACTTACAGTAGCTTGAAATTCATCTCCCTGTAAATCTGTAATATACACATAACTACCTGTAGTCATACCTTTCAGGCTATTATATAAACCGTTTCTAAAACGGTAACAGTCATTCAATGACTGAATAGCCGTAGTATCATCCAATGATCCGTATGGCTTTACTTCCATATCACATGATGAGATAAGTGCACCGGTCATTAATAATGTAAGAAATATTTTTTTCATAAATGCTCAAGTTTAATTAGAATGTTAGTTCAACACCAAAAACATACTGTTTTGTATTAGGATAGAAGAATTTAACCAAGTTAGAATCTGGTTCTGGATCATATCCGGTAAATTTGGTTATAGTAAGCAAGTTTCTACCGGTAAAGAATACACTCATATTCTTAAAGAAACCAGTCTTGGACATTACTTTTGAAGGCAATGAATACTGAACTGTAATATTCTTCAAACGAAGGAATGAGGCATTTTCAACCAAATGATCATCAAACTGAATAGCCTGATCATATCTTGGAATATCTGTTATCTGTCCTGGAGTAGTCCACATATCAAGCATCGCTGTAGTCTGGTTAAAATCAGCAGCCTGACCTGGATTTTCCATGAAGTATCTATCATTACTCATCATATATTTCTTAGCAGCCCATGCAAAATCTGCATTTACACTAAGGCCTTTCCACATAAACTGTGTACCGAAACCACCTGTCCAAGGAGCGAATTGATCTTTACCCAAAAGAACAGCATCACGTTCTTCATTAAATACTTTTGTAATATTTCCATCTTTATCATACCACATCTGTTCTCCTGTATTAGGATCGACACCAGCTCTACGAACGAAATAAAGTTCTCCTACAGAATGACCAACCTTATACATTAATCCATAATCAGGCAATGCATATTCATCACGTCCATTAAACAGTTCAGTAATTTCGTTTTTATTATAGTTAAAGTTAGCGCGTACTGACCAGTAAAAATCTCTAGATTTTAGTATATCATAAGAAACACTTACGTCAACACCTCTATTCACCATAGAACCAATATTACCATAACCTGAACCATAACCTGTTGTATAAGAATAAGGTATCTGCATCAACATATCTGTTGTCTTTTTGTTATAAAATTCCACATCAGCTGATACACGATCGAAAAGTCTAAAGCTTAAGCCAACATTTGTTGAAGCTACAGTTTCCCATGTCAAATCATAGTTACTTGGCTGACTTATTCCTAGAGAAGAGCTACCATTATAGTTACTTCCACTACCCAACAGACCAAAATACATATAATCATCAATACTAGAGTTACCTGTAGTACCGTAACTTGCTTTCAATGATAAATTATTCAACCAATCAACATCACTCAAGAAGTCTTCTTTCTTTAAATCCCACATTGCTCCTACTGCAAAGAAATTAGCCCATCTATTATCTGGTGCAAACTTCGAGCTACCATCTCTACGGAAAGAGAAGTCCAAATAATATTTAGAATCATAATTATATGAAGCATTCAAGAAATATGAATTGAATATAGTTTCTACCAAAGAATGAGACAAATCACCTATACCTACTGTTGTACCTTGCGTAAGTTTCATCTGACGAATATCTGTATGACCTTCAGTAAATACTCCAAAACCATTAGTTCTAGATATTATAGATTCCTGACCAAGCAAAGCAGAGATATTATGTCTGTCTATATTAAATTTATACTCAGCGGTATTAGTATAAGTAAAAGAATAATATCTTGAATAGCTTTCCTGTCTATATCCTGTAGCTCCTTGATATGTATCACCCATAGGTGTTTCAAGAGTTTCAGTAGGGAAACCTTGATTAGACAATGTATAATCATATGCATCAACAGACTGTTGAGCTCTCAAAGTCAATCCTCTTACAGGAGTAAGTTCTTCATACAAATTAATATTAGCGCTTACACGTCTACGCTGAACATCTCTATTGCTATTTATATAACCAGGAGTTGGCATCTGTGAATAGTGCAGATATTCTGCTTTATCACCATATACAATATTCTTATTTTCATCAAAATGATAATAATATGGAGAATCAAATGGCATTGCCATTCTCGCAAACATCGCAGGGTTAGTTGCATACAAACCGCTAGCATTAATTTCATTATTCTGCTCATACTGTGTAAAAGCAAGGTTCGACTGCAAGCCAACTTTCAACCAATCTTTCACTCTTGAATCCATATTAAATCGTAAAGATTCACGACGTACACCTGACTGATCAATGATACCTTCCTGATTCATGTGGTTCAAAGACAAGAAATAAGAGATTTTTTCTCCACCACCATTAATTGAAGCATCAAGATTATAAGTAGGAGCACTACCATCAAAGATCTCATCACGCCAGTTAGTACTTATACCATAATTCTGAACCAGATCCTTAATTTCCTGTGAAACCGGCTGATTCATCATTTCACGGAACTTAATATACTGCTCTGAGTTCATCATTTCAGCACCATCTGCAACGATAGAAGAGAAACCAAACTGAGCTCTCAATGTAACATTAGCATCTTGATTTAACTTTCCTTTTTTACTGGTAATTACAATAACACCGTTAGCAGCACGAGAACCATAAATTGAAGTAGAAGCAGCATCCTTCAAAACTGTAATGCTCTCAATATCATTAGGATTAAGCGAGTTAAAAACAGTTGAGCTAATTGGTGCACCATCCAATACAAACAAAGGAGTGGTTCCTGCATTGATAGAGTTAACTCCACGCAAACGTATAGAAGCAACTGCCGTAGGGTCACCTGAACTTGACAAAACTGAAAGTCCAGAAACCTGACCAGACAAAGCATCAGAGAAGTTGGCAGTCGGTACATTTTTTATTTTTTCATTTCCTACTGCTGCAATAGAACCTACAACAGAACCTAGCTTCTTACCAGAACCATAACCAACGACAACAACCTCATCAAGTAATTCTGTATCGGAATGTAATACGACATTAACCACCGGTTTAATATCCACCTCCTGAGATTTCATTCCGATGAACGAAATAACTAGAGTTCCGGCCGAACTTGGAACGTTAGTAATAGTGAAATTACCATCAATATCAGTTACAGTACCAACAGTAGTACCTTTAACCAATACAGATGCACCCACTACTGGTAAACCGTCCTCGTGAGAAGTGACAGTACCTGTCACTTTAGAGACCTGAGCGTTTACCAGACCTATGCCAATAAACAGGCAGGTCATTAACAGCATCAATTTTCTTTTCATAAAAATCTCTCTTAAAGTTTAACTTTACATTAATAAAAATTTGTTCTCTCTAACAGGTCGCAAAAGTAATAATAAAATCTGAATATTTTTCTCTTTTTTCAAGCAAAAAGTCGTCATTCCCTGCTTTTTAACACTTAAATTGACAAATTTCTTCTAAAAAAGCAAACGATTACATGTTTTACATCATAAAAAAAGCATTTTGATAGTAATCTGATGTTTTATTACAATTCGATACTTAATAATATCACTTATTTTATTCCTTGAAAGATTATATGACACTATATTCATTATTTATAAATCAAAAAGTATTATGCAGAAAATTTGTTTTAAACTAGTTCTTAATCGTGAAAATAACCTAAATGCAAACTCTACGGCTATGGTGGAAATAGAAGCAAAGCTACTTTCCAACAAAGTTTACTTGCCTACAAATGTATTTCTTAAACCTAAGTTTTGGAATTTCAGGAAACAGGAAGTAATGCCTTCACACCCTAATCATGAGTTATTAAATAGGTTTCTGGAAGAACATTTACTAAAATTAGAGTGGAAAGAACTTCAAATGTGGAAAAATAATACTCCACTTACACTTGAGCAATTAATCAATGCCGATATTGAGAATACTAATATAAATGATGGAGCATTTATAGATTTTTGTAAAGGATATATTAATACCAGCAGAAAAAGAGATAGTACAAAAAAGAATCTTATGACAACTGTAAAACTCATAAACATATTTGACTCTGGTACGTCTTTTAGAAGTATAACATATGAATACATAATGGAATTTGAGAAGTTTCTTACTTCAAGAAATTATAAAATTAACACTATTATCAAACACATCAAGCATTTAAGAAGCTTTTATAATGAAGCAATAAACCAAAAATTAATAAAAAACGATGAAGATGCATTTAGAAGATACAAAATGTTAAAAGGTGAGTCGAAATATACATTCCTTCTGCCTGAAGAGCTTCATAAATTGGAGACTCTGTCATTGTGTGGAAAAAACAAGAAAATGCTGCATACGCTAGATGCCTTTCTATTCTGTTGCTATACAGGACTAAGATATTCAGACTTCTGTTCGTTAACTAAAGAGAATCTAATCAATATTGATAACAAATTATGGTTAATGTATAAATCTGTAAAAACAGAAGTCGAAACTAGATTACCATTATATCTTCTTTTTAATGGTAAGGCAATATCTATATTAAAAAGGTACAGTTGCGACATAGGCTCTTTTTTTAAAATAAATTCAAATTCAAGTATTGACAAGGAGCTAAAGAGAATAAAAATGTTGGCAGGTATCAGTACACATATTTCATTTCATACTGCCAGACATACAAATGCTACTTTACTTGTATATAAAGGTGTAAACATTACTACTGTACAGAAATTATTGGGACATAAGAATATTCGTACTACCCAGCATTATGCAGACATTCTTCCGCAAGGTATTGTGAATGATCTGGAAAAGAATGCTTGAAGAATATTATAGATCAAACGTACGCACATTCAATCTAAAACGTGCGCACATTCGATTCAAAACGTGCGCACGTTTTATTTGAAACATGCCCACGTTTTTTTCGAGGTATAAGGATGTAAGAAAACGTACAATAACGGTCGAACACTCAACCTCTCTTTTTAATATTTTACGCCTCAAAGGATTTAGTTATCTTATGCCGAATTCAATATAAAAAGAGGTATAATACAAGCATTTCTAACATAGTGAAAAATAGATATACTATTTATATAAATATTTTGTAAATAAGTAAAAGTTCGGCCGGAACTTTGGTTATTTCATTTATCGGTATGAAAACACAGGAAGTGGCAATTCAAAAGATTGTTAAGGTGGAATTGCATTCTGACTCGGAGCTATTGGATGAAGTGACAGTTGTAGCTTATGGTACCAAACGTAAACAAGACCTGGTCGGTTCTATCAGTAGTGTTAAGAAAGAAATTATCAGTAACTCACAAGCGACTTCTGTAACAAATGCCTTGGAAGGAACTGTTGCAGGTCTGCAAATTGTAAGTTCAACAGGTCAGCCTGGAAGCGATGCCAGTATAGTTTTACGTGGTATTGGTTCTCTATCGGCAAGCAATGAAGCTTTGATTGTAGTTGACGGAGTGCCTTTTAATGGTAGATTGTCTGATATAAACCCTGCGGATATTGCTTCTATTAACGTATCAAAAGATGCAGTGTCAAACTCTTTGTATGGTTCGCGTGCTGCAGGTGGAGTAGTAATGGTTACAACTAAAAGCGGAAGTAAGGATAAAGTATCTATAAACTTTAATGGTACATGGGGTGTGACTCAGCGTGCTTATAAGGATTACAATATGGTTACTGATCCAGGAGAATTTTACCGTTTGACATGGTACGGTATTCGTAACACTCAATGGGCAAGTGGAATGTCAATTGAAGACGCAAATTTGGAAGCTAGTAAATTGTTGTTGAGCGAATTAGGAAATTACAATGCCTTCATCATTCCTGAAGGAGAATACTTGGTGACACCGGACGGAAATTTAAACACAAATGCTCGTCTTCGTTATAATGACACTTTTGCTGACGCATTATTTAATAATGCTTTCCGTCAGGAGTATAATGTATCTGCATCAGGTGGTAATGATAAGACTGATTATTATGTATCTATGGGATACTTGGATAACGATTCTTATGTATTAGGTTCTTCTTATAATCGTTTTACAGCTCGTGCAAATATTAATTCTCAACTGAAGTCTTGGTTGAAAGTAGGAACAAATGTTGGTTACTCAAAAACCACACAGAACGGAGTGCAGGAAGGGGCCGGATTAGCGTCCAATCCGTTTAGTGTAGCACGTTCTTGGGCTCCAATCTACCCGGTTCATGCTTATGATGCAGAAGGAAATATGAAATATTATGAGAACGGAGAACCTATGTACGATGCCGGAAATGGTGAAACAGACGGTACAGGAAAGCGCCCTACTGCAACCAATCAGAATGTTATAGCAAACATGAATGAAGATATCCGTGAAAATGTATATAACAATCTGACTTCACGTTCGTATATAGAAATATCTTTCCTGAAGAATTTTAAATTTACTGCAAACTACAGTTATGATTTTACCAACAACAGTTCAACTACTTATTATACACCTTTAATAGGTGATGGACAGTCTTTTGGTGGTCGTGGTACAAAAGGTAGTTATAACACAATTACTACAAACTTTAACCAGATTTTGGCTTATAGTAACGCATTTGGCAATCATCATTTGTCTGCAAAAATGGGCCATGAGGCTTATAAATATGAATTCAAATATCTGGAAGGACAGAAAACCAATTTCTTCAATCCTAATAATCCTGAACTGGTAAATGGTGGTCAGATGCAATACATCGACAGTTATACAGTTGACCATAATATAGAAGGATATTTTGTTATGGCAGACTATGACTACGATAATAAATATTATCTTTCTGCTGCTTTCCGTCGTGACGGTACATCACGTTTCTTGAATCGCTGGGGTAACTTCTGGTCAGTAGGAGGTGCTTGGCGTATCAGCAAGGAAGAGTTTATGAATGGTACAGAATCATGGCTTAACGATTTGAAACTACGTGCATCATACGGTACTCAAGGTAATGAAAACATCCTTTCAGGATATAGTTATGCCTATACTCCTTACATGGATCAATACGAAGTTACTTGGAATGGTTCTGAATTGGGATATTCACCTGTATTTTATGGTAATCCGGACTTGACTTGGGAAAAACAAAATACTTTTGACGTAGGAGCTGATTTCCGCTTGTTTGACAGAGTATATGGTTCATTCGAATATTTCTACCGTAGAACAGACGATATGTTGTTCAAACGTCCTGTAGCTTTCTCTACGGCTGGACGTCCTTATAATTGGGAAAACTTAGGTGCGATGAAAAATGCAGGTATCGAATTTGATTTGAATGTTGACATCTTCAACAGACCTGACTTGAAATGGACTGTATCTGTAGTGGGTTCTCACTATAAGAATCGTATCTTGACACTGCCTGAAGAGAATCGTAAAGATGGTATTACCGATGGCTTGTTCAATTTAAGAGAAGGAAAAAGCCGTTATGAATACTATACTTACATGTATGCAGGTATGAATGAAGAAGGCAAGCCAATGTGGTATAAAGATGAGCTAAATGAAAACAATGAAGTAGTAGGTCGTACAACAACTACTACTTATGCAGATGCAACTAAATATTTCCTTGGTAAATCTGCACTGCCTGATTTTAATGGTGGTTTGAATACTACATTCTCTTACAAAGGTATTGATCTTTCTATAGCTACAGCTTTCCAGATTGGTGGTTATGCTTATGACTATTCTTACTTGGATGGCATGAGTCAATCATTCTATGTAGGACATAATAAAGATATGTGGGATACTTTCAATCCGGAAACAGGAAAAGGTAAATTACCTATCTGGAATGCAAATGATAGTGGTAATTCATTTACTCAATCATCAGATCTTAATCTGATAAAGGCAAGCTATTTCAGCATACGTAATATTACTTTGGGATATACATTGCCTAAGAACTTGATGAAAAAAATAAGTGTTGAGAAAATGAGGATTTATGTAACCGCAGATAACTTCGCACTATGGTCTAAACGTCAAGGTTTTGATCCTCGCGTTTCTATGGCTGGTGCAAGCAGCAGTTATGGTGGATATTCTCCAATGCGTGTAATTTCTGGAGGTATAAACCTTTCTTTCTAACTTAAAAATATATTATAGTATATGAAGATAATGAAATATATGATACAGGCACTTATTGCCGGAGGCCTGTTTACATCGTGTCTTGAAGACGCTGACGTTACCGCTTATTTAACAGAAGATCAACTGGGTAGTGTAGCTCAGGAGGATCCGGACAAGACATTTTCGGCAGCAGTGGCAGGTATGTATTCTGACATGCAAAGTTATGTTGACACAGATATGAGTCATAATTATTTCGGCCAGAAGAGTTTTGACTATCTGACATCACTGATGGGTAATGATATGATCATGACTGGTCGTTTCGCTATGAGTCTATATCATTATATGATAGATTACTGGCAGCAGAATTATACACCGACAAATAACAGATGGAAAGAATACTATCGAGTAATATCGAATGCCAATAATATTCTAAAACTTATTGACCCGGAAAGCAAAGACCCGGCTAACTTGAAATACAGAGCTATTGCTATGGGATTCCGTGGTTATGCTTACTTGTACCTGACATATCTGTATCAGTATTCTTACTATACAGGTGTAGATGGAACCAAGTGGGGACGTGGATCAAAATATGATTATTCCCAATCTCCGTGTGTACCGCTTATAACCGAGAAAACAGAAGGAGACCAGCCTCGTGCCACTGTGGCACAAATACATGAGCAGATAAAAAACGACCTTACTACATCATTTAATCTGTTTAAGGAATTAGGAATGGAACGTACTTCCTCACCTGTTGACATGGACGGATGTGTAGTAGCTATGTATTTGGCTCGTGCATATATGGTTACTCAAGAATGGGATAAGGCTATAGAGTATGCACAAGTAGTAATAGACAATTTTGATATATTGAAAGGTGAAGATAATTTACTACAGGGATTCAGTAATATAAACTTGCCTGATGTTGTTTACGGATGCGATGTTACAGCTGATAATACTACTATATATATGTCTTATTTCTCACAGATGGATGCATACGGTGATGGGTATGCCGGTATCGGAGTATGGCGTGCTGCCTTCAAACCGCTGGTAGACCGTATTGCTGATAATGATATTCGTTTGAAATGGTTCTGTTGTGATCGTTCTACAGGAACTGACGTTAAAGGTGAAGACGGTACAATTAAGCGTGTTACAATGCTACGTGACACCAAATCACCTGCAGCGGTAGAATATCAGGCTGTGAAATTTATCGGTACGGGTCGTGAAAACATCAAGGCAGGAGTATCTGCCGGATGGGAATTAGGTGATTATATTTACTTGCGTTCGGAAGAAGCATATTTCATGAAAATGGAAGCTTTGGCTCATCAGGGATCTAACGAAGCTGTAAAAGAACTCAATGAATTTATGAAAACCCGTCAACCTGATTATGAATATACATTTAGCAACAAAGCTGATTTGATTGAGGAAATAATATATCAGAAACGTGTTGAGTTTTGGGGTGAAGGTCTGGAATATATTGACAACCGTCGTTTGAATATTCCTGTTGACCGTACAGATGAAACTTGGGGTGCTGAAAACAACAATCATTTCTCTGCTGCAAAATTTAGACACGAGCAGGAAGATCGTAATTTCCTTTATCAATTACCTATTTCAGAAATAGAGAATAACTCTCAGATTTCTTCAAGTGACCAAAATTGATATCAATAAATGAAAGTATATAGTTTTCATAGTTAAAACTATTTGAAATTATATACCGTAGTCAGCCTGTAGAGGTTAAAGTATTCCAGTCAAAAAACTTTGGAATGATTTTAACTCTACAGGCTGTTTTATGTATTTATTCTATTATAAGATGTAATAATAAACATCTGTAAATTATGTCTATTCAGTTAGTTATCGCATCCATTCCAAAGAAAAAAAGAGATATACTTTAAATATCATTTCATAAAGCAAAATCTTTATAGCTTCTTTCCATTGTTTCTTTTTTCCGCTTATTATTGATACTATGTAAAATAGTTTTTATTGTTTCCATACCATAAAATCTGATTATTTCATCAATTTCTTGTTTATTACCATACTTAAAAACGCGCTGAACAACCCATTTCTTATTTCTTATCCAGTTAATTTTTCAACCCTTGTATCCCCAAACAACGCAGGACTCAACTTTGACAAATCAGGATGTTTTGTAAGTTCCTTTTCTATCAAATAAGCATAGACTTGATAATTCGTATGTATTAAAAATAGCCTTCTATTCCTAGAAGAGAATGCCTTTTCTATATCAAAAGACTGTTGGATAGTAAAGTTTCGCGTTCCTTTTATAATTCACTTATCTTTCACGGATATATACCGTTTTTTCCAGAGAGATGCTTTTGAGTTAATCCGCAATTTTCTCAAAATATGCTCCCAAATCTTTCCTGCTGGAGTTCTTTAGGATTTAATGCTTCGTACATAATGGTTATAATGTAAAAATAAACAATTTCTATGCTTCTGTCGCAGGTTTTCAAATATGTGCCGACTTTGGCAAGTAAGGCTCTGTTTTGTATTAATTTCACAAAACAGTATGACCTGATTA